>CALMIR010000033.1 GCA_937864265.1 uncultured Saprospirales bacterium | reverse complement strand
GCAACGGCAACAACCCAGCCGAAGACGATGACGACCACGACATAGCGGTCATCACGACGAAGACCTTCGACTTGGCCTTGATCAAGCTGTTGTCACCTGAACAAAGGGATGTGGTAGAACCTGGTGATACCATACATTACCGAATTCGGGTCATCAATCAGGGAGATATAGCAGCGGATAATATCGAAGTTACCGATTATGTACCTGCTGATATGACCTTTGAAGCTGGCATAACAGGCAACAGTGCTTGGTCTGGCCCAGTGAATGGACCGATTACACGGACATTAAGCGTAGCAGCAGGCGATTTACCGACAGGTGGATTAGCACCGGGACAGTCGGTTGATGTGGACCTGTATCTGACTCTGAATGATCCATTGCCTCCAATGACAAGCATCCGAAACATAGCTGAAATCAGTGATGCTACGGATGAAAATGGCGATGAACAGATAGATGTGGACTCTGAATACGATATGAATCCAGATGACGATACCACTACAGCCGATAACGAAGTCAATGGCAATGGCAACAACCCTGGTGAAGATGACGATGATTACGATTATGCAGATATCACAACGGAAGCCTTTGACTTGGCCTTGATCAAGTTGTTGGCCAACGACCAGCCACTGGGCGTTGAACCAGGTGATACGATCCATTACCGGATTCGCGTAATCAACCAGGGCATGATCGCTGCCGATAACATCGAAATAGTGGATTACATCCCGAATTTGATGAGTTACGAAGGTGGTATTCTAGGCAACGACGATGCAGGCTGGAGTTATCTATCTGCTGATAATACAGTGAGAAGAACCTTGTCTGTAGTCGATGGCGATTTGCCGACAGGCGGTTTGTTGCCAGGTGAAGAGGTTGAAGTCAGCATTTACTTAACCTTAGACGATGATTTACCAGCAGGTACTAGCATCAGTAACTTTGCAGAAATTGTAGCGGCTACCGACGACAATGGTGATGACCAAACAGATTTGGATTCTGATCCAGATGATAATCCAGATAACGACGTTTACAACAACGACAACGACGTAAGCGGCAACGGCAACAATGGCGAGGACGAAGACGACCACGATGGCGCAACGATCCAGACAGAGGCTTTCGACTTAGCACTGTACAAGGAGTTGAGTATCGGTCAGTCAGCTATTGTTGAGCCTGGTGATACGGTTTACTACACCATTCATGTAGTCAACCAGGGTACTATCGCAGCGGATAACATCGCAGTGACCGATTACATACCAGATGGTATGAATTTTGATGGGCCATTGAACCCAGACTGGACGATTTCGCTCGGTAATTTCCGTACGACGCTGCGGGTAGCTGATGGTGATTTGCCGACAGGCGGTTTACAACCAGGTGCTACTGCTTCTGTGGAGATAGCCTTGATTTTGGATTCGCCACTGCCCGCTGGATCATCATTGGTGAACTTTGCAGAAATTTCTTCTGCCACCGATGAAAACGGCGATGCGCAACAGGATGTAGATTCATCACCAGATTCGAATCCAAACAACGACTTGTATTTGCAAGACAATGATATAGATGGAAATGGCTTGAATGGCGGCGACGAAGACGACCATGACCCGGCTGAGATTTTCATCGAATCCTTTGACTTAGCTTTGATCAAGTTGCTGGCTGATGGACAATCCATGCTGGTTGAGCCAGGCGATACTGTGAACTTCAGCATCCAGGTAATCAACCAGGGCATGATTGCTGCGGACAACATCGTGGTAACCGATTATGTGCCAAATGGTATGTTCTTCGATGGGCCGCTCAACCCCGATTGGGTGTTTGCATCCGGCGATGTAATAACGACACTGAGTGTGGCTCAAGGCGACTTGCCAGCGGGTGGTTTGGCGCCGGGTGAAACGGTAGAAGTTAACCTGACGTTGGTGATTGCATCACCATTGCCGCAAGGGACTAATTTGGTCAACGTGGCTGAAATCACTTCGGCGACGGATGAAAATGGCGATCCGCAAGATGATATTGACTCTACGCCGAACAGCGACCCGGATGATGACAACTATTTCGTGGATAACGACATCAACGGCGACGGTCTGAATGGCGGCGACGAAGACGACCACGATATAGCGGTACTCATTACAGAGGCATTTGACCTGGCATTGGTAAAAGTACTGGGTGATGGTCAGAGTCCTTATGTAGAACCGGGTTCAACAGTGGTATTTACCATTGAGGTGTTCAACCAAGGCATGTTGCCTGCTGACAATATCCAGGTGGTGGATTACATTCCTGCCGGATTGAATTTTGCAGCAGCACAGAACCCAGATTGGAGCATCAACGGTGGTATAGCCAGTACGACCCTGAGCGTAGTTGATGGCGATTTGCCGACAGGCGGATTATTGCCAGGCGAAACTGTGACAGTGGATATTTACTTGACCGTAGATAGCCCGCTGGCACCAGGTACTAGCATCTCGAACTTGGCTGAAATAGCAGGTGCGACCGATGAAAACGGCGATCCGCAAATAGATTTGGATTCGACGCCAAACGACGATCCAGATGATGACGATTACTTCCAGGATAACGAGATCAGCGGTAATGGCAACAACGGTGAGGACGAAGACGACCACGATCAAGAAACGATTGTTATCGAAGTATTTGACTTAGCTTTGATCAAGCAACTGGATGAAGGACAGAGCAATATCGTCAACCCTGGCGATACCATCACCTTCAACATCCAGGTGTTCAACCAAGGACAGATACCAGCCGATAACATCGAGGTAGTGGATTACCTGCCGGATGGCTTCCTGTTTAGCCAGGCCATCAACCCGAACTGGGCATTGAATGCTGTTGATGGATACGCTACTACGACGCTTAGCGTGGCACAAGGCGAACTGCCTGCGGGTGGCTTGCAGCCAGGATTCAGCTACACGGTAGAAATTCAACTGATCGTTGATCCGAACGTAGAGCAGGGACAAGACTTGTTCAACTTTGCAGAAATAGCTTTTGCAACAGATGAAAATGGCACACCTGTTCAAGATATTGACTCTACCCCGGATGATGATCCAGATAACGACCTTTACGTCAACGACGATGAAATCACTGGCAACGGAAACGAAGGCGGTGACGAAGACGATCACGACGGCGCACTGGTGGATGTAGATTGCTACAAAACACCTGGTGAAGACACACAAATCTCTGTATGTCTGGGTTGTGCTGAAGCAGAAGCTATTGTTGACCTCTTTGGTTCGCTGGAAGGCAACCCATACCCTGGCGGTGTTTGGACAGATTTGGACGGTACTGGCTTAGACCTGAGTGACCCAAGCATGGTAGTAGTTACTGGCTTGCCAGCAGGCTTCTATGAATTCCAGTACACCATACCCGGCGTGAACAACTGCGTATCTGTATCGGCTATACTGACCATAGAGGTAGTCAATATTGAGAACCTGGTTTGCAACGCTGATGTGAACATCAGTTTGGGCGAAAACTGCGAGGCAACGGTTTCTGTGGATAATATCCTGGAAGGTGATCTGCCCTGCTACTCTTCACTGGAAGTACATATCATTGACCTGTTGGGCAACGATATTGGAAATGTAGTCAATGAAAACCACGTTGGAATGACCCTCTTTGTAAAAGTGGAAGATCCAATGTGTAACAACTACTGTTGGGGTACGCTGAAAGTGGAAGACAAGAAGAATCCGATCATCACTTGTCCGCCTACGGCAAACGATGTGACGGTAGATCAGTCTGTACATCAATTGACTGGTAGCCTGGATACAGCCGATCCGGTAATTGATCTGGCCGATTACTCTTGCTTCTTGGAAGCCAGCCCTCAGGCAGGCGACCATCACTACGAGTTGATCAGCTTCCAGGTGAACCAAACCGATTACTATACCTTCGAGATGAACTCGGCATGGGGCGATGGTTTCGGTGCACTTTACGCTGGTGGCTTCGATCCAGCCAACCCTTGTGAAAACATCATCGCTCAATCCGACGATGTATTTACAGGTGGTGGCACGGCCAGCTTCGATCCGCTGTTTGGCATCAGCCTCCAGTTGCAGCAAGATAAGACCTACTACCTGCTTTCCTCTAGTTGGACAGCCAATCAGACAGGTAGCTACAACTGGAATGTATATAGCCAAAGCGGCGACGGCTGGTTGGGCGAGTACGTCACCACGGTGATTACCAACCCCGACTGGACGACCACGGAAGTGACCAATTTTGTTGGCTTACCAACCGTACAAGTGCCGATCACTTACGACTTGATCTGCACAGATATTGACGAAGTGTTGGATCAGATATCTAGCTTGGAATACACTGGCTATGCCACTGCAACCGACAACTGTACGGATCCGAGCGATATAGACATTACGTTTACAGATGTGGTATTTGACGACGATGGCGATTGCGCACCAGTGAGCATCTTGCGCAGCTTTACTGCTACCGATGGTTCTGGAAATTCAGCCAGTTGTGTACAGGAAATCAATTTCCGCAAGCCAACGCTGGACGATGTACATCTGCCACCATTTACCGCAGTAATCGAGTGTGATGAACAGTTTGAAACTTTGCCAAATGGCAATCCGCATCCATCCGTTACCGGGTATCCATTCATACAGACTGCTTTCGGCATCTATCTGTTGGATCAGGAATACTGCAATATCGGTGCGGCTTATGAAGATCACAGTAGAATTGAAGTTTGTGAAGGCACCTTCAAGTTTATCCGCGAATGGAATATCCTTGACTGGTGCGATCCGGCAGGTTCTATTATCTACAACCAGATCATCAAGGTAGGTGATTTCACTGCTCCTGAAGTAGTATGCCCATCAGCTGACTACGACTGGGATGGCGAACCGGATGTGTTGACTTACTCTACAGGAGCGTTCTCCTGCGTAGCTGCAATAGATGTACCGCTGCCAGATGTAAGTGACAACTGCTCCGACTGGACGATTTATACCGAAGTACTGGATACCATACTGGTGGACATCTACGATCAATATGGCTTGTATGTCGAAACCATAGTAGATACCATTGTACTGGCTACACTCGAACACGATGCTGCTAACCGTTATGTTACCAGTGTTCCTGCTGGCAATAACTGGTTCCGCTACGTCGTAGAAGATGATTGTGGCAACACCGCCGAGGTTTACTGTCCATTTGTGGTAGAAGATCAGGTAGAACCAGTAGCGATCTGCAACGAAGACCTGAATGTCTCTATTGGCGGTGACGGATATGCCAGAATCTATGCTGCCGACATTAACGAAGGTTCTTCTGACAACTGCGGTATCGCAAGCATACAGGTACGCCGCGACAATTTCGACCAGGATAACTTCACTTGTGGAGATGGCTGGTCGGCATGGGGCGACTATGTGGATCTATTCTGCTGCGATGTGGCTGATACGATCACTATTGAAATGCGGGTGACAGACCTCTCCGGCAACATTAATACTTGCTGGCTGACCGTAGTACCGGAAGACAAAGTTCGTCCTTACTGTACAGCACCGCACGATGTAACGGTAGGCTGCGATGAATTGCCTTATGACTTTGATGCAACAGACTTGGCACAACTGGAAGAACTCTTTGGCGTGGCCATCGCGGACGACAATTGCGAAGCTACACCTGAAGAGTTGACACCGATTGTCAACCTGCACGATTGTGGATTTGGCACCATCGTTCGCCGCTTCCAGGCTCGCGACCAATACGATAACATCAGTGTAAATGCTTGTCAGCAAACGATCACCATCAACGAGGTACACAACTTCGAAATCCGCTTCCCAGCCGACAACGAAGGTACTTGTGGGGTAGTCAATGCCGACAGCGTACTGTACAACGAACTAGCTTGCGATCTGCTGGCAGTTGGCCATACCGATGAAATACTCTCCGCTTCCGGCGATGAGTGCTACAAAGTATTCCGTACCTGGAAAGTCATCAACTGGTGTCAGTACGATGGCGAAAGCGATCCATTCATCGTTAGCCGCGATGAAGATTGTGACAACCAGCCTGGCGACGAAGCCGTATGGGTGCTGCACCGTCCAAGCGGATATACCTTCATTGACCGCGACAACGACGAAACAGAAGAGAACAACGTACCGCTGGCCTTCCAGAACGTTTGTAACGGATTTGACGACTTCTGGCGCAAAGCGGATTATGCGGGTGGTTACTATCAATATACGCAACATTTGAAGGTTTATGACACAGTTGATCCTGAAGTTGCATTCACACAACCTGCGGCCTTCTGTTCATTGGACAATGAGAATTGCGATGGCTTGGTGACTTATCCTTTTGTGATCACAGAAGATTGTACGCCAACAGATTTGGTCATCAAGATTTTCTTGGATGAAAACGCAGATGGCACGATAGACGCAGATTTGACCAACGCAGGTGTGTTGAGCGGTACTTATCCGAACTACACGATCAGCGGCAGCTATCCGATTGGATGCCATGCTTTTGAAGTACACGTAGAAGACGGTTGTGGCAATACGACCAGTGAAATACTACCATTCTGCGTGGAAGACTGCAAGGCACCTGCTCCAATTTGTATCAACGGATTGGCGACGACACTGATGCCATTCGACGTGGACGGAGACGATATACCTGATGAAGGTCGTATGGCCATTTGGGCGGTTGATTTCATCGCTTCGCCGATTGAAGACTGTTCCGGTCCGGTGACGTACTCCATCAACAGAATTGGCGATCCGGCTAATATCGACTCTACTGCTATCGTGCTGACATGCGACGACTTGGGTACGGTGGTGCTGGAAATCTGGGCATGGGATGGCGCAGGTAACGCTGACTTCTGCGAAACCTACACCCTGGTGACCGATAACTTCAACCAGTGTACGCCAGAACCAAACGCCTTGATCGCAGGTTTGATCACCACGGAAGAAGACGAAACCGTTGAAGACGTACTCGTAACGCTCAATGGTCAGCCTTCTGCCGATATGGTAACCGATGCGACTGGCTGGTATGTATTCGACGACTTGCAATATGGTTACGATTATACCGTGACACCACAGCGCGATGGCGATTACCTGAACGGTGTTTCTACCTTCGACTTGGTATTGATCAGCAAGCATATCCTGGGTGTACAATTCCTAGATAGCCCATACAAACGCATCGCTGCCGACGTGAACCGCACCGAAAGCATTACCACACTGGATATGATCGAGCTGCGCAAGCTCATCCTGTCCATTGACATCGCTTTCAGCAACAACACCAGCTGGCGATTCGTAGAGCGCGATTATGTGTTCCCGAATCCATCGAATCCATGGCAGGAAGACTTCCCTGAAGCGATCAGTGTCAACGACCTGCCAGATGGAGGCTTGAGCAATGCAGACTTCGTAGCGGTGAAAATCGGTGATGTGAGCATGGACGCTGTGGCTAGCAGCCTACAAACCATCGAGGATCGCGACATAAAGGGTACTTTTGTACTGAGCACTGAAGACAAGCAGGTGAAATCCGGTGAAACCGTACAAGCCAGCTTCTACGCCAAAGACATCAGCCAGATACTGGGCTACCAGTTTACCCTGGCCTTCGATGAAACGGCGTTGAGATTGGTAGATATGTCACACGGATTGACCAAAGAAGGTAACTTCGGACTGGTTTACGCGGAAGAAGGTATGATCACCACTTCCTGGAACCTCACCGAAAGCGAATACTGGACGCAAACTGATAATAATCCGCTGCTGTTCAGCCTGACCTTCGAAGCTACTGCCGATGGCTACATAAGCGACCTGATGCGGGTAAGTTCGCGCTATACCCAAGCAGAAGCCTACAACGTAGCTGGCGAATTGCTGGATGTTGCCTTCGAGTTCAATACCGGTCAAATGGTAGCTCAGAACTACGAACTGTACCAGAATACGCCTAACCCGTTTGTGAACCACACAAGCATCGGTTTCTACTTGCCTAAGGCCACACAGGCCAGCTTGAAGATACACGATGTAACGGGCAAAGTGATCCGTATCTACCGCGGGGATTTTGCGAAGGGCTACAATGCTCTGAACCTTACCCGCGCAGAATTGGGTACTGATGGTGTCCTATACTACACGCTGGAAACCGACGATTTCACAGCGACGAGAAAGATGATTATGATGAAATGACGAATTAGGTAAAAAACTGACGATAAGAAGCCGGGGCAGCATTGCTCCGGCTTTTTTTTTAGGTATCCATCAGAAACTACCTGCCTCCGTCTTTGACGAATTCGCCCGCCTCCCGATGACATGCCTATGCATCAGCGGGATCGAACAGGGGCAGGCTGCTTTCGTCATGGCGTAGCCTGAAACCACCCGCCTTTCAGTCGCCCGCCCGGCCCGTCCGACCGGAATCATCCGGGCGGGATGATCCCGCTGAGGCCGATACGCTCAGCGGGATCGGACGGGGGCGAGGAAACCTGAAACCTAACATCCTCCCTCTTGATTTCTCCCTGAAAAAAGCCTATATTTGTTGCATCAAGTAAAAATCGAAGCACAATGAAAGAAGATGTTTTGGTGGAAGGCTCCGTACCTACAACCACTTTCGATTATGAAACCGAAAGAAACAAGCCCATGCCAAATAGAATTCACGGTGTTATTCAAACTGAAATTTCAGCTTTGTTGAAAGCAAAATACTCAGATACCTATCAGATACCCTCAGAAGTAACATTAGATACAGTACCTGCATTTACGCCGGATATTTGTATTTTTCCCAAAAAACAACTCAGTTGGAAAGACATGGAAGCCAGGGAAAAAGAAATGCCCATCACCACCATCGAAATTCTCTCGCCCAGCCAAACCATTGACGAACTGATCCGCAAAGCCTTTGAAGTGTATTTTCCTGCCGGCGTACAATCAGCCTGGGTAGTCATACCGCCTATCAAAACCATCACCATCATCAGCCCGGACGAGCAACAGCATACCTTTAGCCAGGGCGAGGCAATCGATCCCATTACGGGCGTTCAGGTGTCTTTGGAAAAAGTGTTTGAGTGTTTGGTGTGATTCGCAACGCAAAATGGTTTTTTCCCCAGATTGCTTTTGGTAAGCTTATTCGAACAGATTTAACTCGGAAATGGAACAGATCCATAGGGGTAAAAGCTAAGCTTTATCTTATACTGCTGAATAATTCCCAATCATTTTTTTTCAACAAATCCTTAGCTTTGGGAAAACTTCCCGAGTAATGTTCGAAAAACTCATACCCTACGATACCGCTCACCTGATATTGGAGGCTTACCTGCGTTTCTACCACCAGAACAAACGCATCACCAAGCGGGCGCAAATTCGATTTGAAAACCGGGATTGGAACGGCATTCAAGCCGATGCCAGGGAACGCTTGAGCCTATACCGCAATCAGGTTGGGAATACGACCCATGACGTGCAGGCTTTTTTAGGTGAAAAAACAGCAGACAAGGAAATCTGGCGAGCCATCAAAGAAATGTACCTCGAAGAAGTGTTTAACTTCAATACCCGCAACATCGCCGAAACTTTTTTTAATTCCGTTTTTCGCCACAGCCATAAAGGCTTAGGGGCCGATGAAGAATTGATGTTCGTTCATGCCACCGGGACTTACCGGGAGTTTCGTTCGGCTATTCCCATATTTCATACCTTTTTCTTAGTAGAGCCTATTGACCACATTATCCGGCAATTGTTTTATTTCTACTCTTTTGATGCGGCTTGGGAAGACATGGAGCGCGATGTGCGCCTGATTACGGGAAAACTCAATGAAAAGCTCTGTGTCTATGACCGCCTGCCTAAAAACGCCCGCTTGGAGATGCTCAAGTCGGTCTTTTACCGCAATAAATCGGCCTACCTGGTGGGGCGCATGTGGTTGGAAGACAAAGTTTTTCCCTTTGTGCTGCCACTCTTGCATGAAGAACAAGGCATTTTCGTAGATACCCTGCTCATGGAAAGCAATGATGTCAGCTCGATTTTTAGCTACAACCGCGCTTATTTTCTGGTGGACGTGGATATCGTCAGCGAAATGGTGGACTTCATTGGATCCATTTTACCCCTAAAAAGTACAGGGGAACTTTACAATTCGATTGGCTTTGAAAAGCACGGTAAAACGGTGTTGTATCGGGATTTTTTGCGCCATTTAGATCGCTCGGTGGACAAATTTGAAATAGCACCGGGTATCAAGGGCATGGTCATGTCTGTTTTTACCCTGCCTTCTTATAATATGGTGTTTAAAATCATCAATGATCACTTCCCGCCACCCAAAAAGGTCACCGAACAAGAGGTCAAGCAGAAATACGAAATTGTTTTTTTCCACGATCGGATAGGCCGCATGGCGGATAGCCACATGTTTGAAAACCTGAAATTTCCCTTGAATCGCTTTTCACAGGAAGTGATCGACGAGCTTTTACTCAAAGCACCGTCCAAGGTGAAAATCAGTGAAGATACAGTGGAAATCAAACATTTGTACATTGAGAAAAAGATGATTCCACTCAACCTCTACCTGGAAAAGGCAGATATGGAGGAAGCCCGGCACGCCATCAAAGAATATGGGCAGGCCATTAAAGAATTGGCTGCTGTAAATATCTTTCCAGGCGATATGTTGCTGAAAAATTTTGGTGTAACCCGCCTGAAAAAAGTGGTTTTCTATGACTACGATGAGATTGGTTTTCTGACGGAATACAATTTTCGGCGTATCCCTCCGGCCAGGCATTATGAAGACGAACTATCTAATGATCCTTGGTACGATGTGGGGCCAAATGATGTGTTTCCAGAAGAATTTCCCCGCTTTTTGATCGGCAGGAAGGAAATCAGGGATATGTTTTATGAATTGCACGGGGAGATTTTCGATGTGAAATTCTGGCTGGAAATGCAAAAGCAATTAAAGGAAGGAAAGACATTCGACGTTTTTCCCTATGATGAATCGTTGCGCTTTGTACACCAAAGAGAGTAGTTTTAAGCAAGATTAAGGCTAGGCGGAGTTTCGAGTTTCAAGTCCCTAGTTTCAAGCTCCGCCAGAAACCAGCCCGTCTTCTCCCACATTTTTTCGCGGGATCAGCCGGGGGCAGGAAAACTTGACCTGTCCTGAAACCTGAGACCAGCCCGTCTTCTCCCGCGTTTTTCGCGGGATCAGCCGGGTAAAAAACCACCCGCCTCCCGTACCTCGGTTCGGGCAGGGAAACCTGAAACCTGAGACTTCAAACCAGAGACTTCCTCACCTCCTCATTGCCTCCACCGGATCCAGCCCTGCCGCCTGAAAGGCCGGGATAATCCCCGCAATAATGCCCACGACCACAGATACCAAGATGCCGATGAGCGTATTGCTCATAGACAGGTACATGTCAAAATTGATGGCTGAAGAAACGCCTTTGATGGTCACTACGACCAATAAAAGGCCGATGGCGCCACCGAATAAACAAAGCACAACGGATTCGATCAGAAACTCTAGCAAAATGACATAGCGTTTGGCACCTAGCGCTTTTTTCACGCCAATGATATTGGTTCTTTCTTTGACAGAAACAAACATGATATTGGCCACGCTCACAATACCAACCAGCATCGCAAACAAGCCGATCACAATACCAATAAGGTTTAAAACACCAAAAATGCTGTCGAAAACGCTGGTGATCATGGTAAGCTCATTCAGCGAGAAATCGTCTTTTTCGCGGGGTTGCAGGCGATGGTGCGAGCGCATAATGCCTTTTACCTCGTCTTTCAACTGTTGCATATTCACGCCTTCTTCGGCTTTGATACTGATGGTCGTTTCAAAAATCTGGTTGGCTTTGAGATTGACCATCGAGCGGGAGGTCGTATAGGGCAAAAGGATGCAGTCGTCGAAGTCCAATACATTGATCAAATCGTCTCCTGCTTTTTCTACTACTCCGATGACCTCAAATTTGCGGCCCGACATTTTAATGGTCTTTCCGATAGGGTCTAAAGCACCAAAAAGCTCCTCAGCCACTTTGTAACCGATCACAGCTTTTTCACTGCCGTAAAAGTATTCAGAAGGGGAGTAGTATCGGCCTTTATAAAATTTCAGGTTGAACATTTCAGCAAACTCCTGAGAACAGGCGATGAAAAGGGTATTTTCAACGCTGCTAGACTCGTATTTCAGGGTTCTGAACCCCACCACTACGTGGTAGCTGGTCAGTTGGGGCAGCTCAGCCCTTTCCGCTATAGCAACAAAGTCTTTGTGGTCGGGGTTGGGGCGTTTGAGGTATTCCCACCAGTCGCCACTCGTGTCTGCCCAAGGCCATTTTTGTACGTAAACGATATTGCTGCCCAGCTTTTGTAAGCTCCCGCGAATATTGTTTTCCAGCGAATCGACGGCGGAAAGCACACCCATAATACAAAGGATGCCAATAGAAACACCCAACAGCGAAAGAAAACTCCTCAGCTTGTTGGATCGCAATTGGGACAGGGCCTGCCCAATCGCTTCGTTTAGTATTCTCAGGAAAATCATAAGTCGGTGAATTGACTGGCTGAAAATAGGCACTGCTTTTTGGAGCAGGGAATAGATTCGATCAATGATGGGAAAATTTCTGCCAAAAAGAGTTTTTAGCTTACTTAACCGGCTCTACAGCGTAGGAAAAGAAAAAACTCCTGAAACGCATTTGGATAACGCCTTTGATGGCTTCCTGAACAATGCCTTTCGACATTTTAGAAACCCCTTCAATCCGGTCGGTAAAAGTGATGGGAATCTCTTTTAATTTAAAGCCCAAGCGATAGGCGGCAAACTTCATCTCGATCTGAAAGGCATAACCGACAAAGTGGATTTTATCGAGGTCAATCATTTCCAACACTTCACGCTTGTAGCAAATAAAACCAGCTGTCGGGTCTTTGACGGGCATCCAGGTAATCAGACGAACATACAGGGAAGCACCATAGGAGAGCAGGATGCGATCGAAAGGCCAATTGGCCAACTTCCCCCCTTTGACGTATCGAGAGCCAATGGAAAGGTCTGCTTTTCCTTCAGCGCAAGCCTCCCTCAGCCGAACGAGATCCTTAGGATCGTGGGAAAAATCGGCATCCATTTCAAAAAAATAGTGATAGCCTTGCTGCAAGCCCCATTTAAAACCAGCTATATAAGCCGTGCCCAAGCCCAGCTTGCCCGCGCGCTCGAGTAGGAATAAGCGGTCTGGAAACTCCTGTTGCAGGGCTTTGACGAGTTGAGCCGTTCCATCAGGAGAGCCATCATCCACTACCAATAGATGAAATGATGGACTTAAAGTAAATACCATGCGGATCATCCGGGTGATATTTTCCTTTTCATTGTAGGTTGGTATGATGACAAGACTATCGGCCAATGCTAATTCACATTTTAAAAGAGGGTCAAAGATAATTTAATTTCGCTCAATGCAAGCGGTCGTTGATCAAAAACCTGAGTCATGGGTCAGAAGGCGAATCAGTGTTTTGTACAGCGTTGCTTTCAGTGTTTCAAATTTGGTTAAATTGATTGATTTTTTCAAAAAGTGGCGCTGGAAAGCGCCTTGATCTATTGGATTGTTTAATTAGCGACACTTTTTGGAGAAAAAATGGCCTTAATTTGACGCGTATAGTAACGCAGAAAAATTAAACTTTCCGATTTGTCCTTACCCTAGGGGTCTAAACGGTTCATTTTAAGTGTGTCCACTAGGGTAAGGACTTTGGTAAATCGGGAAGTAATTTTTTGCACACTACTCTAATGTTGCAAAAGCATGAAAAAGCACATTCGAATTTTTCTTGGTTGTTTCTATGTCTTAATGACGGCTACGGTTTCGGCACAAGGCCCCATCGGCGGGTTCATGCCTGGCAGGGGAGTGACGGTTATAGCGCCCGCCTATTCCATCGAACATTTTTCCGAATACCTTTTTGGAGCAGAAAAAATGGCCACTCCACTCACTACTAAATCATACAGTCTGTATGTGGAACATGGATTTTCTGACACTTTTGCCTTATTGGTCAACGTTCCGTACCTAAAGATAGATGAAGTAAACAGAGGGTTGCAGGATGGCGGTATTTTTATCAAATACAGGAATCAATATCAGCAATATCTAACTGGGAATTTTAGCGCTATCACTGCTATAGGTCTAAGCTTCCCTTTGTCCGCTTATCCGACCAATACGGACAACCCGATTGGGGCAGGGGCGGTGTCCTTTCAAGGGCGTTTCCTGATGCAGTACAATTTTAAAAGCGGTGCTTTTTTGCATGCACAAAGTGGGCTGGAATTTCGCTTGTTACAAGCCATTCAGGTGAGTATGCCAGTGCTGTTTCGATTTGGCTACGGCACCAAGTGGTATTTTGCCGAAGGCTGGGCAGAGTGGTACAACACATTTGGCAATGGCATCGACAGCAATACCAGCGGCGGTGCGGGATCTGATTGGTTGAGGGTAGGCGCTACGCTCTATTTTCCAGTCGTAAAAGACTTTGGCGTTTTTATCGGCGGTGCCAAAGTGCTGACAGGCAGGAATATCGGCCTTTCTAACCGCTTGAATTTAGGGGTGGTTTATAGGTTGTAGCCTTTGGTTTCCCTGCCCGAACCGAGGTACGAGGGGCGGGCCCTGCCCCCGTCCGATCCGGAGTCGTCCCGCCCGGATTGATCCGGTCGGGCGGGCGAATCCCGCTTTCGGCGGGAGGCGGGTGGTTTCAGGTTGACCTAGCCTAGCTTCTACACCAACAACTCAAACAGCATCCGGCTATCGTTCAAGGTCTGGTAATTGATGTTGTGGGCATCCATACGTTGTAGCAAAGCTTCATAATCTTCCCGCTTTTCTACCTGTATGCCCACCATGGCCGGACCCGATTCGCGGTTGTGCTTCTTTGTATATTCAAAATGGGTAATATCGTCGTTTGGGCCTAGTATGTTGTTGAGAAATTCGCGTAAAGCGCCTGCCCTTTGCGGGAAGCGGATCAAAAAATAGTGCTTCAAACCCTCATACAGGAGCGATCTTTCCCGGATTTCTTCTGTGCGCGTGATGTCGTTGTTACTGCCGCTGAGCACGCATACGACCTGTTTGCCTTTGATTTGCTCCTTATAAGCATCCAATGCAGCTACCGTGAGAGCGCCTGCGGGTTCTACGACGATGCCGTCCTCGTTATAAAGTTGTAATATGGTACTGCACACCTTGCCTTCTGGCACCAGCACAATATCATCCACTACCTGTTGCGCAATTTTGAAGGTAAGATCGCCCACCCGGCGTACCGCAGCGCCATCCACAAAGCTATCAATTTGGTGGAGGGTAACGGGTTCGCCCGCTTTGAAAGATTCGTACATGGCAGGTGCGCCGGCAGGCTCTACACCAATGATTTTGGTTTTGGGACTGAGCCGTTTAAAATAACTGCCCAAACCAGAAATAAGCCCGCCGCCACCAATGGCTACGAACACGTAATCGAGTTGTTTTTTACTGTCTTCCAGTATCTCCAGGCCCACGGTGGCTTGTCCTTCTATAATGCGCTCATCATCGAAAGGATGTATGAAAATCAAGCCGTTTTTCTGAGCATCCTGTCTGGCTTCGTGGTAGGCATCGTCGAAAGTATCGCCAGTAAGAATAACCTCCACCCACTCTTTGCCGAAGTGTTTGACTTTTCTGATTTTTTGTTGTGGGGTGACGGCCGGCATATATACTTTACCTACAATTTGCATTTTCTGACAAGCCAGGGCAAAGCCTTGCGCATGATTGCCTGCACTGGCACAAACGACACCGCGCGAGCATTCCTCCGGCGATAGGCCGGCCATCTTGTTGTAAGCCCCTCGGATTTTATAAGAACGCACGACTTGCATGTCTTCCCGCTTCAAATAGAGCTGGCATTGGAACATTTCGGAAAGGTGATGGTTGACCATCAATGGCGTATGGATAGCCACTTCCCTAAGTAGAACTTTGGCTTTATAAATATTTTCAACTGAAATCGTAGGAGCTGCGATGGTCGATGGCATATCTTTTTCGATGAATGGAAAACCTGATAGATAACGGATAAAAGGCGATGAGTTGATAAGGGCCTTTTGATTCAACCAATATCAACCCATCAACAATATGAATGTCAGGCTCTTATACTAATTTTGCGTGCATTTCCGGGCGCAAACTGCGCACCGTTTTGCCAGCCTGCCACATTTCGCTTTCGCGCAACTGCTTCAATTCTTCTTCCAATTTGGGGCGATAATCTGCCTGACTATTGGAGTCGATAGAGCGCTGCGCCTCTTCACCGGTCGCTACGCTATCGTACAATTCTTCAAATACAGGTGCAACCGCATCGCGGAATTTTTTCCACCAATCCAGGGCCCCTCTCTGAGCCGTAGTGGAGCAATTGGCATACATCCAGTCCATACCGTTTTCAGCCACTAAAGGCATAAGGCTTTGTGTCAGCTCTTCCACGGTTTCGTTGAATGCCTCGGAGGGAGAATGGCCGCGCTTTCTCAGTTCATCGTACTGTGCAGCAAACAAACCCTGGATAGCACCCATGAGCGAACCGCGTTCTCCGGTGAGATCACTATAAACTTCTTTTTTGAAGGTGGTTTCAAACAAGTAGCCAGAACCAATGCCAATACCCAATGCTACGACGCGATCCAACGCACGACCAGTTGCATCCTGGAAAATGGCAAAGCTGGAATTCAGGCCTTTTCCTGCTACAAACAAGCGGCGCAAGCTAGTACCTGAACCTTTGGGCGCCACCAAAATGACGTCAACATCGGGCGGCGGTACGATGCCTGTTCTTTCTTTATAAGTAATGCCAAAACCATGAGAAAAATACAGTGCTTTGCCAGGCGTCAGGTACTTTTTAAGGGTAGGCCAAACTGCAATTTGAGCAGCGTCTGACAACAAATATTGAATAATGGTGCCGCGGGAGGCTGCCTCTTCGATGTCGAACAGGGTTTCGCCGGGTACCCAGCCGTCATCCACGGCTTTGTCCCAGGTAGCAGAGGGATAACGCTGACCAATGATCACATTGAAACCATTGTCGCGTAAATTAAGTGCTTGTCCCGGACCTTGTACGCCATAACCGATGATGGCAATGACCTCATCTTCCAGTATTGCTTGTGCTTTTTCTAATGGAAATTCATCGCGGGTGACCACATTTTCTTCTACACCGCCGAAATTCAGTTGTGCCATAATGATAAGATTTGCTTATGGTGAAATTGTTTTGCCTGATCTGATTTGGAAAGGGAATTTAAACACAGGAGGCAAAAATAAGACCTCTGCGTCGTTACCTGATAATTTTATGCGTTCAAATACGGCCTGTTTTACGATAGCTAAAGATAAGTAAAGGAACTGCACAACCATTACAACAGCTATTCATCAGGCTTTTCCCAGATAGACAAAATAATGCCAGATACCGCCGTAGGCTGGTTTGACATCCTTTTTCAGCGATTGAAAATGCTGGTCGAGAAAAGGCACCAGGTGGCCATCCATCCGCACATGATTACTGCCCATGTGTCTTTTGAACCAGCCAAACCGGGAGTCGTGAAAATCAGTAACAGCGATGATACCCCCGGGTTTTAAGTCCTTTTTAGCCTGCTCGATCAATTCAGACCATTGCGGATTGATCATGGTAAGCGAATAGGAAAAAAGCACTAAATCCATGCTGCCGGCAAAGCGCGGATCGCCCAATTGGTAAGGCTCCTGAATGAGACGCACCCTTTCTCCAAAACGAGCAGTACTTTGCTGTGATTTTTGAATCATGTGGGAGGAAACGTCCATGCCTGTGAGTTGGGCTTTGGCAAAGCGACGGGCCATTCGGCGCAAATTGTAGCCCGTACCACAGCCTATTTCCAGTATTTTCAAGGGGGCATCGTGTTGAAAAGGCATTTGTCGGATGATGCTTTTTCTGCCAAAAAGAAAAGCCCAGCGGGTCAGGTCATAAATTTTTGATTGTAATACATAATACCGCTGCATGGTTGCATTTTGCTCGGCAGTAGTTTTTGTAATCGCACTCATAAACGAAAAACAATTGAGGTAATAGAATGGTACAAAAGTATTTCTTTGGGGCGGAAATGAGCGGAGAATTGTCCGTTTTATTCAAAAACAGCGTTTAATCGATCTGTTGTAAGCAAAAAAGCTTAAATTGGAGCATCATTGTAATGCTAAACCTAATGCAAAAAGTATTGCTACTCCTATTGTTGGGGTTGGCATGTACGACCAGTCGGGCTGCTGACCCTTTTAAAGGTTATTTGGTGACGCTCAATGGCAGGCAATTGACCGGCTATATCGATCGCTTATTCCATTCTAGTTCGTATTCGCAAATTGTCTTTATCAACGATTTTGGAACGGCGTACGCCATACAACCGCTTCAAATAATGGGCTTTGTGTATGTGGACGACTCAGGCAATAGCAGGGCTTATGCGAGCAAGTTGCTAAAGCAAAATTGGAGCTTTCTGCACATTTTGGTTCAGGAAGAGAACATCAGTTTGTACCAAGAGCCTTTGTTGAACGATTGGTCAGATATGTATTGGGAGCAAAAAACCGACATGAGCCATCAATTATCAAGCTCGTATTGGCTGGAGATCAACAACAGAAGGCTGATCAAAGTGAAAAAATGGGGTTTCAAGCGTCAAATGCGCCGTTTATTCGAGCATCAGGTGCCTGAGTTGGCCGCTAAAATAGGAATGCCCGGTTATCAATTCAAGGATTTGGTTCATATCATTAAAGCCTACAACGAGGCGATGGCCGAAGATAAAAGGCTGCAATCTTGACCCCGATACGCTTCCGCTACACCTTTTCTAATGTAAATCCAAAGGTAGAGCCCAAATTGGGGGTGCTGCGCACATTGATGGTTTGTTTATGCGCTTCGATGATGTGTTTGACGATGGAAAGCCCAAGGCCTGAGCCACCTCTGGCGCGTGAGCGGCTTTTGTCCACCCGGTAAAACCGGTCGAAAACGTGGTTGATGTGTTTTTTAGGTATCCCGATGCCATTATCCGCCACCTCGATGAGGATGTGTTTGTCCATATCGTAGAAACCGACCCGCGTTCGGCCATTATCTATGCCGTATTTGATGGAATTATTGATCAGGTTGGTCAGCACTTGGCGGATGCTTTCCCGATCGGCGCGTACTTTGTAATTTTCGTCGGCATCCGTTTTGAATCCCAAATGGATAGCACGTTCGCTGGCTTTCATTTCCAAATCTTCAAACACTTCTTCGACCAATAATTTGATGTCAAATACCTGCAATTCGAGTACCAGTTTGCCAGACTCCAAGTTGGAAATGGCCTCTAGGTCTTCTACTATCGTATTTAAGCGAGCCAGGTTTTTTGCAGCCTTGCGCAAAAATTTGGTATTGACCTTTTCATCGTATAGCGCCCCATCGAGCAGGGTGTGCAGGTAGCCTTCTATATTGAAGATCGGTGTTTTTAGTTCGTGGGAAATATCGCCAACAAAATTCCGGCGGTATTCAGCCCAAGCTTTGTATTTTTCGATTTCCTCATCCTGGCGAACGGCCCATTCCGCCACTTCTTTTTCCACATCATCGATGATATTACTTTTTAGGTTGAGCATCTTGCCTTTTTCCTGCGGAGCAATTTTATGGCGGTGGATGGTTTTGTAAATGACTTTGATTTTACGGTATATGTATTCGCGCAAGTAATAAACCGTAACGGCGTAGGCGATGCCGAAAAAAAGAACCGTTTGCAGGATTAAGTATAAGGGGTGAAAAAAATAACCAGAAAAAAAGAGCGCCAGCAAACTACTGATGATTAACCCTGAAACAGAAAAAGACAAAGCAATGATTAGGGAGACCTGCTGAGGAGTGGGGTTCTTTACCATGTGCCACCATCTATTCGTGTTCTTAAAATTCAAACTTATACCCAATTCCTTTGATGGTTTTTATGTAATCGTCGCCAATTTTTTCGCGGAGTTTGCGAATGTGTACGTCTATTGTACGGTTACCTACAATAACATCGGTACCCCATACTTTGTTGAATATTTCTTCGCGGGAAAAAACTTTACCAGGTTTGGAGATCAGCAAATACAGCAGTTCAAATTCTTTTTTTGCCAGTTCTATTTCCGATTCACCGCGAATGACACTTACCCTTTCTTTATCGATGATCAGATCCCCGATGGTGAGTTGATTCGGCTCTTCCTGTTGATCGTTTCTTTCGGAGCGGCGCAAGAGGGCTTTGATGCGGCTTAAAAAAACACGTGGTCGAATGGGCTTGGTGATGTAATCATCGCCCCCTACATCCAGGGCTGCTATTTGGGAGTAGTCTTCTTCGCGGGCCGTGAGGAAGGTAATCGCCGTTTTGTCAAATTCGGGCTTTGACCGCAAGTAGCGGCAAACTTCCACCCCATCCATTTTAGGCATCATGATATCCAGAATGATGAGATCAGGCAACACCTCTTCGGCTTTTTTGATGCCCTCCATGCCATTTCGCGCAGTGAATACGTTGTATTCTTCCTTTTCCAGATTGTATTTTAGAAACTCTAAAATATCAGGCTCATCGTCAACAATTAGAATTTTTGCTGCATTCATCGTTTGTGACAATCGTAAGATTTTACCGCTTTATTAAGAAGGTGTAAAACTAAGGTTTCGTTTTGGACTATGGGCAACTCTTACTTTAAGAATATGTTAAGTGTTTTATCGTGTTATACAGTGAACAATGACCAATTATTCTTTCTTCGTTTCGGCATCTTTCAATTTGGCGTCCAACAGCTCGTGCTCCTTCTGTACTTTTTCATAAAGGGCATTCCAATATTCGGGATTTTCGCGCATTTTTTCCAGATAAGCCTCGGTTTCTTCCCGGTCTAAACCATGTATTTCAAACACCTGATCGTAGTAAACATTCAACATACTGTCTTTGGTTGCTCCGCGCAAAGATTTGACCGCGACCTCTGCGATATGCAAATCCACTAAAGCGGAAACCAGCTTTTTTTCCGGTATCGTTGCATCAATTGCCGGGTTTTGTTTACAATCATTTAACAGCAACATTAAAAAAGCATAGATAATATAGTGCAGTTTTTGCATCATTGGCGATTCGTGAAAAAAGAAGTAACGTTTTTGGCTCTTTACCCAATTGTGCGATTCATTTTTTGAAACGCCTTCAACTAGATAATATTGAACTGTTTTGGGTAATAAAAATCTGCTAATTGGGCATTCGATTCGTTAACATCCCGCCATTTACTGGTGAAGACATCTACCTTGACAATACCGCAAGTCGGCACGTTGGCGATGAAATCTTCGGAAAAAAAATTGGCCATACTGGTGAAAGTCGGGTTGTGTCCAAATACCAAAACAGTTTGAAACTGATCTGGAATGTTGTGAATAATGTCTAAAATATCGTCTGGAAAGGCTTCGTAAATATCTTCTTCTACATCAATAGCATCGTGGGAAACGCCAAACGCACTGGCAAAGTATTGCGCAGTGCTCAAGGCCCTTTTAGCCGAACTGGATATAAACTTGTCCGGTTTTATACCCTTTTCTTTTAACATCTTAGACATGTAAAGGGCATCGTTGTGCCCTCTCTTGTTGAGCGGTCTGTCGTGGTCACGAAGTTGGGGGGTGTCCCAACTGGATTTCGCGTGCCGGATAAAATATAGCGATTTCATGACGTAATCTTGCAACCTATTTTGGAAATGGATTTGGTTAGTAACGAATGAGTAATGGCTTTTGTCCCGACGAAAATAATAATTTAGATTTATATTCGCAATTCGGGAGTTTTTTTATCTTCATTATCCAAGCTAATTTCATGTTTTTTACCGACAAAGTCATATGGATTACTGGCGCATCTTCGGGAATAGGGGCGCATTTGGCCTTTGCATTGGCTCAGGAAGGTGCCAAGCTGATCCTTTCCAGTCGCAATGAAGCGGAACTGCTTCGAGTCAAAAGCCAGTTATCAGAAATGGATCAATCTAGGTGCTTGATATTACCGCTAGACGTATCTGATTTTGAACGCATACCTGCTGCCGTTGAAAGGGCGCTAAAACATTACGGCTACATCAACATTCTGATCAACAACGCTGGTGTATCACAAAGGGCTTTGGCCAAAGATACCTTACTGGAGGTCGATCAAAAAATTATGGCGGTCAATTACTTTGGGGCGGTAGCACTGACAAAAGCTGTATTGCCCATCATGATCAGCCAACAATTTGGTCAGATCGTTGTAATCAGTAGCGTCATGGGTAAATATGGCATTCCGTTCCGATCAGCTTATTGTGCTTCCAAGCATGCCCTACATGGTTTTTTTGACAGTTTGCGCTACGAAGTATTTGAAGAGAATATCAAAATCACGATGATATGCCCGGGCTATGTACATACCAATGTGAGTGTCAATGCCTTGAAAGGGGATGGATCGCTATACAATCAAATGGCAGAAGCAACCCGCAATGGCTTGCCACCCGATGAGTTCGCACAAATAGCATTAAAAGCCATTCGCAAAAATCGGCGCGAAGTCTATGTCGGACAAAAAGAGGTATGGGCCATTTATATTCGACAGTTCTTCCCGCGTTTGTTTTTCCGAATTACCAAGAATATTGGGATGCGGTAGTGGGTGAAAAACTTCTAAAATCCTTGTTCATTAATCGAAAATTCCTGCCCGAATGGTGGATGAAATGAGCCAGGCGGGCAGGAATTTTCGATTAATGAATTGCTAGGCTCGAATACACTTTTTGATGATCGAAATGTTATCGACCAGGATATTGCCTTTGTACGAATAGGTGCCGCTTTTGTAGTAAGCCTCAATCAGGATGTAATTGATCTGTTTTTTGGCGACAAATTCTACTGCTATTTCCTGCCAGTCTTCGGCTGTAATGAATCCCGTTTCAATCAACAATTGGTCTTTGCCATGTTGCAATTGGCCGCCCCAAATGCGCACTTTTAGTGGTTTGTCATACCCATAATAAGTCTTAGAATGGGCCACATCAAAAGTAAAACTGTAACAGGCATTCGCCTGGAGTGGCGCTGACAAACGCTGGCCAATACTCTCAAAAGTGCCGTCGTCGCGTGTAATCAAGCCCACATAGGTTTCACCTTCAGAGGCATCCAGATAGACATTCCAGTAACCCGGCAATATATCGGGCGTAGTGCCAGGCGCAGAAGGAAACCATCCGGTAGGAACAGAAGCATCCATCGGCTCATCCTCAAAGGAGGCGTTTTTGATGGTGATTTGGCTGTGTAAGCACATGGGGAGGAAAAGTGCTAGAAAAATCAGTATTCTCATAGGACAATTGAAAATTAATGATACACAAGAGAAAGTAGATTAACAAGGTCTAGCCTTTTCAAAATAATACCAAAAAACGATAGCGTTATTGGGCATTTTTCGGGCAGGCTTCTCTTTTCTTACGTCAATATAGCTGAATTCGTTGCTTTAGTACCCCAGAAAAATGAATTGCCTGAACAATCATTTCTGCTTCCCTAACGCCGCTCAAAGGTGAAAAATTGGCTACAAGAGGCTTGAATTTTTACGCGCCTAACATCTAACACCTAAAGTCTAACATCTAACATGTAAATTTTATACCTTTGCCCCGCAATATTCCATTGACATGGCCGAAATGAATCCGAGTGTTGGCAAAACCAAACCCAATTATTGGTACGCAATCATAAGCGTAGCGCTGGTCTTGTTTTTGCTGGGCTTATTTGGGATGGCGGTGCTGGATGCTCGTTTGCTGATTCAGGAAATGAAAGAAAACGTCAACCTCATTTTGGAATTGAAACCCGATGTACAAAGGGAGGAAGTCCAAGCATTGAGGCAAACCTTGGAAAAAAGCAAGTACATCAAGGCCGAATCCTTGGAATATGTGAGCAAGGAAAGAGGGGCGGACATGATGCGAGAGGAGTTTGGCGAAGATTTTCTCAAGCTGGATATGCCCAACCCCCTCTACGACGTTTTTACGTTCAATGTCCGGGCGGTTTACATGCAACAGGATAGCCTGAAAGCACTAAAGGCATCACTGAAGGAGCTGGACAGCGTTAACGACGTATATTATCAGGAAAGCCTGGTCAATAAAATTGTGGAAAATCTGGAATCCATGAGTTGGATCATCATTGGTATTGCCTTGTTTTTCATTCTGGTAGCCTTGGTGCTCATCCACAATACCGTTCGATTGGCTTTGTATGCCAACCGTTTTTTGATTAAAAATATGGAATTGGTAGGCGCGTCCTGGTCATTCATCAGCAAGCCTTATTTGTTGAAAGGACTGGGGCACGGACTATTGAGCGGACTCATGGCTGCCTTGGCGTTGTTTTTGTTGAACAACTGGCTGCAAAAACAAATTCCGGGCATTGGCCAGCAGCATTCCTGGCTAGATTTTGGATTGCTGTTGCTCGCATTGCTATTACTTGGATTATTCATCAACACCTTGAGTACTTACTATGTCGTTCGGAAGTATTTAAAAATGCGCGAAGACGACTTGTATTAATATGAAAATATGAGTAAAAATCAGCCTTCTAAAAAAAAGGTAGTCGTTACCACTACGCCCTCTGCTACTTCGTCGGCTGCGGCCACTACATCTAAGAGAAAACCAGTGGAAAACAATCCAACCCAAGCCCTGGAATTTGGCAAGCAAAACTATATTTTGATGCTAGCCGGCGCAGGTTTGATTGCACTTGGACTACTGCTCATGTCGGGTGGCGCCATGCCAAGCCCTGATGTATGGGACAATTCTATTATTTACAGCACCCGGCGCACTTTTATAGCACCGCTAGTTATGATAATTGGACTAGTGGTCGAAATATACGCCATTTTTAAACGCTTCTGATGGAGGAAATCATAGAGGCCATTGTCTTGGGTATCATTCAAGGCCTCACCGAGTTTTTGCCAGTGAGCAGTAGTGGCCATCTGGAATTGGCAAAGTTTTTTCTGGGAGATGACAGCGTCGCAGAAGAAAGCCTGCTCATGACGGTTACACTTCACGCTGCTACTGCTTTAAGCACCATTGTTGTTTTTCGAAAAGACATCCTCGATATTTTCAAAGGGCTTTTCCGCTTTCAATGGAATGAAGAGACGCGCTTCGCCTCGAAAATTATCCTTTCGATGATTCCTGCCGCTTTTGTCGGCTTGATGTTCGAAGAACAAATCGAAGCGCTATTTACAAAAAACATCTTGCTGGTAGGAGCGATGCTAATGGTGACGGCGCTGTTGCTCTTTTTTGCTGATCGCGCTAAAAATACTGGAAAACCAGTTGGCTTCCTCGATGCGCTTTGGGTGGGAATTGCACAAGCCATTGCCATTATACCGGGCATATCTCGTTCTGGCGCTACGATTTCCACCTCCGTTTTGTTGGGAATTGACCGCGAAAGGGCAGCCCGTTTTTCCTTCCTGATGGTAGTACCCTTGATTTTGGGAAAAATGGCTAAAGATATTATGGATGGGGAATTGGGCGCATCCAATACAGATCAATTGCCTTTGTTGGCAGGATTTGTCGCCGCCTTTCTAACGGGGGTTTTTGCCTGCTTATGGATGATAAAATTGGTGAAAAATAGCAAATTAACTTTTTTTGCCGTATATTGCTTTATCATAGCGATTGTGGCCATGGGTGTCTATTGGTTTTTCTACCGTACTTAGACCCGGGCATTTCTCAAACCTAATTTCTAATGAACGACGACGAAGATAATCCTCTTTCGGGATACGACTTTCTCAACGGAGCAGTTCTTTTAGTAGATAAACCGCAGGGATGGACCTCATTCGATGTGGTGAATAAAATTCGGTATAAACTCAAGCACTACCTCCATACCTCCAAAATCAAAGTAGGGCATGCAGGCACACTGGATCCTATGGCTACCGGGTTGCTGATCATCTGCACGGGCAAGTACACCAAAAAACTGGCCGAATTCCAACAATATCCCAAAGAATATACGGGTACCCTGGTACTAGGGGCTGCTACGCCATCCTTTGATGCGGAGACCGAAATAGAGGAAACGTTTCCCATTGATCATATCACACCAGAATTGCTCGATGCAGCCCGTCAGCGCTTTATTGGCGATCTGGATCAGGTACCGCCCATCTTCAGCGCCATCAAAGTAGATGGTCAGCCTTTGTACAAAAAGGCCAGGAAAGGGGAGCGGGTAGAAATAGAACCGCGCAAAGTACATATTGCTGCCTTTGAACTCACAAGGGTAGAACTGCCTGAGGTCGATTTTCGGGTAGCTTGTAGCAAAGGCACCTACATCCGCTCGCTGGCGCATGACTTTGGACAAGCTTTGGACAGTGGCGCCTACCTCAGCGCCTTGAGGAGAACCCAGGTTGGGCCGTTTTCTATTCAAAAAGCCTGGGATTTGGAGCACCTTATTGATGGCTTAGAGGCTTTAATGCCGCGAGCTGAACTACAGGAAAGTAAAGATTCTTAAACTTTCGCACGAGCTACTTCTGTTTCTTTCCAGACAAATACGACTTTTTGAAAGGTCGCTCCTGGAGTATCACGTATCTTGGGAGGTATCTAAAGTTTTTCCTATGTACACCTATATACGCTTTGCACTACTATTGATTGTTGCAGGTATTTTTTGCCAATGCCAGGATGATAAACCAAAGGCAAAGGTTGAAGAAAAAATCAGCGGCGCTGCCCATGCCTTGGAACAGTGGGCTTTATACCGCTCCTGGCCGGATGGGCGTTTGCGTGCTGACTTACTTCACCAGGCTTTCGAAGCCCGGAAAAACACCCTGACCCTCCGTGACGGGGTGCCAGAATGGGAATCGCTGGGGCCTAAAAATATCGGTGGCCGAACCATCTCTTTGGCTTTTCACCCCACCGATCCTATGATTCTTTATGCGGGATCGGCCAGCGGTGGCCTTTGGAAAAGCACGACAGCGGGGGCAGGCGTTGAAGCTTGGGAGCGTGTACCCACCGGATATCCCGTGTTGGGAGTAGGGGCTATCGCCATTGATCCTAACAATGCTGATGTCATGTACATCGGCACAGGAGAGGTCTATAATTACAATTTTGCGCAACCGGGTATTTACAATCGACTTACCAGAGGCTCCTACGGTATGGGTATTTTAAAAACCAGCGATGGTGGACTGACCTGGAGTAAATCGCTCGATTGGAGCTACACCGACCTGACTGGCGTTTGGGATATTGTAATCAATCCCCAGCGCACCCAAACCCTTTTTGCTGCTACCACGGAAGGCTTATTTCGCAGTTATGATGCTGGTGAAAGTTGGAATCTGATCCATGACATCGAAATGAGCGTTGATATTGAAATGCATCCGCTGGACACCAATGTCTTGTTTGTTTCTTATGGCAATTTAGACAGCCCGCAAAGAGGTATTTATCGTTCCGATAACGGGGGCAATTCTTTTACTTTGGTAAATGGTTTGCCCAGCAATTATACCGGCAAATCCCTCATTAGCATCAGCCCTTCCAATCCGGAGGTGATGTATGTGTCTGTGGCCGATATATTTGCCAGTATAGGCTTGTATAAATCAGAAGATGGCGGCGAAAATTGGATCAACATCAACAATTCAGACGTTGCCAAATACCAAGGCTGGTATTCTCACGATGTAGCGATCAAACCAGACAATCCTGATCAGCTCATTTATGTCGGCATTGATGCATTTAAATCAACGGATGGCGGTGTCAGCTTACAACAGAAAACCTATTGGTACGCCTGGGATTTTGGCCAAGTGCCTGTCGGCGGACCAGAAGGCCCTACCGACTATGTGCATGCCGATATCCACGGGGTGTATTATTCGCCATTCGATGCCAATACGGTGTATGCGGTAACAGATGGGGGCATCTTTGTTTCGTCAGACAACGGCGAATCCTGGTCAGGGCGCAACGGAGGCTATCAAACCCAACAATTTTACGCCAATTTTTCCAATTCGCGCACCAATCCAAACTTGGGCATAGGCGGTATGCAGGACAATGCCACAGCCATCTATGTCGGCGACGATGCTTGGATACGGGTAATTGGTGGCGACGGTATGAGTACGGCTATCAATCCACTCGACGACCAAATCATGTACGGAGCTTACCAAAACTTAAACCTTCAGAAATCGGAAGATGGGGGAGAAAGTTTTTTCGGTATCGGCGTTAATTCCGCCTCAGGGGAGTCTAAAAACTTCAACGGCCCATTTGAATTGGATCCGCAGAATCCCGCTATTATTTATGCAGGGGCGCAGCGCTTGCACATTTCCCAAAATGGCGGGAACACTTGGCAGGCTACTTCTACGGGCTTTGTCGATCCGGCTACCGGCAATCCCATCTTGAGTATTGCAGTCAGCCCGGAAGATAGTGACTTGATTTACGTCAGTACAGCGCCTTTGCTAGGCGGGATACCCCGGCTTTACCGATCGCTCAATGGAGGCAGTACTTGGCAGGCCATGAGTGGCTTGCCCAACCGGGTAGCCATGGATATTGCTTTTCATCCGGAAAATCAGGACGAAGTCTTTGTCGTCTTCTCCGGTTTTGGCAGCAGCCACGTATATAAAACAGTCAACGGCGGGAATAGCTGGCTTTCACTAAGCAATGGTTTGCCCGACATTCCAGTCAACTGCATTTTCGTCGATCCGATGATGCCGGACGATATTTATATTGGAACAGACTTGGGGGTGTATGCCTCGTTTGACGGTGGTTTTTCCTGGGAAGCCTATTCCGATGGTATTGCCGAAGCTGCGATGGTGATGCACTTGAGCATATCAGAGCCGGAGCGCAAATTGAGGGCCGCTACCCACGGTTTGGGTGTTTATCAGACCGATTTGCGCGAGCCGGTTGGTGTAAAAACAATCGATGCATCTATTTTGGCCCAGCTCAGAAATTATCCGAATCCGGTACTTTCTTCCACCACATTTGAGTTTGAATTGGTCGAAAGCGCCCGAGTAAAACTAGAATTGCGGGACAATCAAGGGCGCTTGCTGCGGTCTTTGTTTGAAGGCCAAGCGGCTAAAGGCTTGCAACAAAAAACGGTCTATTTGGAACACTTACCAGCAGGCAGTTATATTTATACTTTGATGCTTGATGGACAACAGTTAGGCAGTCGGCAATTGATAAAACGATAGCACTAGCGCACAAAAATAAAGCGCCTTCCCGTTATTATACAGGAAGGCGCTTTGTCGTATTAGGAAAAAATAAAAGTCCTAAGCTGGTATGGGGCTTTGAAAGGCACGCCATCTTTTCCAGTCCGTCCACAGCCATTTTACCCACAAAAATAGCAGCAAGGGCGCAACGGGCAAGACTAATACATTGTGATAAACAGCTTCATTGAACTCAAAGTGGATGAAATGCATCACAGCACGGGTCATGCCACAGGCAAAACATTCCACATCAAAAATCACCCTGGACAGGCACACCGCTCGCCCGGAATCGAAATAATCGGCAGGCAGCGCCAGCAATACAATAGGTAGGATGATGAGAAATGCCAGCCGGGTCAACACCCAGGGCTTGGAGTTTAGATTCAGACGGGAACTGATCCAGCCTTTTCTTCTGGTTTTCCCTTTCATAAATGTCATGATTGTGTACACAAAATGACTCCTCGATTAATCAAGATCCTTACCATAGAGGACATACTTTAACTGAACTATTTAACCCAATATGGTAAGGACGAATCGGGAACTTAATTTAAAGGGTTGGGTCATAAGCGCTGCCGTCAGCAGGGCCTAAATCACCAGTAATGATACGGATCAGGTCAATCAATGCCCAGATACCACAGCCACCCAGTGTCAACAGCTGTATGATACCAATAGTGGTGTAACCCAAATAGAAGCGGTGGATACCTAAGCCACCAACAAAAACCACAAGCAATAGCGCTACCAATTGGCTTTTAGCCGCATTTTCTGCATCGCTTTTCTTGATGGATTTTTTTACTTTTTTCTGAGCTAACTTCAGCGCTATAGATTCTTTCAGGCTCAACTTCTGACCCGTCTTTTCGCGGATTTGCTTAGGAGAAAGGTTGAGGAAGTCCTGTACGGTCATGCCTTCCATACCTTCCAATTGAAGGTTGTAGGTACTTACCGCATCATTCATGGCTGCTTTACTTTTTGCAGAATGAACAAAAGCTTGAGCAGGTTGAGCAACAAAAGTTGCCACAGCAATCAAAAGGAGTAAAATCAGGTTTTTCATAAAGTATTAATGGTTTAGTGATTAATGTCTTACTGGCTGATGCAAGGCATCCATTGAACTTGAATGGCATAAAATGAACACCGAAAACGGGAACACGAAACAGCTGGCATTAATCCTGATCGCGCGATGTTGGTCATATTGATTTCCATTTTGCTTTCCGGGTCGCAACAAATGTATATATTGGGTTTTAAATTTTCAAGGAAAGCGCCATTTTTTAAATTTTCTTTATAAAATGAGGCAGAAAAGGTTATCTTTTTTAACAAGTCATATTAGCCGATCACTTCGAGTGCCCTGCTAAATTGTAGTTATTTTAGCCGATCACTTCGAGTGCCCTGCTAAATTGTAGATATTTTAGCAGGTCACTTCGAGTGCCCTGCTAAATTGCAGTTACTTCGAGTGCCCTGCTAAATTGTAGCCATTTACTCCGATAAATTCCAATCCACAGGGCTTTTTCCCTGTTGCGTTAAATAAGCATTGGCTTTTGAAAAATGACGGCAGCCTTTGAAAGCCCCGCCAGCCAAGGGCGAAGGATGTGCTGCTTCCAGAATCAAATGCTTGTCGGGTTGAATCAGGTCGCGTTTTTTGCGGGCGAAATTGCCCCAGAGCATAAACACCAGCCCCGACCTTTCTTCCGATAATTTCCGAATGACCGCATCGGTAAACAACTGCCAACCGATTTTTTGATGCGAGCCGGGTTTGTTTTTCTCCACCGTGAGCATGGCATTGAGCAAAAACACTCCCTGCTTAGCCCAGGCGCTCAGGTCGCCGTGTTTGGGTATCGGTATGCCCACATCGGTATGCAGTTCTTGATAGACATTTTGTAAGGAAGGCGGGATGCGAACGCCTTTAGGCACCGAAAAAGAGAGCCCCATGGCTTCGCCGGGGTTGTGGTAAGGATCCTGTCCCAGTATTACGATCTTGACTTCTTGAAACGGGGTAGCATGAAAGGCGTTGAAAATCAGAGAACCGGGAGGGTAAATGGTTTTTCCCTGGCTTTTTTCTTGTCGCAGAAACTGAGCCAGGTTTTGAAACCAGTCTTGTTCAAAAGTATCTTGCAATGCTATTTTCCAACTGGCTTCTATTTTTATTTCAGACATGTGTGATTGGTTTTGCAAAAGTTGTTTTGCTGTGCTGTTTGCGTCGGTTTTTGCATGATCGGTTTTACCTATTCAGTGCCTGCTTTTCACCCAAGTGGAGGAGTTGCTCCAAAGACTTTATCAGTAAGTCGCGCCGCGTCCAGAGCAAGTCGTGCTTGCGGTTTTCCAACACTTTTACGTCCAGGAAGGAAGCATTGGTCAGCCGTTCCTGGGCAAAGAACGCATTTTCCGGGTAAATCAAGCCATCCGATTTGCCATGCAAAACGACAACTGCTGCCTTGATGCGATTCCACAGATTGGCCATTGAGTCCAATTCTATCTGGTGGGTTAGTTTTTCTTGATTGGCCACGTGAATCGAGCCGGGCAACAGCCAACGCAGCCAGGTATTTTCCGTAATGTAGGTGAATTGGTAGGTTTTTTCTTTACCCGGTGCGACTGAAGCCGATTGCAGCAATAGGCCATCCACCAGGTGTGGAAAGTCCATCGCAATACGAGCTGCTACAGTGCCTCCATAGCTGGAACCGTGCAGGATGATGGCTGAGTGTAAAGCGCTTTTTTCCTGAATGAGGCGAGCGATGAGGGAAGCCTGTTTGCGTACCGAAGTTTCCGGTTTTCCATAACCCGAATAACCATAGCCGGGGCGGTCCACCGCCAAGAGCTTGGCCTTGCTCAATAGCAAACTGTCTTTGAGCATATCTTTCCAAAAGGAAGAGGAACTGGGCGCTCCATGGATAAAAACGATCAACGGCAAGGAGTCATTGCCGATTTCGGTATAACACAAGGTGCGGCCATCCCCTTCGATGGCGCAAACGTCGGCCTGGTAACCATAAGGATTGTCGGCCAGGGCTTCTTGAAAAGCCTCCGCACTCAGGCGCATGTCCATAAAACTCCAAACCCATGCCAAAAAGCCCAGTGCTAGCAGTAGTGCGTAATAACGCTTTTTGCGGATCGCCTTAAATAAAATGGTTTTCACTTGTTGTCCTTTTTTTGTTCAGCAGGATGAGCAGCATTTTTAGCTTTCTCCGTATAAAAATAAAATATAGGACGGGAATGTTTAAGGTTTTGGCCTTGTTAATGATAGGAAAAAGCCTTGTAGCAATTTATTTCGGCTAACATTAGTTCCGATTGGGAAAAATGCTTTATTTTTGCAGCGCTTTTTCAAAAATGGTCCCGTAGCTCAGCTGGATAGAGCAGCTGACTTCTAATCAGCAGGCCACAGGTTCGAATCCTGTCGGGATCACAATCTAAGCTGCAAAGTGTTGTAAATTAATTATTAGAGTAGTTTTTTTATTGAATGGGGCATTGCTTCACGTATAGGGATTGATCGCCGGTCGTACCCATTAAAAATCTCCAATCGCCGATATTGAGTTCGCCTGAAGAAAAAGCAAGTGGCAATAATTCAAGGTTAGGGTATTCCGCCCTCCTTTCTTCCAATTTTGAGTGAGGGAAAAGCAATACGATATTTCGGATGGCATCCGGTTTGGCATCGTAGATAGCGTTTAAGATTTCAAGCTCCTTTGGTTTATGATTTGGATAGCGCATGGTGGTGAACTCAGGTTTATAATCCTGGCTTTCGCTGTAATGAAAAATCACACCTGCCAGAGGTTTGAACATGGCGTTGATATTGGGGATGGGCTTCAACCCCATTTCCGCAATCGTTCCGAGGGTGTAACTTTTCCCAGCACCTTGCACTCCAAAAGGCTGATGGTATTGGTGCCATTTAAGTCGAGCGCTATCTCCTTTTTTGAATGGTCTGACCCAAAAGACCATATTGTTGGGAAGGTTTGTCATCACCAATATAGACATCGTAATCGGGTAGGCTGGTAGTAGCCTGCGGTTGGATGGCACTTTCGATGACTAACTCCAGACTTTGACGAACACCACTTTTTCCCACAACTCCCCTAACCTCGCCCCACCCGGCGAATTCATCTTAAACTCATTGAATACATTCACAGAGGAACTTCGCTTTCGGGCATAGTACAACATGCTGGTGTTTTCAAACAAGTCATTCAAGGAAACAGGCGGGCTTGGTACTTTTTGTCCAATCGGATTTATCGCAGAGGTAAATTCAAAGACGTATTCCATGCGCTCCTTCGGGGTGTCTTTGCGATCCAAACCGAGACGGAAGTACAGCAATCTGCCTTTTTGCAAAAGTAGGCTATACCGAAACGAATTAGGCTCAGCCAGCACCAATGTTTTTATGGATTCCGAGGGACGTAACTCCTCCGGTGGCAAATTCAGCGGGTCATGCGCTTGAAAATTGCCATCATCACTGAGTAAGGCAAAGGATGCGCCTGGCTTGGGTATCAGCCGTTTGCCATTGTCCTTGTCTCAGAAATGACCGTTTTGGTAGATGACGTTGTAATTTTTTATATTAGCAGTGGCGTTTTTAGATCATGCTTGCTAAAGGATTTCCATTAGAAAGTAAAATTGAATTTCTGAAATCAGGTTCTCCTGTTTTGTCCGATTTGTTATATTTCGAATCGTAAAAGGCCTTTAAGTCTTTGTCTTTTTTCCGGGTCATGTTGTCGGTTGTGTTAAGTGCTCGCAAGTTTTGTAGAGGTAGAAAAAGGCTTCGGGGTTGGTCTTTTTGAGTTTGTTGAAACGGTTGTATTCCGTGGTCGGTATCAGCCAGTCAACCACATCCTTGGCTGCGCCAAATTTATGTGGGGCTTCCTTGAAATCCTGCCGGAGCAAGGTGCTCAGGAGCATCACTTTGGCAGCGCCGACGATTGCATCCTCGATGACAAAGCGGTAGAAAATATGCGGCTTGATGTTGTGGATGCCTTTTGCTAGGTGCTGGAAGTTTGGGTCTTTCAGGTTGCGATCGCAGATGGTCAGGGCAGCCGAGAATGAATCGCTCAGCACTTCGGTGGCAGTGATGGTCAGTCCCCGGTATTTCAGTTCTTCAGCGGCTACGGTCTGAAAGGCGGTTTGTGTTTCGGTCAGGTTGTCCACCAAGTTGTACAGACAGCTGATGTCGAAAAGCTGTTTGATGATTTCCACCGGGCGGTCTTTGGTGTACAGGATTCCTGTGGTGGTCGGGGCGAAGGCGGTCAGTTTGTCGCCCAGCAAGCCGCCTACAGTAGAGAGGGTCAATTGGACAGGGTCGCCTTCCGTTTTGAGCCAGGGGTGTTGCATGGCTTTTTGCTGCACCCAGACAGGCAAGGGGTTTGGATACAGTACATCCAGCAGCACGTAGTTTTCGGCTGTGGGTGATGGGAACTGGCTTTTGTAGAAAAACTTGTAGTGGTCAACGGGCAGGTCTTTACGAAGTGTCCGCTCGTCCGGTTCCCAACGGGTGAAGGCTCCCGTTTCGACTACGGCATCCATCGCTTTCATCAGGGTTGCCTTGTCGTCGGAAGTAATGATGTCCACGTCAATGGAAAAGCGCAGTGGCTTTTCGAGGTGAAGCAAAAGAGATGTACCACCCTTGAAGACAAAGTTCAGGTCATTGACTTTGAGCTGCTCCGCCAACAAGAGTGCCCGGACTGCTTTTTCCAGCAATGAGACGTCCACCTTCCCTAATTTGGAGGAGACAGACTTGAGCCATTCGGCGGATAGGGTGTCGAGTAGTATCATGCGTCTTCGGGGTTTAGGTTCGGCAACTGGCAATTTTCGGGAATGAGCTTCAACACCTGCTTTTCCCGCTTTCGCCGCCGGGCATATCGCAGCAGTCGGTTTTGGTGGATAAGGATTTGGGAAAACATGTTCTCGAAAATATGCTCCAGTTCGCCTTGTTGACCCACAAAAATATCCGGCTCCGCCACGATGTCCACGAGCATTTTCTCCGGGGAGGCAGTGGTGATTTTGCCTTTCCGCATCAACGGTGCTTCCGACACCAGCGGTTTGACGATAACGGCTTCGTTCAGCGACAGCACGTACAATTCCATGATGGTGCGGTTGGGCTGGAGATAGACCTTTTTGGATAGCCCGGTCAGGTGGTTGAAAATGGCGTTGAGGGTGTCTTTCTCGGCTTCCACAAGTGTCCAGTTGTAGGCGGGCTGGAGTTCCATCCAGGCATTCAGCCAGCGGGTTTCCCAGATGCAGACATTGACCAGGGGCAACTCCTTCGCCAGCATGGCAGCAATGCGTTTTGACAAGTTAGAAAAGACGGGCATGAAATCTTCCCTTGTAGCCAGCCTGTACATACCCCTTCCTGGGCTTTCCAGAAAGCCCCGCTCTTTCATGTTGTAGATGCGCCAGGACAATGTTTCCTCGGATGCATCAGGGTACACCGCTTCCAGCCAAGAGAGCAACTCGCTCTTGGTCAGCAGCTTTTTGTCCTGAAAAGCATTGGCAATGGTGTCGGTTACGTCAGCGCTCATTGGAGAATTTGATTGGCACTGCTAAGATGGAGTTTTTTTTTGGAAAAATCAAATTTTCGGCACTTTTTGTGGGGTAGAGCCGGAAATTTGACATTGATTTCATCGCCACCCTTCCTGTCCACAGCATGCTATTTCCAAAACTCAATCTTTACATATTTAGAATTGCCGCAAAGCTTATTATGAAAAAGCAATAGGGGGCGTTTTTATTACATCATCCTTCAACAAGCGTGGTTAGAGCTACAGAATCGCTAAATTGGCCAAACAACATTCATCCGGCATCAGACCATTTCCAATGCCGGACGAATAAACCCTTCTAGCCTTGATACAACATCAAAGCCAAAAGTTATTTTACCATATGTTGAGCAATAATCAGATTCAGGCTGGAGCGATGCGAATCTTTTCTTTAATGGACTGGATAAGCGCGGGGGATGGTTTACGGCGGTGAATCTTACTTTTGATAAATTCGCGGAAGTTTTTTTCCTGACTGAGCACCTGGAGATAGGTGGGGTTTGATTTGATTTCTCTGAGTAATTCGCGTTCAGCATTTTCGTTGAGTTCGTTGTCGAGGTACATCGTGACTTTCCTGACGAGCTCCTGATAATTCTGATCTTGCATGTTTTTTTGTTTTTTACTACTCAGCGGAATTCAGGATCAACCACAACTCGGAAAAAAAGGCAAAGCCCGCCCAACTAGCTCGCGTGCTAAGGCAACACGGTTGATGGAACGAACTAAATAGTGTTGAATACTTTGCCATATGATCCAAATAAATGGTTATGAAGCCAGTCCATTTAGCATGCTTTTGGCGCAAAAGAGTTATGAACCCATTCACTACAAAAGGAATACGTTTAGACAAACGGACGAACTTCATGGGATGAAATCCTGCTGAATAGCAGCAGTTAACGAATATAATCTCCAACGCAGGCAGGGGACGAATAAGGCTCGCATATCCCTCCTGTTATTTGCGTTTATTTTTGTAGCCCAAAGACGCTGCATAGGTTTTCAATTGTTCTTTCAGCAAATTTCGGGCACGGTGCAAACGAGAACGGACGGTACCGATGGGGATGTCCAAAATTTTGGAGATTTCTTCGTAGGTGAAATCTTCAATGTCGCTTAACAGGATAACCACCCGGAAATCCACTGGCAGCGCATTGATGGCCTGAGTCACCTCATCGCCCATCATTCCTTCGAACATCTCCTCCCGCAAGTCGGTATAACTGGAATAATTACCATCATCTTCTTCGTGGTAATGTACCAGCTCTTCATAATCGACTCGGGTGGGCAATTTGGTCTTCCGACGGTACTGATTGATGAAGGCGTTTTTCAAAATTTTGAACAACCATGCCTTCGCATTGGTGCCTTCATTGTAGTTCTCGATGAAACGATACGCTTTCAGATAGGTTTCCTGGACGAGGTCGTTGGCGTCTTCTTCATTGTAAGTGAGGTGGTAAGCAAAAGTCATTAACGCGTCTATCTGAGGTAAGAACTCTTCCTCAAAGACTTGTTCAAAATTTTTTTCAGACGATGTTTCTTTTGCCATTACCACCATAAAGATAGCAATTATTTACAATTTCCAACTGTTTTTAAAAAAAAGGGAAAAAAAGGTTTTTGGGTATAAAGTATTGAAAATCAGTATTTTGAACAGGGTTCAAAAACTTGCTTTTTTCTGAAAGCTACACGCAGTTTGATTAACCTAAGTTTTTTAAAAAAAGTTTCCCAAAGCGTCATTTTTTTGAAGATGACTGATTTTTAGCCACTTTTCAGGCGGAAAACATTCACTTAGTAGTGTGCAAAAAATCACTTCCCGATTTATCAAAGTCCTTACCCTAGCGAACACACTTAAAATGAACCGTTTAGCCCGCTAGGGTAAGGACAAAATCGGGAACTTAATTTTTCTGCGTTACTTGGGGCAAAAACATTTTCAATTATTTAAGGTTATGTCAAAAACCCAATAACTTTATGTCTTTTAGCAGCAAAATACCAGCAGTGGATACCTTATCACTTCCTAATGACCCGAATGCCGCATCGCGTAAAAAAGACCATATAGATTTGGCCTTCAAAGCACAGACTGGGCAGGACGAACTGGATCGGCGTTTTTATTACGAGCCACTCCTGTCTGGTCATCCGGATGGGCAGACCCTGAAAAACCTATTATTTTTGGGAAAAACGATGCGCGTCCCCATTTGGGTATCTAGCATGACTGGCGGCACGGAACTGGCGCATACCATCAATCACAACCTCGCACGCGCCTGCCGCGAATTTGGCATGGGCATGGGACTGGGGTCGTGTCGGCAATTGCTCTACAGTGATGAACGATTTCAGGACTTTAATGTGCGCGCTGAGATGGGCGATGAACTGCCTTTGTACGCCAATCTGGGTATTGCACAGCTTGAAGAAATGATAGAAAGAGGAGAACTCGGCTTGATTCGCGATCTTCTGGACAAGCTACAGGCTGATGGCTTGATCATACACGTCAACCCGCTTCAGGAATGGCTCCAACCAGAAGGCGACCGCTTTCGGCACCCCCCGCTGGATACCATTCGCCGCTTATTGGATAAAATGGAATGCCCTTTGATTGTCAAAGAAGTAGGGCAGGGTATGGGGAGGGCTAGCCTTGAAGCACTGCTGCAACTACCCCTCGCAGCCATTGATTTTGCCGCGCATGGCGGCACCAATTTTGCCAAACTCGAAATGCTGCGCGATACCAGGCCGGAGATAGCGGTTTATGAAAATCTCGCCAGAGTAGGGCACAGTGCGGAAGAGATGGTGGGGATGGTCAATGAACTGGTAGCCGAATTGGGCGATCGCGTGCTTTGCCGGCAAGTCATCGTATCAGGCGGCGTGAAAGACTTTTTAGATGGCTATTACCACATTCGCAAGTTGAAATTGAATGCTATATACGGGCAAGCTTCGGGTTTTTTAAAACATGCCCGTGGCGATTACGAGGTACTTCAAAAATATGTTCAAACACAAGTTGAAGGATTAAAACTGGCCTATGCTTTCCTTAGAGTTAAATAGTGTGTGCATGAAGCAGGATAAAAAAAACATCAGCGGCTTTTCCAAGTGGCCCAAAGAGCAGAAAATCGAATGGCTGGTTCAACACTTTTTTGATGGCGATGAAAGCGCTGGCCAGGATTTGAAGCGATTTTGGCATGAAGATACCCAGCAACAGAAAGTTTTTGACGGCTTCAGCGAGAATACCATCAGCAATTATATACTGCCTTATGGTGTGGCACCCAATTTTGTCATCAATGGCAAAGCATACACTGTGCCGATGGTGATTGAAGAAAGTTCGGTGGTAGCCGCTGCCGCTAGCGCTGCCAAATTTTGGATGAGCAGAGGCGGTTTCCGGGCAGAAGTGATCGATACCCGCAAATTGGGACAGGTACATTTCAATTGGAAAGGCGACCCGGAAGCCTTGTTCCAGATATGGCCGCAATTGAAAAAGCGGCTATTAGAGGAAGCCGCAGCGATCACTGCCAATATGGAAAAGCGGGGTGGGGGCGTACTAAAAGTGGAATTGGTCAACTTGAGCCACCTGGAACCCCATTATTACCAATTGATGGTCAGCTTTGAGACCTGTGATTCGATGGGCGCCAATTTTATCAATTCGGTGTTGGAGTCATTCGGGCGCAGCCTGGAAGCCTTTGCCGAGGAGCAAACCCATTGGCCTGCATACGCCCGCGACCTAGAGGTCATCATGGCCATTTTATCCAATTATACTCCCGAATGCCTGGTACGCACTTGGGTGGAATGCCCGATAGATGACCTGGAAGGCATTTGTGAAGGTATGAATGCCCGTACTTTCGCAGAAAAATTTGCCAAAGCGATCCGCATTGCCCAAATTGATCCTTATCGGGCGGTGACCCACAATAAAGGTATCTTCAATGGCATAGATGCAGTGGTATTGGCTACAGCAAACGATTTTCGCGCCATCGAGGCATGTGGCCATGCCTATGCTGCCCGCGATGGTCATTACCGCAGCCTAAGCCATTGCATGTTAGAGGGGGGGATTTTCCGATTTTGGATGGATATTCCTTTGGCTGTTGGCACCGTTGGTGGCTTGACCAATTTGCACCCCCTGGCTCGCCGGTCTTTGGAAATGCTGGGGCATCCCGGCGCCATAGAACTGATGATGATTATCGCTGCTACGGGTTTGGCTCAAAATTTTGCCGCCGTTCGCTCCTTGATCACTACGGGTATCCAAAAAGGCCACATGAAAATGCACCTGATGAATATTTTACACCATTTGGGTGCCGGTGAGGCTGAAATCCAAGCCGCTATCAGCTATTTTGAACACGAGGTCGTCTCATTTAATGCCGTGCGGCAGTTCCTGGAGGCCAGCCAAGCAAAAAGCGGGGAGCTTTAATACCATAGGCTATTTCGGATTCAGGTCGGAGGCTTGCTCACCACCACCCATTCGCACTTCAGACATTTCTATGACAAAGCAACCCGTACCTTTGGTCGAAAAATTTAAAATGACTATGATGAAGTTTTTGACTTTCGGGGCGCTGATGGCCTGCCTCTTCGCGTGTAACAACACGAAAAACTTATCCAACCAATCGTCGGCAATGGCCGCAGGAACAGGTGCCGTCATTACCGATACCTTGATTTACGATCAAGAAGCCCACTTGTCCAACATGAAGCAATTGACTTTTGGCGGGGACAACGCGGAGGCTTATTTTAGTTTCGACAATAAGTATTTGTCTTTTCAGGCGACCAATACGGATTGGAATGCGGAATGCGATCAAATTTTTTACATGCCCATTACCGGCTATACGGGCAATCAGGCGCCTATGGTCAGTACGGGCAAAGGCAGAACGACTTGTTCCTACTTTATGCCAGGTGATAAAAGCATTCTTTACGCCTCTACCCACCAAGCCGATGAAGCCTGTCCGGAAACACCCCGATTGGTCAATGGCAAATATGTCTGGGCCGTATATCCCTCCTTCGACATTTTTGTAGCCAATTTAAAGGGGGAAATCATCCAGCAATTGACCAACGAACCGGGCTACGATGCCGAGGCCACGCTTTCGCCTGATGGCAAAAAAATCGTATTCACTTCTACTCGCTCCGGCGACCTGGAGTTGTGGACGATGAATGTGGATGGTACCAACTTGAAACAAGTAACCAACGAACTGGGCTACGACGGCGGGGCGTTTTTCTCACCTGATGGAAAGAAGCTGGTTTTTCGCGCTTCCCGACCCAAAACAGAGGAAGACATCAATACGTATAAAGATTTGCTCGCGCAGGGCTTGGTGCAGCCCTTGGCGATGGAAATTTTTGTCTGTAATGTAGATGGCTCTGATTTGAAACAAATTACCAAGCTGGGTGGAGCCAACTGGGCGCCTTATTTTCACCCTTCCGGCAAAAAAATACTCTTTTCTACCAACCACCACTCCGAAAGTGGTCGAAAATTCAACATCTTTTCTATCAAAACGGACGGAACAGGCTTGGAACAAGTTACCTTTGACGAAGTATTTGATGCCTTCCCCATGTTTTCTTCCGATGGCAAAAAACTGGTTTTCTCTTCCAACAGGAACAACAAGGGGCGAGACACCAACGTATTTATCGCAGATTGGAACGATTGATAGATGTCTGAAAAAAAACGCATACAGTTTCCGTCCGACTTCTTTTGGGGCACTTCTACCTCGGCTGCTCAAGTAGAAACAGCGTCCAATCACAACTGGAAGGGCATAAAATCCAGGGATGGCTTTGTTTTTGACCGCACGACCGACCACGAAAAAAGGCGGAAAGAAGATATCCAGTATATTACCCAATTTGGTACCGTTTACCGATGTGGTGTGGATTGGGCCAGGTTGCAGAAAGCGCCCTTAGCGCCTTTCGATGAGGCAGTTGTGGTGGAATACCAGGCGTTTTTTCAAGAACTCAATGATGCCGGAACCCGTGTGTTGCTCGTACTGCACCATTTTACCAACCCGCTGTGGTTTGAAAACAACAAGGAAGGCTGGTTGCACGAAGACAATATTGCTTTATTTGTTGATTATTGCAGCCGCTGCATCGCGCATTTTGGCGGCTATGTATCCAACTGGAATACTTTCAACGAACCCAATGTGTATGCTTTCAATGCTTACATGATGGGCGTATTTCCGCCATTTCGCAAAAGTTATCGAAAAGCCAATAAGGTACTCAAACACATGAGTCGGGCGCATCAAATCGTTTATGACCTGATCAAAGCGGCATATCCGGATATTCCGGTTGGTATTTCGCTAAATACCTGTTATTTTCAGGGCTTGAATTGGGCGGGCAAAATAGCTGCTCGTTTGGCCGATTGGTGGTTCAACCAAAGAACTGCTCGGCTTTTTAGCCAAGTGGATTATTGCGGGATGAGTTACTACGCCTACGTGCTTTTTGATCCGAAGCCCATTACTGAAATCGATAACCCGGGTAAATTGGATGCTTTGGGTATCCGGCACGATAAGATGTGGGGATACTATCCGGAGGGTTTTGGCAAGATCATCAGGCGAATGTACCGCCGCTACAAAAAGCCAATTTTGATTACCGAAAGCGGTATTTGTACGGATGACTCGGCTGTGCGCATTCGATCGATTATTGAGTACTTAGGTGTTTTTCATGGCTTAATCGAAGAGGGAATTCCCATCTTAGGATACATCCATTGGAGCACTTGGGATAATTTTGAATGGAACTTGGGTCCTACTTATCGCTTCGGCTTGGTCAGCGTAGATTGGGAGACGATGGATCGCCACATGACCGATGCTGGCCGATTTTACGCCCAACTGACAAAAGAAAATGCCTTAGTAGTATAAATGACTTTCCGATTGATCAAAGTCCTTACCCTAGCGAACACACTTAAAATGAACCGCTTAGACTGCTAGGATAAGGACAAATCGGGGACTTAATTTTTCTGCGTTACTACCTGCAAACATTATTGGGTTGACCCATCAAAAAAATGCCATGAAATCTTTTTCCAGCTGCCTGATTTTACTGCTTTTTTTCACCCTTTCACTTTACAGCCAGAATGGAGCGCCGCCTAGTTCGGGTGCCAGGGGGATTGGTATGGGCGGTGTAGGTCTGACTTTCAAAGACATCAACAGCCTTTTTGCCAATCCTGCGGGATTGAGTTACCTGGAAGGGGTGGCAGCAACCGTCATGGCGGAAGAACGGTTTTTGGTAGCTGAAATCAAAAGCGTATCGGCGGGAGGAGCTATTCCTACCCAATCGGGTACATACGGGCTGAGCTTGAATTATTTGGGTTTTGAAGGGTATAACGAGCAGCGCCTGGGCTTGGCCTACAGCCGGAAACTATTGGAGTCCTTGTCCATTGGCGGGCAGTTTATTGTATTAAACACCCGCATACCGGAGTACGGCAGCAATATAGTGGCTACTTTCGAGCTAGGATTCTTGCTAGGGCTTTTCCCGAATTTGGATTTGGGCTTCCATGTTTTTAGTCCACTCCGAGTCAATATATTGCCGGATGAGCAATTGCCAACCGTTTTTCGCTTGGGGCTGGGGTATCAGCCGTCTGAAAAGGTGAAATTATTGGCTGAGGTTGAAAAAGATATTGATTACCTGACCCGTGTAAAAATGGGCCTGGATTATAAAATCATAAAGCCATTATATTTGCGACTTGGAATGGCGACTGAACCAACATTGCTCAGCTTTGGGCTGGGCTTACAATTGGAAAGTGGCCTTTTGATAGATGTGGCTTCTCAATATCATCAGGTACTGGGTTTTACACCCGCTATTAGCTTGACCTATCAAGGCAGCAAGAAGGAATAGACGTTTTAAAAAAGTGACTATGTTAAAAAAATTATGGACGATTGGTCTATTGGCCGCCCTGGCAGGAACGGCTTATGGGCAGGGTTCTATTTTTGGGTTCAAAGGAGGGCCAACCATCGGCCTACAACAGTGGGAGTCCTTTGAACGGGATCCGCTCTTTCGATACCACGGCATATTGTTTGTTGAGAGCTTGCCGGAGGATAACAGCTATGCGCTTTTTGCGCAAATTGGTTACAACCCAAAAGGCAGCGCCATTCGAAGCCGCAACGCCTTTGGCATCAGCGGCGATATTTTTAGATTGCCTACACAAGCCTTTATTTTTCACAATGCTTCTCTTACGGTAGGCGCTAAGCAAAAATTTAAAAAATCGGGTGCAGAAGGCAGAACCTATTACATGTTTGGTCTGCGACTCGATTATACCTTTGATACCAATTTGGATGAATACGAAGAGGTCAACCAAAGTTATCCCATTTACCCGATCAATGACAAACAGTTGATCCGGGAAATCAATTACGGGTTGGCTTTGGGCGGGGGCATTGAATTCCCTTTTTCGGAATTTGTAGGCGGTATGCTGGAATTTACGGTCAACCCCGATTTTTCGCTGCAATACCAGCAACCCAAAGCGGAGGTCTATGTCAATAATTCATTTTATATGGGAAACCTAAGTATTCCTGAACGCAACATCCGCAACCTGACCTTCGAGCTGACGCTGGGGCTGCGTTTTTTGCGTAAAGTCATCTATGTCGATTGAGTATGAAGCTAAGAAGTGATCATTTGGTCAAGTTTTACGGCCAGCGGCAGGTGGTTCAGGGGGTCTCTGTGGAAGTTAATCAGGGCGAGATTGTTGGTTTGCTAGGCCCGAATGGAGCGGGAAAAACCACGACCTTTTACATGGTAGTTGGTTTTATCAAACCCAATGAAGGGCATGTCTATCTCGAATCGGAAGAGATCACCGAGTTACCCATGTACAAACGGGCACAAAAAGGGATAGGCTATCTCCCTCAGGAGCCTTCGGTATTTCGCAAGCTCACCGTGGAGGACAATATCAAGGCCGTATTGGAAATGACCAAGCAAAGCAAAGCCGAGCAAAAGGAAAAGCTAGAGTCCCTGATCGAGGAATTTGGCTTAAAAAAAGTGCGCAAAAGCAGGGGCGATACCCTGTCCGGTGGTGAACGCCGACGAACAGAGATTGCCCGGGCTTTAGCAACCGATCCAAAATTTATTTTGCTGGATGAGCCTTTCGCTGGAATAGATCCAATAGCAGTGGAAGACATTCAATACATCGTGGCCAAATTGAAGACCAAAAACATCGGTATTCTGATCACAGATCACAACGTGCAGGAAACGCTTTCCATCACCGACCGGGCTTATCTGATGTTTGAAGGCAGTATCCTCAAGGCTGGAACAGCGGAAGAACTGGCTGCCGATGAAATGGTTCGGCGGGTTTATTTGGGTAAAAATTTCGAATTGCGCAAAAAAACCATTGATATCCATGATCGCTAATTATGTTTGGGGGATTTGCTTATGCTGCTTGCTGCTGTCAGCATGTCAACCACCCGATACGGCGGTTCGACTCACTTCTTACGAGCGGCAACAAGTGGATACCTTGATCAAAACACAGGCCGATAGTATCCGGCAATTGATAGACAGCCTCTGCGCAAGCAACAAAGAACAGCGAATCAATCAGGCGGTTGATTCCATCATCAAGGTTCGGCTGGCAGAAGAAATTAAATTGAGGGCCAGAAAAAGAGAAAACGATGTTACGGAATAAAGGGCGATGGATAGCAAGCATGGCCTTACTGGTTTTTGTTGCCGCGAGCTGTGCGAATGAAAAAGATCGCGATCAGGCCGCAGTAGAAAAGGCCATCGCTGAAGAAGTGAATAAAAGGTTGGCAGAATTTCAAAAGGTAAGGATGGACATGTGCCGCGAAGAGACCTATAAAGAGGCTGGCAGAAGGGCAGACTCCATCTTGATAGCCCGTGCCCGCCTGGAAAAAGATTCTTTCCAGAAACCGCCCAAACCCATCAAACCCGAAAAGCCAGCAATCAAACTCCTGGACGACACGCTATCGCTAAAGCCTATCATTTGATTGGAGCTAGCTGTTATGCTGGTTTCAAAAAGTGTTTAGATGAGGGCGAGTATCGGTTTGGCTTCTAGGCAAGCCGACACTTTATGATAAAAAAGGGGCTTTCGATCTGCATCGAAAGCCCCTTTTTTTATTTACAAATAAGTACTAGACCTAGAAGCCCGTTTTCACGAGTTGCAGCGTGCTGGTGCCAAACTCTTCCGAGAAAATCTCGACAAAGTAAGTGCCAGGTGCCAAGCGCTCAGTAGTCAATTCTACTGTACCGTTTGGAATAGACTGCAATTGCTCAATCAATACCACCTGACCCAAGCTGTTCATCAAGCGAACAGTTGCTGGAAGCTCTGAAGACAAGTTGAACTTCAGGTTGGTGTTGGCATTGGTTGGGTTTGGATACAAGCCCACTTCAAAGCGATCGGCATCGGTAGCGACATCGGTAAAGATGTTGTCAGGAGCTACAAGGTTGCCGCCGCCACCACCACCAGTTACTACCACATCGGTGAAGTCGGCAGATACGGTAGCACCGTTCACATAAGACATAGCAGCCATGCCTACGTAGATACATTCGTTCATATCAACGAATACAGAGTGTACGTAGCCAAAGTTGACACCATCAGCAGAATAGTAGCCGAAGAACCAGTCGCCCTGGCGAACCAAACGCAGGTAAATCGGGAATGGGCGATAGAAAGAGCTGATTTGCTTCAAGCCGCCTTCTGTATAGCGAACATCCCAACGCAATACGTTGATCAAGTTGGACAACATAGAAACCTGCTGGGCATCGGCAGCAAAGTTTTCACGGAATTCAACACCTGCATAGCCTGGGCCATCGATGCTTTCTACACGCAGCGTGATGGAACCATCGCCGCAGAGTTCCTGGAAGATCATGGAGTGGTTGTCCACAGAGGAACCTACATCCTGACCATTGGTTGTGATGGTGAATACACCAGTACCTGTACAAGGATCGAAAGAACCATTGCTGTTTAGGGCAAATGGAGATGCATCGTCAAAATCCCATGGCTCAGGAAGCACATCGCCCGCAACAACTGTAACGACCTGTGAAGCAGAACAGTTGGGAACGCCATCGTCCGTAGCGGTAACCGTGTAATCGCCAGGTGCCAAATCGGTGAACACGCCTGTACCATTGCTCTGAACGGTATTGGCAGGAGCAGGACCCGTAATGCTATAGGAAAGGTTGCCGACGTTGCCAGTAGCTGATACGCTAATGGTACCATCTTCAAAGTCTGGGCAAGTTTCATCCGTTACGTCGATAGAGGTAATTTCAACACCGCAAACGCAGTATTCAATGGTTTCAGATGCGCCGTAAGCTCCGTTGCTTGGGCTGTTGTACACGTTGCCGTCTGGATCGGTAAGCGAGTAGTTGCCAATACCGAAACCACAGCAAATGCCATCGCCAAAGCTATCGAAAATGGTGAATACATAGCAACCTGGGTCAGCGCAGAAGGTTTCTACGATGTTGGTTGCATTCGGATATGGGCCACCAGAAGCAACCAATTGGCCACCCTCTGTGCGTACCTCCCACGTTGTTTCACCACCAAAGTTGTCGGTCAAAAGATTCAAAGTAACAAATTCGTCATCAGTCTGGCAATCCAATGGGCAATTCAGGCTTTGTGTTACAATGATCATATCGTTTGTAACGGTGAGGCCTGCATAGCCATCCACTTGGATGTAATAAGTCACACCAGCGCTCAAGGTGGTATTCACCTGAGGATCAAAGAGGCCACCGCCTGGGTTGCCATCGTCATTGGCCGCAACTTCTACATAAGTGCCAAAATCATTGCAATCGCTTGCTGTCCATACGGCCAACTGCAAATCAGAAGCTGCTGTCGTAATCGCATAGCAACCATCAGCAGCAGGAGTGAAAGTAAACCAAACGGAATTGTCCAAGCCAGGTTCTCCATCACCAGAGAAATTACACCAGCCATCTTGGCTATCGCATGGATCGGCTCCTGAACCAATGCCTGGATCTAATTCACCTGTCTGTACAGTTGCACCCAGGTTGTTCACAGTGTCTGCAACGTTCAATGTCAAGGCAATGGCGTCGCAAGCATCATCGTTAGCTGGGGGCATTGGGCAGGTTACGTTTAAGGTGTAAGCACCCGTAGCTGAGCCAAAACCGTGCACCAGTATATAATAAGTAGTACCCAAAGTAGAGTTGAAAGTAAGAGATGAAAGCAAACCAGTACCTCCGTCATCATCGCCTGTTTCACAAACCAAGCTACCGCATGATCCGGTATAAACACTCAGTTTTGTATCATATGCGCTGCCTTCTGTATCTGCGATAACGGTGCCACCTGTGCCTGTAAACACATACCAACGGCCAGGAGCGGTATTGGTAATGTTACAAGTACCCGCGTTGTCAAATGTCGCATCGGCAGTAGTGCCAGAGGCGGAGCTATTGCAGGCAATGGGTTCAGCAAAATCGCACAGGTCGTTGTCCATTGGAGGTGTAACACAGGCCACATTTAAGTTATAAGCACCTGTAGTTGAGCCAAAACCGTGTACTAAAATATAGTAGTCAACACCCAAAGTGGAGAAAATTGTAAGAGATGAAAGCAAACCACTACCTCCGTCATCATCACCTATTTCACAAACCAGGCTACCGCATGATCCGGTATAAACGCTCAACTTGGTGTCATAGCTACTGCCTTCAGTGTCAATGGTTACTACACTACCATCCCCTGTGAAACGGTACCAACGGCCAGGAGCGGTATTGGTAAAGTTACAAGTACCCGCGTTGTCAAATGTCGCATCGGCAGTCGTGCCAGAGGCGGTTTCACCGCAAGCGATAGGGAAGGCATCGGCACATAGGTCGTTATCCAATACAACCATATTATCGCATACAGAGATGCTGAAGCTGTTGAGTGTACCCCCATCACCAGCAGCATCGTCCACGACCCGTAAAGTCCAGGTGCCATTGACGTCCACCCCGGCAAAAGCTGCAGCAAAAGTACCGCCTTCTGGCTGGAATGTGCCGGTGAATGGAGCGACGCCGGACGTGATATTTCCTCCGCCATCCGCAAATATGGTGCCGGTGAAATTATCACCTGAGCCGCCATTGTCGCTTGTTAGTTCCAGTGTAGTCACACCATCGGGAGCGATGAGCGTGATATCCATGTCAGCATCCCAAGTGTGGGTGATGTCAAGGGTGACATTCACAATTTCAGCGTCCACCCCAATAATACCTGTGCCAGTTACATTGGCAGTAGCTATACCATCGGCGCCACCTGGGTCTGGGCCAAGGACTGCTTGAATAACTGTACCTGGATAGGTATTCGGTGTACAAGCAGGTGGTGGAGCAGCCGGGCCAAAAGTGATGGACCAACTGTTGAGTGTACCAGTGTCACTACTGGCATCATCCGTGACGCTCAAAACCCAGTTGCCGTTGACATCGGCGCCTGTTAAGGTGCCACCAGTCAAAGCCTGCTCGGGCGAATAAGTGCCAGTGAATGGAGCAATACCAGCTGTGATGGGGCCATTCGCGCCACCGTCCATAAAGATGGTGCCCGTGAAATTGTCACCTGAACCGCCATTGTCGGAAGTGAGTTCAACCATTTCGCCGCTAGGCGCGATCAGGAAAATGTCCATGTCGGCATCCCAGGTATGGGTGATGTCGATGGCAACACTGACGACATCGTAATCAGTGCCGATGGTACCTGTTAAAGGCACACTAATAGAAGAAGAAGTTGTTCCCAAATCTGGTATGGCCAGAGGCGTATCCGAACTGGAGTAGGTCTGAGCCAGGGAGGCACCAGTCCAGCCGAACATCAAAAGCACAAGGGAAAACAACAGTTTTGTAGAAGTGCTCTTCATGAGATAAATGATTTGTATGAATTAATCGATTAATTAAAAATGCCAATTTATCAGAAATGGCTGATAGCCACTTGATTAAATGTCGATGCTAAAAAGTTAAAAAATGGGCATAATCCAGTGCTCTTTCAACAATGTTGATTTACCCGGGGTAGTAAGGGTCAGTCGTCTTAGAATATTCGTCCAAAATTAGCAAAATTTTTTATTTTAACTTTTTTTTCATAGAAAATCTTTTAAATTGATCCTTATAGCCCATGTGAAGTAGTGCGTTTAAATGATCAGAACCGACCCACAGATGAGGCTCATTCCAGCACAAAGCGCAATGCTTATTAAAACCACAAAGTCCACAGAAGTACACAAAGACTTCCTTGTTCTCTTTCAATTCCTACGCCTTTATATTCCCCGATATAGCCCTGCTAACCCAGTCGTTCCAGCGGAACGGTATCTCTGTTGCCCCGATATAGCCCAGACCGCGCGCTACAGCGTAGCGCTATCTTAACGGCTCAAATTCAAGTACAAAACAGCACAAATTGGTTACATTTCCACAATTTAGCGGGGCACTCGAAGTGACCCGCTAA
>CALMIR010000032.1 GCA_937864265.1 uncultured Saprospirales bacterium | reverse complement strand
CCTCACCCTCACCCTCACCCTCACCCTCACCCTCACCCTCACCCTCACCCAACTTGGGGACGCCCTGGTTTCGACAGGATTGACCACGGTTTTGTAAGCATGCCGGAGCACGATAGTTCACTCCGTTAACAAATGGCTATTGACCAATAAATGGCAATACTCAGTATGCCATGGCTGCCTAATTCTAGGAATTAGAATGCCATTGTACGCGATGCCTGCGATCAAGCCAAGCTTGTATCGCCTGCTCTTGTCTGACTGGGCCCGCATCCGTGCATCAACCAAAACAATTCAGGCTCGCTCTTCCGGCTCGCTTCGTCTGGAAAGCTAAATTTAGAAGCTACGGGAAGAACCGGAGTGTTTTCAGTCCAGCCTCTTCCCCGACAATTTAACTGAAAACTAAGCATGTAGAAAGCTCTGCTGTGCTTTCTCTGGACGCGAGTTCGACTCTCGCCGTCTCCACAAAAAGCTGGTATAGATGTGATGCTGTACCAGCTTTTCTTTTTCCACCCGAACGATGCAACCCTATACTCAACTGTTCCAAAATAAGATCAAGCTATGGCCAAAGATAAAAAAACAGCCCTCCTGCTAGGCGCAACCGGATTGATAGGCAGCCAGCTCCTTCCCCTCTTATTGAACGAAGCCCGTTATGAAAAAGTGATTGCCCTGGTGCGGCGGCCTTTGCCCATCCAGCACCCAAAACTGCAAAACGTCCTTTTTGATTATGAGCAACCCGATCCATCAATAGTTAAAGGAGATGAGGTATTCTGTTGTCTGGGTACTACTCTAAAAAAGGCAGGCTCCAAGGCGGCCCAATACCGGGTAGATCACGATTATCCGCTCGAAATAGGTCGGTTGGCTCTGGCCAACGGCGTCCAGACCTATCTTTTGGTATCCTCCATAGGCGCTACTACTAATACCTCCAATTTCTATTTGCGTACCAAAGGGGAACTGGAAAAGGATTTGGAAAACCTTGGCTTTAATCGGCTGGTGATTTTGCGTCCCTCTGTGTTGTTGGGCGATCGTTCCGAGTTTCGCTTGGGCGAAAAAATTGGGATTGGCTTGGTATCAGTCCTTTCACCTTTGTTGTTAGGCAGCCTCAAAAAATACCGAGGCATCCATGCTAAAACGGTTGCGGAAGCGATGATTCGGGAAGCCCGGGTCAGTGAGCCGGAGATATTGATTTTGGAGTCAGATAAGATAGGGAATACACCAGTGCAGCGGGCAAGGGGTTGATAATAGATACTTTGCAGGGCAACTGATCAAGTCCAGATGACGGAGCTGCGGAAGCCAGCTATATGCCCCTCTCGGGTGAGGCCAATCAAGTACAAAGGATGTTCAACGATGGAGCCGTCGTCCAGCCCTAGCACCATGTAGCACAGGCTATGCAGTTGTCGGTTGGCAATGGCGTTGATGGTTTCAATACAATGGGTGAGCATTGTTTCGTCGATGCTGCCAATGAGGCAAGCGCGTTCGGGTTGCAGCAAAACCGTCATGGGGCGGAACAATTCGATCACGTCGGATGCTAACTCAGGATTCAAGCCCAGGGCTTCGGTGAAAGTCTCGGGTGTGAGCCGATCTAATGCCCCTTCATGGTAGAAAGGATAAAGCGCTGTTTCACCTTCCGATCCGTGCCCGTTGTAGTAAAGATTCACGGATAGTTCGCCGAGCCGTTTCAGCCAGACGTCTTTCCCGATTAAAAAAGTTTCATTTGCAGTTTCCATGGCGCAAATGTAGTGGATTTGAGCAAATAAACGGTAGGTAGTTGGAATAAAGGTAGTTGGCGCTGAACGTATCAGCAGTACCATTCAGAAAGTGCTGTAAAAAAAAAAGGGGATGAGTGGCGGTTTTCATCGGGACGCCCTTAGGGCATCGTTTTTAGCATATACTTAAATATTATGGTGCCACCCATCCGGTTTTTGAGTTGTTTAAAATGCAGGTCAACAAGCGGTGACTATCCGGCTTTGCGATAAGCAAAATCGAGGTAAGCGCTGGCGCCTGGTTGTTGGAGCATCTGATACAACATTTCTTTGGCACGGAACAATTGTGCTTTAACGGTGCCCAGCGGAATGTCCAACTCTTCCGCAATTTCTTCGTAGCTCATTTCTTCAAAATAACGCAATTCGATCATCAATCGGTATTTGCCATTGAGTTGGTTGAGCAATCGGCGCATCAGTTTGACACGTTGATCGCGGATGATTTCTTCTTCGGGATCAAGTACGGCGGCGCGGATATTGCTGGAATATTCACTGCTGTTTTCTCCGTCGATGGAATCGTCAATGGAAAGCATGCTGAGCCGCTTTTTGCGGATGTAATCTATACCATTGTTGATTGCAATTCGGAAAAGCCAGGTGCTAAAAGCGTAGCGAGGCACGTAGCTGTCCAATTTGGAAAATGCCTTGCCAAATGCTTCCAGGGTTAAGTCTTCCGCGTCTTCCCGGTTGTTCACCATTTTCATCATGGTGTGATATATGGGGTTGCGATAACGCTCCATCAAAAGCGAATAGGCTTTTTGATCCCCCTGAACAGCGCACTGCACGATGCTGTAATCGTCCTGCGTGCGGGCACAAATAATTGCTGAATTTGTGGTGCTTGTTGTTGTGTTTACTGCCAATTCCATTTTTCCTTTTTGCCAGTTAGTACTGGTGCAAACAGGAGGTAATAGCAGATGTAAAGCGCATCGAAAATTGGAACCCACCTGATCAATGCCCGGTCTTTCAACCGATGCAATATCCATGCGTACATCGCGGAGACTACCCCTATCCTCACCAGAAAGTGAACAAATACAGTTAGTTCTGAAAAGTGATTCAAGAGCAGGACAATTCCCAGGACGTAGTGACCGAAATGACTAGCAGCTAGTAAACCTAATGCCAGTCGGTGCACCAATCGATACCTACGACCAGTAGAAATATGTCTTGCTTTCTGGCGATAGTAGCCTCTCCAACTACTTTTGGGTTCAGAAAAGACAAAGGTGTCAGGTGAAAGGATCACCTGAGTATTGTGTTTGGTAGCGACTTGATTGATAAACAAATCGTCGTCACCAGAGGCCAAATCCTGATGATGAGCAAAGCCCTGCACCTGGTAGAACAGGTGTTTGCGGTACATCAAATTTCGACCCACGCCCATATAGGGCAATCCTACGAATGCAAAGGAAAAATATTGGCAGGCAGTATAAACCGTTTCAAAGCGTATAAAGGCATTTAGTATGCCATTCCCACGAGAAAAATAAGGGCCATATCCTAATCCGATTTCCGTCTTTCCCTTAACGAATGCTTGCATATGTCCGACCCACATCGGACTATTTGGACGGCAATCAGCGTCGGATAACAAAATTAAATCAAAAGAAGCAGCTTTAATGCCCTTGGATAAAGCCACTTTTTTACCAGGTGGTGTGTCAGCACTAATGCTAACGAGGCGCAAGATAGGATGACTTTTTTGAATTTCCAAAAGAATTGGAAAACTTTTATCAGAAGAAAAATCATTGACCACAATTATTTCCAAAAAGGGGTAATCCTGAGCCAGAAAATAGGGCAAATTTTGTACTAAATTTTCCGCTTCGTTGTGTGCGCAAATGATCAAAGACACAGGTTCTGGCTCAACAACAGGGGGAGGAGGGGAGCGGTAAAAGGCCAAGCGGGAAAAAAGTAGCAGCCAATAGGCCAGTTGTATCCAAGTAGCCAATAAGAACAAATAAAATAGAAGTTGTAATAAAATCATCATTCATTGGTTCAGACAAAGATAGGGCAGCAGGCAAGATTAAAAAAAGGCAGATAAAATTGTTTTTATATATACAAATATATATATTTGCATTTGATTTTTCACCTAAAAAGATACATTATGACTGTTGACGGCAAATACATCGCATTGATTACAGGTGCCACAGGGGGCTTGGGCACCCATATGGTACACCGATTGATAGATGACGGCTACGAAGTCGTTGCGAATTACCGCAGCCCGGAGAAGGCTGAAAAATGGAAAGCGGAGCTGGCTGCTGAAGGCTACAACCCCTATATGTATCAGGCCGATGTGGCGGATTATGACGAAGTGGGCAGGATGGTGGAACGAATCATGGCCGATTTGGGCACCATCGACGTATTGGTCAATAATGCTGGTATTACACGGGATGGTGCATTTAAAAAAATGACAAAAGAAAACTGGGATATTGTCCTTCAAACCAACCTGTACAGCGTATTCAACTGCTGCCGCCACGTCATCAATCCGATGATTGGACAAAGTTACGGACGGATTATCAACATTTCCTCTGTGAATGGGCAGCGGGCGCAGTTTGGCCAATGCAATTATTCGGCAGCCAAAGCAGGCATGCATGGTTTTACCAAAACCCTGGCCATTGAAGTAGCGAGAAATGGCATTACGGTCAATACGATTTCACCGGGCTACATCGGCACTGATATGGTGATGGCGGTAGATGAAGCTGTTCGGGAAAAAATCATTCAGGGCATCCCCATAGGTCGCCTCGGCGGCACAAAAGAGATCGCCCACTTGGTTTCGTTTTTGGCTTCTGAAGAAGCGGCCTTCATTACAGGCGCCAACTACGCCATCAATGGCGGGCAGCACGTGTATTGAAAACTCCGTTCAGCGCAGCAATCAGTTGTTGGATTCTTAGGACACAATACCCAAATAAACACTGGCATAAGTACCCACCCGGTCTTTGGTATGGCTGGCTTGGCTGGCTTCCTGATCGAAATAAACGCGGTCGAGCACAAAATCCGGGAAGAAATCCACTTCTTGGGCGGCTGAACGCAATAAAATACGGGTGCCTGGACGGCTGTTTTTCAAGATGAGGTCCCACTCCTCTTCCAACGCTGGGCGGTTGTTGGCGGCCAGCCAGTCCTGATGATCCAGTAGGACGTAATGCGAGTATTGACCGGGGTTGGATTTTAAAAACTCGCTGATGGTGGTGGTATTGGTATCGATATGGCTGGCCTTTGATTTGATCGAATCAAAATTGGTTTGTTCCAAATACGAAGGACAGCAGGTAGGCGAATAAGAACCGCTTAGATATACTTTCCAGAAATAATTATCCTGGGTTGGCAATTCTGTAAATACCCGGCGCAGGCTTTCCTGGATATAACCCAGCGCACCGCGGTCGTAGTTGTTGACAAACAACTCCTGTTGGCTGCGCGGCACGCCCACCAGGCTCATGGTCAAGTGGCGATTGACGAGCCATTCTATTACGCCGTTGATGATGACTTGTTCGATCTCGTAATAAAGTGATGCCTGCTTATCCAGGCTCTGCGCTTCAAAAAGTTGCTGTACTTTTTGATATAAATTTTTGCGGGCTTTGAGGTAGCCATTTACCATCCAAGCGAATGTTCCGGAGGTGCCGTGGTGGTAAAACGTCTTGCGGATGCCTTTGCCGTTGAAGAAATTCATGTTTTTGTCCCAGTACTTTTGGGCAAAATCGGGCAGGTTAGCCCTTAGGATGTCTTTGTACAAAGCCTTAGGGTCATGGTGTTTGCCTTGACCAAATAGTTCGAACAAATCCTCGAAAGAGCCGTGCTTGAAAATGGCCAATTTCAGCTCTAGCAGGGCATTCTGGCGCGGGTTCATATCGACACAGTGGATAGCAGCGGGATTGTCTAGCAGATAATCCAAAGCATTGCAACCTGCGCTGGTGATCATCACCATTTCGCTATTGGCATCCAGATTCAGCAATTCGCGGTCGCAGCGTGGATCTTCCCAGCAAGTGTTGTAAACCAGGTTTTTGGTGTGTACCTGGCGAAAAAACCAGTCTCTAAAGCCGTTCATTGAAGATTTTTCCGACAAAGGTAAAACGCCATTTCGGGGGGATTACCTCTGAAAGGTTATAAAAAAGATAACTTTCTGTAAAGTTAGTGTTAAAAATGGGAAACTATTGGCTTTTAGGCCAGCAATTTGGTTTTTAGATATTCATAAATGGCCACTTGAGCACGCACAGGTGATAGCTCGGAGGCCATATAAGGATTGTCTTGCACCGCATTCAGGCGACGAGCTTTGGTATTATCGCGGAGTTGGATATGTAGCAGATCTTTTAACTCTTTAAAAAGGGAAGGGGAATAAATAGGAAAGACGACTTCCACTCGTCTGTCCATATTTCTGGTCATCCAGTCTGCCGATGCAAGGAATATTTTTTCCTGGCCGCCGTTGGCAAATAGATATACCCGGGCATGTTCCAGGTAGCGATCTACCAAGCTAATGGCGGCTATTTGGTCGCTAAAACCCGCCAACTCGGCCTTCAGACAGCAAATACCCCGCACAATGAGCTGGATTTTCACCCCGGCTTGGCTAGCCTCGTACAGCTTTTCTATCATCCCCGTATCTTCCAGGCTATTCATTTTAAGGATCATGTAAGCAGGCAGCCCTTTCTGGGCATTTTCGATTTCCTGATCCACCAAATCTACAAAACCTTGCCGGGTAGTGAAAGGAGATACCAAAAGGTGCTTGGCTTTGGGGATCAGCAGCTTTCTTTCCAAGAGGTCGAATACTTGGGCAACTTCATTTGTGAGCCGTTTATCGGCACTCATCAGGGCATGATCGGCATACAATCGAGCGGTTTTTTCATTAAAATTACCGGTACCCAAATAAGCGTAATTACGCGTATTTTCGGCTTCCTGTCTTTGTATCAGCAATAGTTTGGTGTGTACCTTGATACCCGGGTAGCTGTAAAATACTTGTGCGCCTTTGGCGGTCAGTTGATCGCCCCAGTAGATGTTGGAAGCTTCGTCAAAACGGGCTTTGGCTTCTATAAAAGCGACGACTTCCTTGCCCTGCTCCAGCGCTTTCATCAAGGAAGAGACAATGGCCGACTTAGACGCCAGCCGATACAAAGTGATTTTGATGGCCTTTACTTGCGGGTCTGCGGCGGCTTCCTCGATCCAGCGCGGGATATAATCGTATTTCTGGTAGGGAAAATGCAGCAATACATCCTGTTCTTGCAGGCATTGTGTAATCGATGGCGCTGTTTCTAAAACAGGGTGGGGGAGCGGCTCTTGCGGCACGTCGTGTAAGACAGGGGTGTTAATTGGGGCGTCAAATGCAAAAAAGTCGTTGAAATTGTGGTAGCGTGCCCCTGGAATCAAGTCATTTTTACTCAAGTACAGGGCGTCTTTAATGTGCTGCAACCATACTTCGGGCATTTTGCTATCGTATAAAAAGCGGGTCGGCAAACCGATGTTTCTTTGCTCCAAACTAGACTTTAATTTTTCCAACAAATCGCCGGAAAACTCATCTTCGATGTACAATTCTGCATCGCGCGATAATTTGACGGAGTAAGCGCCCTCTATTTCGCCATCCAGTAAGTTGGGCAAAAAATAGCGCAGTACATCGTCTAAAAAAGTAAAATGGTATTCACCTGTCGGGGCAGGCAACCAGATAAATCGGGGAAGTTCTCCTGTCGGAATTTCAACGATAGCCAGTTGCTCAAGACCCCTTTTTTTGGTTACAAAATACAAGGCCCTGTTTTTGAGAAATGGGACTTCATCGCCTTTGCGCAAATAAAGCACCTGAAGCAATGGGTACATTTTTTCAAAATAGTATTGGCGGATATACTGTATTTGTGTTGCTGTATAAGCAATTTCGTCCACATGTCGAATGCCTTGAGCCTCTAAAGCGGGCAAAACGCGATTTCTAAAAATCTGCCCAAACTCATGCTGCTGTTGCTGGACGATTTGCCGGATTCGTTTCAATTCCTTTTTGGGCTTGATGCTGCTGTCCAGTTGCTTGCGCGTTTTCTTTTTCAAATCCCGAAAGCTGCGCAAATAAGCCACCCTCACCCGGTAAAATTCATCGAGGTTGGAACTGTAAATGGCCAGGAATTTGATCCGCTCGAAAAGCGGCGTATTTTCATCCAGAGCTTCCTGAAGTACCCGATGGTTGAAAGAAAGCCAACTAATGTCTCTATTGAATAATTGTTCCTGCTGCATGGATGGATAACGCTTTCAGCGCCAAAAGCTTGCCACAACTCAAAGATGTGGCTATGCTGATTTGCTTGTTTTAAAAAAGACGCAAAATAGCCGAGGATGTCTGCGTTTCCCAAAAAAATGAGGTTAAATTATCGTTAAGTCCTTTAGGGTAATGTGGAAAAAAAAGGTCAAAAATGTGGAAAGTAAGAAATGTATTAAGCGATTGCTATTTAGATGTTAATTAATTTTACAGCCGGAAATCTTCCCTTTACACTCAAACATGCATTTCTATGAAGCTTTTTAAAACCATTTTAGGATTTGCGATTTTTTTATCGTTTTACCTGCCCCTATCGGCTCAGGTTACAACGGCAACTTTGTCGGGCATTGTAGTGGATGAGTCCAACAATCCCTTGGATGGCGCCAACGTAGTGGCTGTTCACGAGCCTTCGGGTAGTCAATACGGGACAACTACCCGTGAAGATGGCCGCTTTACCTTGCCCAACCTGCGCGTAGGCGGTCCTTACAAAGTTACAGCCAGCTACGTGGGGTATCAGGATGGCGGAGTAGGTGATATTACCCTGGCCTTGGCTCAAAAACTCAACGTTTCCATTACATTAGAGAGTGGCGCTTTGGAATTGGATGAAATTATCGTCAAGTCTAAAGCCAACGAGGTACTCAACAGCGAGCGCACTGGAGCAGAATTGAATGTCAGTTCAGAGCTGATTCAACGCCTGCCCACTATTTCTCGTTCAGCTTCTGACTACTATCGATTGACTCCGGCTTCGGACGGCAACTCTTTTGGTGGCCGCAACGACCAGTTCAACAATTTTTCGCTGGACGGCACGATTTTTAACAACCCATTTGGCTTGGATGCAGCAACGCCAGGTGGCCAAACAGATGCTCAACCCATTTCGCTGGATGCCATCGATCAGATTCAGGTGTCACTAGCTCCTTACGATGTTACCCAATCCGGCTTCACCGGTGCAGCCATCAATGCCGTTACCAAAAGTGGTACCAACGACTGGCATGGCACGGTATTCGGTTTTTACCGCAACCAGGATATGACGGGCAGCAAAGTGAGCGGTACGGATATTTTTGTACCTGACTTGAGCCAGATCCAAACGGGTTTCAGCCTGGGAGGACCTTTGAAAAAGGATAAATTGTTCCTTTTTATCAATGCTGAAATTGAACGTAGAGAAGACCTGGGCTCCAATTTCATAGCAGCCGGCCAAGGCAGAAGCGGCGAGAATGTTTCCCGCGTGGCAGCCGACGACCTGGAGCGCGTGAGCGATGCCTTATTCAATCGCTACGGCTACGAAACAGGGCCTTATGAAAATTACCTACACGATACCGACAACGAAAAAGGTATTGTAAAACTGGATTGGGTGATCAACAAAAACCACTCTTTTACGGCAACGTACAACTTTTTGAATGCTTCGAAGCAAAAACCTGCCCACCCTTCAGCCATTGGCCGTCGTGGCCCTGACGCAGTGACTTTGCAGTTTTTCAATTCTGGCTACCAAATCAATAATGTGATCCATTCCGGTATTGTGGAATTGAGGTCTTTGTTTGGCAATAAAGCTTCCAATAAATTGCAACTGGGTTATAGCGCTTTTCGCGATTCCCGCGATCCATTTTCAACGCCATTTCCTGTTGTCAACATCAGCAACAATGATGGTATTCGCTACATCGTAGCGGGCCACGAGCCGTTTTCGATTAACAACCGATTGGATCAAGATGTGTTCCAGATTACAGATAATTTCAACATTTATGCAGGCAACCACACCTTTACCATAGGCGCTTCCTTGGAGCGTTTTGATTTTAACAATTCCTTCAACCTCAATGCTTACGGCGGTACGTTTGGCCCTGGTTTTGCCAGTGTGGATGCCTTTTTGGATACCTTGGCCAGCGGCGCTTTTGACGACGATGTTCAGTTGGCAAAGGATGTGTTCGACGCCAATGGCGGCGATGATGGGGTAGAAGGAGAAGGCTGGGCTTTGGCCGAAACCAACGTGGGGCAGGCAGCGCTTTATTTCCAGGACGAATGGGCGATGACCAACCGCTTTACCCTTACCTTGGGTATCCGCGCCGATATGCCGCTGTATTTCGATACTGAAGATAAATTGCAGGAAAACATTGATCGCAATTGCTGCTACATACCCGATATTGTATGGTACGACGAAAATGGCGATCCAGTTCAGTTCAATCACCTCGATTTGCCGGAGCAAACCCCATTGATTTCTCCTAGATTGGGTTTCAACTGGGATATCAACGGCGATCAAACCGCTCAATTGCGGGGAGGAACAGGCTTGTTTTCCGGTCGTCTGCCCTTTGTGTGGATCGGCAACCAAGTGGCCAACCCGAATTTCTTCTTTTACAATAAAACAGCGAATGACTTCAAATTTCCACAGGTATGGCGCAGCAACCTGGGCTACGACCGTCAATTCGGTGGCGGTTGGATTGCATCGTTGGATTTGATTTATACTAAGGACATCAATGCAGCGATGGTGCGCAACTACAGCCTTCGCCCGCCTACAGCCCGCCTGGGCGGTGTGGACGATGAGCGCCTGATTTATGCCATTACCGATCGTGCCTTTTTGGGCACTGATCCGCTATTTGGTACGGGCTATGTTTTCACCAATACCAATTTGGGCTATACTTTCAATGCCAGCCTTCAGTTGCAGCGCGACTGGACCAATGGTTGGTACACCAGCTTGGCGTATAATTACCTGGATGCACAGGATGTCAGCTCGATTGAAGCCGAGATTTCCAGCGACGCATTCGACCGCAATCCGGCTATCAACAACGTCAACGACCCGATTTTAGCGCCTTCTATTTATGGCAATCGCCATAGAATCGTCGGTGCTGCGCACAAAAAGTTTACTTATGGCAATATGGCTACAACACTGGCGGTGTTTTTCCAATATGCGCAAGGCGGACGCTTCTCTTACACCTATTCCGGTGATATCAACAACGACTTTTCTGGCTTGAACGACTTGATTTACATTCCTACGGACGGAGAGATTGATCAGATGCTCTTCACGGGCAATGCAGATGAACAAGCAGCTCAGCGCACTGCCCTGCGGAATTACATCAAGCAGGATGATTACCTGAGTGAAAACCAAGGCGCGTTTGCTGAAAAATACGCTTTGCTTAGCCCCTGGTACAGCAACTGGGATGTAAGGGTGCTGCAGGATTTGAATTTTGGCAAAAATACCATCCAGTTGAGCGTAGATGTGCTGAATTTCGGCAACCTGATCAGCAGCAATTGGGGGGTTAGGCAGTTGCCGACGAATACCCAGCCAATAGGGGTGAGCTTGTCGCCAGACAATATTCCTACGTACTCGTTCGATACTTCTTTGACCTCTACTTTCAGGGATGATTTCAGCTTGTTGTCTCGCTGGCAGTTGCAGGTAGGTTTGAGGTATATATTTTAAGTAGTGTGCAAAAAATGACTTCCCGATTTATCAAAGTCCTTACCCTAGTGGACACACTTAAAATGAAGCGTTTATCCCGCTAGGGTAAGGACAAATCGGGAAGTTAATTTTTCTGCGTTTCTAAGTCCAGGATTTTACCATCATCTATGAAAAAGGGGGCTGCGAAATACCAAGTTTCGCAGCCCCCTTTTTTAGCAAGCAAGTCCTCTATCTATCCAGAGGAAACTTGATTTTATAGTCCACACTGACTTTCCCTTTTTTGATGTCATCCAGTTTGCGCTGGATCATCCGCTTTTTGATGGGCTTGAGGTGTTCTACAAAAAGCACCCCTTCGATATGGTCGTATTCGTGCTGAATCACCCTGGCGTTGATCCCTTCAAACGTTTTTATCTGTTCTTGAAAATTCTCATCCAAAAAGCGAATGCTCAGGTTCTTAGGGCGTTCTACTTCTCCGCGTATATGGGGGATACTCAGGCAGCCTTCTTCATAATTCCAGGGTTCGCCGCTTTCTTCCACTTTTTGGGCATTGATGAACACCTGTTTGATGCCTTCCGCCTCTTTGCCTTCTTCCATTATCTGCATGGTATCCACGAGGAACAAGCGAATGGATTTTCCGATTTGAGGGGCAGCCAGCCCAACACCATCTGCCTGATACATGGTTTCCCACATGTCTTCCAGTAGTTTGTTCAACTCGGGGTAATCCGGGGATATTTCTTCGGCTTTCTTTTTTAAAACAGCTTGCCCGTAGGCATAAATGGGTAAAATCATGAGCTTTTAATGCACTTTAGTTGCTTACAATTAAGGTTTTTAGCGTTGGCTTTCCATGTATTCCTGCAAAATAAGCACGGCACTGACGCGATCGACCAGACTTTTGTCCCGCCTTTTTTTTTTGCGAACACCACTGGCAAGGATTATTTTTTTGGCATCCTCAGAGGTAAAACGTTCGTCCTGTGTTACAACTGTTTTATCGGGGAAAAGTTGCTTTAAGCGCTGGACAAAACGGATGACTTGAGGGTGAATTTGGGCGGGATTGCCATCGAGATGGAAGGGTTCACCAACTACAATGGTGCTGACTTCTTCCTGTTTACAATATTGTATCAGGAAGCCTTCCAATTGATCGCTAGAAACAGTTTCCAAAGGATTTGCGATGATTTGGAGGGGGTCAGATACGGCTATGCCGCAACGTTTTGTCCCAAAGTCGATTGCCAGAATTCTTGCCACGGGGCAAAAATACGGCAAATGCGCTAAGGATGAAAGATCGGCCCCTTTTTTTTGAAGATTGCTTACTACCTCCAATTGCTTTAATGGCCAATCTCCTTATCAGAGCGAAATCTGGAAGATTGAATGCATAAGCAATTTTCGTGATAATTGTTCTTCCGTGCTGGACAAATCTGCTACTGTTTATTTTCCTTTGTTTCTTCCTGTACGAATCTATAGGAGGCGAGCCTGCTCCCTTTGCCCCGACTGGACGAAGCCATCCCGACCGGATGATTCCGATCGGACGGGCCGGGCGGGCGAATCCCGCTTACGGGAGGCGGGGGTGGTTCAAAAAAGCAGGACTTTAAACCACAAAGAGGCCAGAAAGATCGGCTTATTTTGACCGCGAATCCCAAGTGATTTACGGTCAAAATTTTTGTCTCTTCCAGCCTGCCATTTTTTTATATATAATCCTTTCACCCCTTTTGGGTTTTGAATGCATAGCGACTTTTCTAAGAAGTGTTGGTGTCGCTGCCACGCACGTCCATCCAATCTTGTCAATCCCCGGCTTCTAAGCGAAGCTGGGCAGGTTATGAATCTAGTCTAAAATCCACACTTAACCCACAAACCGCAACGCGATGACAGGATAAACTGACTTCAAAATAAAAACTTGTAAGCTCGCGCCGGGCGAAATAACGCCCTCCCCAAAAAATTATCACCACCTCATCACCCTCCCCGTCCACCAGCCCTGCTCCGTCAGCGCTGCCACGAA
>CALMIR010000031.1 GCA_937864265.1 uncultured Saprospirales bacterium | reverse complement strand
TGGTACTTTTTGAGAAAAAATCGTCCGAAGAGCTGCCCTGGGAAGTACGCTTGCGGCGCGAGGTACACGAAGTGGAGGGAAGGACGATCATATTGTTGGGGATGTAGGTTTAACATACAGCCTCACTCAATTTCCCAATTTCCAAAAAAATCTCCACCAATTCTTCTGGTCGGCTGAAAAAAGGCGAGTGGCTTGTTGCCATTTGATATACCTTTTTACAAGGCGTTTCAGTGTACATTTTCCGTTGAATAAACGAGGTAACAGCCCGGTCTTCTGTACATTCTATGTAGTATCTGGGTACGCTGCCGTAGCGTTCATCGGTCAATTGTAAGGGCTTTATACTACTTTCGACGGGTTCGTGGCTCAACAGCATCTTCGCCAATTCGGTAATGTATTCTGGGCAGTCGTGGTATAAGCCCTCCCGGTAAATTTCAGGCTGCAAAGTGTGCGAACCCGTTTCTGGGAATCTTTTGACATAGGGTTTTAAAAGGCCTTGTTTGTCCTGCGCTGAATATTCAGCTTGTGTTTTCCCATTGGGAATGAGGTAGGCGGCGATGTAAATGAGTTTTTCGATTTTCTCCGGGCGGTATTCGGCGACCTGTGAAATCATGATGCCATTTTTACTATGTCCTACCAGAATTACCTTGCCCTCAATTTGATCAATGCGTTGGCAAATTTGCTGCACCGTATCTGCCATTTTCACTTCCTGTATGGGCGTTTTGTCGCGCCCCATGCCAGGTAAGTCCATTGCGATGGCGGTGTGACCGAGGTTTTCGAGCATCGGCACAACTTTATGCCAATTCCATGAGCTATGCCACGAACCGTGGATAAGGATAAAAGTCATTTTGTCCATAAGGTGTTGATTTATTTTTATGTGGATATGGGTCAAGCTTGCGAACGGGCAGCTTCCCAGCCGATAATGGCTGTTTTTCGGGTTGCCCCCCAGTGGTAATCTCCAATTTCGCCTACAGCCCGGATAACTCGGTGGCAGGGAATGAGATAGGCGACTGGGTTTTTGCCAATGGCAGTCCCTACCGCCCTTGAAGCGCCGGGGCTTTGTATTTGCGCTGCAACACTACCGTAAGTTGAAAGGCCGCCAATCGGGATCTTGAGCAGCGTTTCCCAGACTTTCAGTTGAAAATCCGTACCTTTCAAGTGCAGTTTGATGCGATCCAATTGCTGCCAGTCTTGCTGGAAAATGTAGAGAGCGTTTTGTTGCAAAAAATCTGTCATTTGCTTGAAACTGGCATTGGGGAATTGCATTTGGAGTTGGTTCAACGCAGTGGTTTCGTCGTCTGTGAAAGCCATATGGCAAATGCCTTTAGGGGTGCTGGCTACGAGCAAATTGCCGAATGGACTTTCTGCAAAACTATAGTGGATTTGCAGATTCTTGCCTCCGTTTTTGTACTCGCCAGGGGTCATACCTTCGATACTTATAAACAGGTCATGCAAGCGGCCGGTACTAGAAAGACCAGTTTCGTAGGTGGCATCGAACAGACTAGATGCTGTGGTTTTTAATAGGTATTTGGCATGTTCGACGCTGACAAATTGCAGGAATTTCTTTGGGCTTACTCCCGCCCAATCGCTAAAAAGTCGCTGAAAATGAAAAGGACTTAGGTGAACTTTGGCGGCTACCTCGTCTAGGTCGGGTTGCTGTTGAAAATTTTTCCGAATGAAATCTATTGCTTCTGCGATGCGTTGATAATCTATCTTTTTTTGAATTTCCATTTTTCAACTTTTTTATGAAGCAAAGATGCGGCAGTACCCATCAGCAGAAAACCCGAAACTTGCGGTAATTTAAAGCGACATCATTTGATGAGAAGTGCGCAAGGAAAAAAGCTGCCCGGTCAGACTTGCTCAAAATGATCCGCTTTCTTACCTGATTTTGGCAAATCGTTGGAAAAGAAGTAAGGCTTTGATAGGTCGTCCGTAGAAAAGTTGCGCGCTTTGCTGGTATATGTGCTTTGTACTATCGCCCTGGCTCCTTTACCAAACTCTCCCCTTCCAGCTCAGCTACTTTCTCTTTGAGCCAGTTGAAGCTGGCGGTGTCTTTATTGGCGTATAATTCTTCTTTGAGTTTTTGTACAGCTTTTTTATCGCCAGGGATGGTACGAGTTAACTTTTTGGTGAATTTGATGAGATCCGAATAACTTTTTCGACGATCTATTGGTATATCTTTGTGGCGATTGAGGTAAACCCGGAAACTTTCCAATAAAGAATACAAAGGTTCTATTTCTTCCATTTCGTAATAGGTAGCAAGTAACATTGCTTTAGATCCAACATTATAAGCCACATCTTCATATTCTACATTGCGCAATTGTTCGATGACCTGATCGTATTTCTTCTGATAAAAATAAATTTGTGCTAAGTTGTAAGTAACGGCATTATTTCTAAATGATATAGGCAGGTACTCCGCGTATTCTTTTACAAAATTTTCTGCCCAATCGTATTTTCCCAATCGTAGGGCAATAGTTATGATGTTTTTGAAGTACCAAGGGGAAAGCTCTCCTTCCGAAATTAGTATCCCTTTTTGAATAAGGTCTTCGTATAATACAAATAATTCCGCTACAAATTTATGGTTGCCTTTGTTTAATTTTCCTATGCAATAATTTTGTGCAGCCATATATAATACATCTTTGGCTTCATTGGCCGGAAAGGTTAAACCATATTGCTCTAAAAGTTTTTTAAGCACATAATAATGTTCTTCGTTCTCATTATCTGTTAACGTTAGATATATTTGATAATAAAGCGCTATTGCAGGATATTGTTCTATACTCAATGTGGGGATATTTTTCAAGATATCGTTTATAAAATGTAACTCATATTGATGGGTTGTGAATGATTTATAGGTTATGGAGGCACAAAGAATTCTCAATTTTTCAGCTACAAAAAAGACATCCAAGTTGCTGGATATTTCTTCCAAATTAGATTTTTCAGAGCGTTTGGTTTCAAATTCAGTTAATGCAAAATAATTCTGTTCTATCTCGTACTGCTGTAGGTAGTAGCGCGCCGAGCGGTGGGGCAGTTGTTCGGATAACCTGCGGGCCTGTCGGATGGAAGAGGCATATAAGCCCTCCATTTTGCGCTTGCCCAACTCCTCCATCAAGAAATTGGCTTTTTTAAGGGGGGTGGCCTCAAAGGCTTCTTGAGCCAGGTAGCCTTCTACGAGTTTTAACAGGTCGGAGCAGTATTTGCGAAAGCGCGTGTCGTCGTAGGGTTTATCGGCTTGCAGTTGTTGCCAAAGGCCTGCTTTTTCCAGGGCAGCGGTGCTGTTTTTGTTGATGGCTTCAACAAATAGGTCGTATAGGGCTACCAACTCTTCGCTGCGGTTGAAGTAGGGGGATTGGATGTATTTTCGGCAGCGATTTTGTTCGTATTTGTCGAAATGTGTTAGGATGGTGTATAGCTTGCTGTTGTCCATGGATTTTTTTTTCACAAAGATACATAAATTGAGTGAGAGTGAGAGTGAGAGTGTGGGTGTGGGTGTGGGTGTGTCGGCAACACTAAGAGCACTGAGGGCGTAAGAAACTAAGGTGGGATTGGGTGAGGGTGTGAGTAAGGGTGTGTTTGCAACACTAAGAGCACTGAGGGCGTAAGAAACTAAGGTGGGATTGGGTGAGGGTGTGAGTAAGGGTGTGTTTGCAACACTAAGAGCACTGAGGGCGTAAGAAACTAAGGTGGGATTGGGTGAGGGTGTGAGTAAGGGTGTGTTTGCAACACT
>CALMIR010000030.1 GCA_937864265.1 uncultured Saprospirales bacterium | reverse complement strand
TACGAAGAAAGCCTGGTTTTTGAAGCCTGTCCTGGCACAACAGTTGCCTATAACGGTATGGATTTATTGCCTAGTAGCAGCCAGACCTTTGTATTTGCTGCGCAAAACGGCTGCGACTCAGTGGTCAACGTATCGGTACTGGAATTGCCGGAGTACGAAGAAAGCCTGGTTTTTGAAGCCTGTCCTGGCACAACAGTTGCCTATAACGGTATGGATTTATTGCCTAGTAGCAGCCAGACCTTTGTATTTGCTGCGCAAAACGGCTGCGACTCAGTGGTCAACGTGTCGGTACTGGAATTGCCGGAATACGAAGAAAGCCTGGTTTTTGAAGCCTGTCCTGGCACAACAGTTGCCTATAACGGTATGGATTTATTGCCTAGTAGCAGCCAGACCTTTGTATTTGCTGCGCAAAACGGCTGCGACTCAGTGGTCAACGTGTCGGTACTGGAATTGCCGGAGTACGAAGAAAGCCTGGTTTTTGAAGCCTGCCCCGGCACGACTGTTGCCTATAACGGTATGGATTTATTGCCTAGTAGCAGCCAGACCTTTGTATTTGCTGCGCAAAACGGCTGCGACTCAGTGGTCAACGTATCGGTACTGGAATTGCCGGAATACGAAGAAAGCCTGATTTTTGAAGCCTGTCCTGGCACAACAGTTGCCTATAACGGTACGGATTTACTGCCGGGCAGCAACCAGACCTTTGTATTCGCTGCGCAAAACGGCTGCGACTCGGTAGTCAACGTATCGGTACTGGAATTGCCGGAATACGAAGAAAGCCTGGTTTTTGAAGCTTGCACTGGCACGACACTTGCCTATAACGGTATGGATTTATTGCCGGGCAGCAACCAGACCTTTGTATTCGCTGCGCAAAACGGCTGCGACTCGGTAGTCAACGTATCGGTACTGGAATTGCCAATTTATGAGACTGAATTATTTTTTACGGCCTGTGAAGGGGAAAGCATTGACTTTTTAGGGCAAAGCATAGCTGCTGGCACGATGCTTGAAATTCCGTTGACGGCACAAAACGGCTGCGATTCCATGTTGTTGGTGCACGTAGATGCCTTAGAGGTGTATGAGCAGGAATTGGTTTTGGAAACCTGTGAAGGAACGGCCATTACTTATGCAGGGGTGAGCTTGCAGGTGGGGCAAAGCCAGCCTTTTGTCTTTTTTTCGCAGAATGGCTGCGATTCTGTCGTAATGGTCAGCGTCATAGGAGTGGATACCATTGCCACTCAGGAGGTGATCCGCATTTGCGAAGGCATGTCGGCAGAAATTTTTGGCGAAAGCCAGAGCTTGGCAGGGGGCTATAGTCAGACTTTTACATCCAGTCTGGGTTGTGACTCGACCCATTATGTGCAATTGATCGTTCATCCATTGCCCGAGGTAGCAGCAGCGGTAAATGCCTCATGCCCTAATGAAGATGTGGGATCGGCCAGTGTTGTTGCAACAGGGGGTACAGCTCCATATACTTACCTTTGGTCGGATGGCAGCCATCAGGAAGATCGCGATGATTTGGCCGCTGGTTCTTATCAACTCACGGTAAGCGATGCCAATGGCTGTGAAGCAAGCATCGGACTAGAGGTAACGCTGCATACATTGGATTTTGAAGCCCTGCCTGCACCCGCCACCTGCTACGGCGCACAAGATGGCTACATTGAAGTGATTGCTCAAAACGAAAATCTGGAATTCAGCCTAGATGGCGTGCAGTTTCAAAGTAGCCCATTTTTTACCAATTTAGGAGCGGGCTTGTATGCCGTTTACGTACAAGATGAAAATGATTGTATTTTTGAACAGGCCGATATTTGGGTCGATCAGCCGGAGGAGTTGTTGCTGGTTTTGCCCGAAGACACGGTCATCCATTTGGGCGAAAGCCTGCTCATCCCGTCTTTGACCAATGCCTTGGGCGAACTGAGCTATTCCTGGCAGCCCAATCGGCAAATTACCTGTACAGATTGCCCGGCGCCTGTGGTCAGCCCGCTGGAGAGCGGCCATTATTACCTGACCATCACCGATGAGTATGGCTGCACGGCGGATGATTTGATTTTGATCCGGGTGGACAAGCGCAGCCGGGTGTATATCCCGAATGCCTTTAGCCCGAATGGCGATGGGACAAACGATGTTTTCTACCCTTTTGCCGATGACAGTGTATTGGAGGTGCGGCGTATGCGCATTTTCAACCGCTGGGGGGGCGAGGTTTTTGAAAACAGCCTTTTTCAGCCCAACAACCCCAAGGAAGGTTGGGATGGGAAATACGAGGGCAACAGTCTGAATCCGGCGGTTTTTGCCTATTATCTCGAAGTGCTATTCATCGACGATCGGGTTGAGATTTTCAAGGGCGATTTAATATTGACCAAGTAAACGGGCTACTTCGTAGGCACAGCCCCAGGATACGGTAAAACCAGCGCCGCCGTGTCCGTAGTTGTGGATGATGTTGCCTGCTTTTTCCAGTCTTATAGAGGTGCGACCGGGGCGGAGGCCAACAAGGGCTTTTTCCAAATCAGGAGCACCGAGTGCAGGTTCCAGTGTCAAGCATCGAGCCAGAATGCGTTGCGATTCTTGCGGATCAGGCGTTAAGCCCGTTTCGTATTGGCGGGCGGTACCCCCCAGTATAATGCCATCGCGCCGGGGGACTACATAGGCCGGTTGCTCTGGTTCTGGTCCTCGTGGTGTGTCCGACAAAATGCATCGGATGCCCGATTGGGGCGGTATTTTTATAATTTGGCCTTGTATCGGGTACATCTCTGAATCGCCCAGCAGTTCTGCTGCTGCCAAGCCTGTACAATTCACCAGATAATCTGCTTCGGCCAGGCCTGCTGCCAAGCTGTCTAGCTTTTTATGCATAATGGCAGCGCCCTTTGCTTGGACTTGCCGCAGCAAATAGTCCAGGTATATTGGCGTCTCTATCAAAGGCACGATCAGGTCATAGCCCAGTTTGTAGCCGGCAGGAATAGCTTCCATCGGGGTAGGGCATAAATGGCTCTCCGGCAAAGCATTTTTCCACCAGGCTTCCGCCTCGTCCTCAATCAGAGTGGTTAAGGTGACCATAGAAACCCCCGTTTGCTCGCTTTCCGCGGCCAATTTTTCATAAACATCAAAGCTAATGCGGCTCCAAGAACCTACTTTGTCTTTGGGCGCTGCGGCATAGGGAAACCAAATGGCAGCAGCTACCGCAGAGGTGGTTTGTGCGGGCAATGCCGCAGTGATGATGCGTACCTGATGGCCTTTTTCCAGCAGTACCAGGGCGGTGCTCAACCCGGATACGCCGCAGCCGATGATGTTTATGGAGGGCATAGGGTAGATTTATTCTTTATAGGTACAGAAAAAATGTCCTGAATAAGGTATAACAAATTTGTGAATTATTCCTGATAAAGATGCATCTTTACGTGTATTAAATTCATTGTTTTTTCCTTGAATTCCTGTTATTTGACTTATACTTTAGGTGGGTATGTAAGTCTATTGAGATGTTTTTTCCAAGTGTAGAACCATTAAAATCAGTATAAAATGAAGCAATTTAAACTATTCCTTTTAACTACTCTTGTGTCGTTCAATGCTTGCAATAATAGTAGTGATATGCTGCTTGGTAAGTGGGAATTAAAAGAGGTTATTCCGCCTAAAAACGCAAGTTTTATGCTCGTCCCAATGATGACTTTAGAAGAAAACGCCATTTATGAATTCGAACCAGATCAGACTTGTAAGACAACTTTTGTTGTTGGCAGTCATAGAAACTTCACTGGAAAGTATGAGTTGCGGGCAGATACCCTTTTTTTACATAAGCCAAAGGATGTAAAAGGTAAAAATAGCAGTGATGTTTATAAAATAGTTAGCATCTCTTATGATAGCTTGGTTTTGCACGATTTGAGAACACAGAGTCATAAAATTTTAGTGAAACAATTATAGTTTTTCAAGATGAACGAAGCGGGGTAAGGATATGATAAAACACAGATATGACAAAAAGATTCGATATTGTACTTGTTGTGATTTTGTTTCAAAGTTGTTTTAGGTACTAATCAATCCAGCCAAAGTATAACTTGCTGAAAATTGAGGATGCTGTTGTCATTTATAAATTTAGGCCATATAGTTATCTTCCAAACAGGCAAGATCGTCATTGCCTTGAAAGCGTTATTCTTTATACCAAAAATGGAAATTCGTTTTATCTGAAAGACAATTTTCAAGAAAATTTTGTGATATTGAATGATTACAAAGAGGAAAATCAAATTTTTCACAAAAAACTATTGAAGGTATTAAAGCATGAAGAAGAAATTTATAGGCCCTCTATATCTAATCCTGCTAGCATACATCAATTTATTCGGCCCGATAAAAGAATAGGCGATACCGAATATAAATTCGAATGGGGTAATAGAAAAGGAAATATGATAATTACTAGTAATTCTATATTTAAAATGAACTCATAAGTATTTAATTTATACATTGCTTTTAATATAAGTGGGCGATTTGTTTTATATGAAAATATAGATCATTACGTTAATCGAAACGTAGAAAATGCAACATACTCAAGGTCAGAATTGTGTACTATGGAAATTAATCGCTTTCAAGATGACTGTTTGGTCGTTAAGTCAATATACGCATTAGCACCTTTAACAAAATTGCAAGCAGAAGAATTTGGTTTGATTCAGCTACCAATAGGGTAATAGCTTAAATGGGAAGGGGTGATTTTTGGAAAACACACGCTCGTTTTTCAAACAAGAAAAAATATTTCTGTTGCCTTGCGGATTGGGGGAGGCTCAGGTCGCTTTAAGCCTAGCCAGCAAAATATTCGGCCTTTGGCCTGCACGGGTTCACTAGGAGCCAGTCAATTACACATTAATCTTTCCAAATTTACCCTCAAATGCCTACATTTGCTGTCAAATTAAAGCAGTGAACCGACATGAGCAAAATTAAGTTTGGCACAGATGGCTGGAGGGCCATTATAGCAGAAGAATACACCATTGACAACCTAAAGCGCGTGGCAGAAGGCACCGCCCGCTGGCTGCAAAAGCGAAATGGGAAACAAGTTGTTATTGGTTATGATACCCGTTTTGGCGGCAGCTTGTTCGCCAATACCGCCGCTCGTGTCATGGGCGCTTATGGTATCAAAAGCATACTAGCTCGCGATTATGTGTCCACCCCAATGGTATCCCTGGGGGTGGTTAAAACCCAGTCCGATCTGGGCATCGTCATCACAGCTAGCCACAACCCGCCTGCTTATAGCGGTTACAAACTGAAATCCAATCTTGGCGGCCCCATGATCCCTGCCCAAATTGCGGAAGTAGAAGAGGAAGTACCAGAAACATCCAACATCAGTCTGCCCACGCTGGAAGCGCTGGAAGCCCAGGGATTGTTGGAATATGTCGATTTGGAACAAATGTACCTGGATCATGTAGGGGCTAAATTTGACTTAGAAGCCATTAAAAAAGCCAATATTACCATTGCATACGATGCAATGTATGGCGCCGGGCAAAATGCCATGCGCAAGCTGTTCCCGGATGCGATACTGCTTCATTGCGATTACAATCCTTCTTTCAAAGGGCAGGCGCCAGAACCGATTCACCGCAATTTGAAGGAATTATCCGAACTCATCGCCTCCCGCGACGATATCGCCCTGGGTTTGGCCAACGATGGTGATGCAGATCGGATTGGTATGTACGATTCGAAAGGGCAATTTGTGGATTCTCACCGCATCCTGCTGTTGCTGCTGCTGTACATGCGCCAATACAAACAAGAAAATGGCAAGGTGGTCATCACGTTCTCGGTGACCGATAAAATGAAGAAGCTGGCCCGGCATTTTGGTTTGGATTACGAAGTTACTGCCATCGGATTCAAATACATCGCCGAAATCATGGCCGAGGAAGACGTGATAGTAGGCGGCGAAGAATCGGGCGGCCTGGCCGTAAAAGGCCATATCCCGGAGCGCGACGGCATCTGGATTGGCTTGATGATCCTGGAATTCATGGCTAAGACAGGGAAATCGCTGGAAGCACTCATCGAAGAAGTATATGCCATCGTTGGCGCTTTTGCGTTCGACCGCGACGATGTGCACCTGGAGGAGGCCAAAAAACAAGCCATCATTGCCAATTGCAACGCTGCAACCTATGAGCACTTCGGCCCCTATGCAGTAAGTGGCTTGGAAACCATTGATGGGTATAAGTTTTTGCTACAAGGTGACGATTGGGTGATGATCCGGCCTTCGGGCACAGAACCGGTACTGAGGATATATGCCCAAGCCGATTCGGATGCGGCAGTTCGCCACATATTGGATGCCGTGCGTGCAGAACTGGGGGTATAAACAATAGTGCTTTACAAAACGCCATATGGAAGCTTGGGGTATGATGTGATGGGGTTTAATAACTGTGTTTTTTAAATGATGTAAAATGAATCGGATTAGTTTACTTTTTGTTTGGATTGTTGGCAGTTTGATCTTTTCCAGTTGCAAAAACCAGCAGGGGACAGAAGCGGCAACTGCACAAGCTGTTGCCAAGGGAGAGGATAATGTGGCGTATAAAATTGGAGCGCTAGCACTTGTGGCTACGGCCAATGATACGGAGAAATTCAATCCTCGCCCCACCATTACTTCGCGGTACTTGGGGCTGATATTTACGGCAGTTTTTGATGCCTGGTCCAGGTTTGATGAGCAAGCCACTCCGGTATATCTGGCTGATGTTGAACGCCGACCAGTGGCAGAACAAACGGAGGAGAACAAAAAAATAGCCATTTGCTATGCAGCATATCGGGCCATGAACGAGTATTTCTTTTCCGATAGTTTGCTGTTCCGGCAATTCATGCAAGAGCAAGGACTTAACCCGGATGATGCTTCTTTGGATCCCAATACGCCAGTTGGAATAGGCAATCTGGCGGCTCTGGCTGTCATCGAAGCCAGGAAAAATGATGGCTCCAACCAATATGGGGAAGAGGAAGGCTCAGATGGGACACCCTATTTTAATTACGTGAATTACACGCCTGTAAACAGTGTGGATAAAAACGTGGATCCGAACCGCTGGCAACCCAAATACTTTTCAGATGGGAAAGGCGGGCGTTTTGCACCAGCATGTTTGACCCCATACTGGGACAAGGTCAAGCCGCTTGGACTAAAATCTGCCGATCAATTCCGCCCCGGCCCACCGCCCATGATAGGTTCTGAGCAATTGGAAAAAGAAGTTCGGGAAGTCATCGAACTACAAGCCCACCTGACCGATGAGCAAAAAGCCTTGGTGGAGTTCATGCGCGATGGCCCAAAATCCGTTCAACAAGCAGGGCATTGGCTGAAATTTGCCCAGGATGTTTCCAGAAGGGATCAGCATACCCTGGACGAGGATGTGAAAATGTATTTTCTGAATCAGATGGCAGCCATGGATGCCTTTATTGCGGCTTGGGATACAAAAATGTATTACGATTTTGCCAGGCCGTATGCTTTGGTGCACCAATACTACGAAGATCAAGTCATCAAAGCATGGGGTGGCCCAGGCAAGGGTATGGTGGATATGAAAGGAAACCAATGGCGGCCTTACTCACCGGAAACTTTTTTGTGTCCTCCTTTCCCAAGCTATGTTTCTGGCCACAGTTGCGTCAGTGGTGCTTGTTCGGAAATATTAAAACTATACACCGGCAGCGATGCCTTTGGCGAAAAAGTAGAACTGGTGGCAGGAGCGCTCACCGACCCGGATCATTTAGGTGAAAAAGTAACGCTTGAATTTCCTACCTTTACGGAAACAGCCAATATGGCGGGTATTTCCAGGGTGCTAGGTGGGTACCACATCCAAGCGGATAATGTAGCGGGTTTGCAATTGGGTAGAGACGTGGCGCACGAGGTTTGGAAATTTTACCTCAAGCACATCGGGAAAGAGCCATCGGCTGGATAAATACCTAATAAATATATCATACCATGAAACCCATTTTCTTTGTCTATGGCTTCGGCTTGGTTTTATTTTTGGCTTCCTGTCAGCCTTCAAGTTCGCCAGAGGCAGATATACCGACCAATCCACCTGCGATCGACTATGAAGGCGAAAAAGAGGCCATTATGAAAGTCATTGATGGCGAATCGGAAGCTTTTTGGAACAAAGACTTTGAAAAGTTTGCCTCCTATTGGGCCCATGAACCCTATATCAGAACCTTGGGTTGGTGGCAGGCTGGCGGTGTGACGGTAGTTAGTGGCTGGGAAGAACGCAGTGCCCGTACAAAGGCACACATGGAAGAAAGTCCGGAACCCAACCCAACGGCAAACAAAGTAAGAAGAGAAAATATTAACCTGCGAATTTTCCAGGATGTAGCTTGGCTCACCTTTGATCAGTATGGCGAAGATACAGGCGACTCCCTGATGGATATGCCTGGCTTGAGCCGCGAAACCCGTATCTTGGAAAAACACAATGGCGAATGGAAAATAGTGTACGTAGGCTGGCTGTTGGAAGGGGCAGGTGAGGAGTAGGTCATCAATTTAGCTATAAAATCGGGGATGTGGATGGAAGTTTGTAGGATTTAAACCGCAATACTACCTTATTATGGCAGCAAATTTTCAGGTCATCAAACAATCCATTGCCACTGGAGAAACCAGCCGGGCGATAGAATTGCTGCTTGAAGCCATCAAGCAATTTCCTGCTGGCACACAAAAAGAGATCGTACTATTGGCTGCGCGCTACGAACAATGGCGCAAAGAGGAGCGTTTGGGCATCGCCAATCCACAAGCCTTAACCGAAATCAATGCCGCACTTTTGGATTTCATCCACGATGAAACGGAAGATGACATGGATGTACAGGTGGTTTTTTTTAGCAAATCGCTCAAAAAAAGGCAGCGCAATAGGCGCGTCTTGGGCATCCTAATTGTGTGTCTGCTGGGGATTAGCTTGGGCGCCATTTATTTTAATAAAAAAGAGACCCCATCAGCTTCAGTCGAAGAAGGAGCATCTACAGCAGCACAGTCAAAGGAAAAGGCAGCAGATTGGAAACCTACCATGAGTAGTTGGTACATGCAAATTCCTCCGTTTGGCGTCAGGTGTCAGTTGACGATTCGGGGAATCACGGCGGAAGCAAAGGATCCTACCCATCAATACCTTACTATCCGGTTGGCTGTGAAAAATGTCCATGAAGGTTGGCACGAAGCACAATTATTCAGCGACCTGTTTTTGATGCGCGAAGGGGAGGATGCGACCCGTACGGAGAGCGACTTGTCGGTGATTAGCGTACAACCCGGCGAGACCAAGGAGGTGGAACTGCTTTTTAGTATTTCTAATGCAGCCAAGGATGTTCATTTTCTGGTACGGGGTAGTGAAAGCAAAATAACGGAAATACCTCTGAATAAAGACTGATTATTCCGCTGCCGCGAAATCAATATTATAATACAAGTCGGCCATTTGAATGCTACAACCTATTGATTCCAAGGGAATGGATGCCTCCAATCCGGTGTAATCACGCATACGCCAGGTATCTTCACCTTGCCGGGTAGCCAAGTGGGCGAGGGCTTGATCTTGGCGCAGCAACAAGTATTCCTGAAAACTTGGGATGGTGCGGTAGTCAATGAATTTACTGCCCCGGGCGTATTCCTCGTCCTCAGTAGCCGGCGATAAAACTTCAACAATCAATAGTGGGTTGGTGATGATGTCTTTGCGATTGCTATAAAACATCGGTGCCTGGGCAATGACCAAAGCATTGGGGTAGAGGGCCGTGCTGCGTTGGGGTATCCAGATTTTCATATCGCTGTTAAATACAAGGAATTTCTCCCTTTTCTGTCGAACGGCTATGTTGAATGCCGTTGTCGTATTGGTAGCGATGAGATTGTGGTTGGCAGTACCTCCTGGCATGGGGATGATTTTCCCATTTTCAAAAAAATGTTTTTCCGTTGCCTTTTCCTCCCGGAGCAGGTATTCATCGAGGGAATATTTACGTTGGGTGAGTGCGGGAGCTGTTATGGCGTTTGAATTTGATCATAAATAGCAGACATAGGCAAATTGATGCCAAGCGCTTCTAAGGCAATCAGATCCGTGTTGGTAAAGTACACCTCCGATACCCAGCTATTGCCATTTTTTCGCGAATAGCATTCGACCAGTTCATTTTCCGTGTCAACTACGAGGTAATGACGCAGGGATTTGATTTTCCGGTAATCTAAAAACTTATCCGTTTTGTCATAAACCTTGGTAGATGGAGAGGCAACTTCTACAATAATTAGTGGATAGCGTTTGATATAGGCATCTTCTTGATCGCGTTCATCGCAGGTAACGAAGATGTCTGGGTAGGTGTAATGCTTTCGGTGGGAAATTTGCACTTTTACGCTTTCCATATATACTTTGCAAGAAGATGCTTTAAGCAAATGCCTAAATATAATTGCTAAGTTTAGGCAAATGTCATTGTGTTTATCTGTGGTACCTGGCATGGGGATGAGTTGACCGTTGTTGAATTCATGGCGCACTTCAGCCCTTTCCTCAAAAGCGATGTAAGCTTCCAGGCTCATGTTTTTCAGTTTGGTGGTGTCGCCGTTGCGCATGGTATTAAGTTTTTGACAATTTCTACAAATATAAGAAAAAGCGTGGAAAGTTTCCAGATAAAAAAACAGCTATAGGCGATAGGTGATTAACCCTAAAATAGGCTCGAAAAGGCCAAATATTATTTTAAAAACGTCCGTTTTTTTACAAATCGCTTATAAATATCATTTTTAATCCAAATTTTCTATAAATATAATAGAGAATTAACAAATTATATTAAATATTCTCTTTCCTTTTCAACATGCGGTTATATTTTTTAGAAGCTATCTATCCTTTTGTTTGTGCGCAAGGATGGCATTAAAATGCTATTACAAATGATCAAACCTATATATGGCGTATTTGCAGGATTAAGTGTTTTTTTATTGTCCATTCCAGCGCTAGCCCAGACACCCTTTGATTGCAACGGCAGGATATTTCGTGTACTGGAAGAGCAAGGCGGCAGCTGACCTGTCCTGAAACCACCCGCCTCCCGCCGAAAGCGGGATTCGCCCGCCCGGCCGGATCAATCCGGGCGGGACGACTCCGGATCGGACGGGGGCAGGAAAACCTGAAACTTACTTATAATTAGCCTCGAACCAAAGCTTGTAATTGGTCAGCGATTTTTCCTTTAACACCTGGCGGTAATTATCCTGTGTGACGGGGAATACCTCATAGCGCATGCTGTCATCAATATATTGCTCAGCATTTTTAGCTATCTCTTGGTAATAATCCATGGCCTCTGCCTGATCTTTATAGCGGCGGAGTACCAATAGTGGCAGCCTGGATTTAGGATCATCGCCGAGGAAAATATTGGATATGCGTAGGCGCTGATTTTTATGGTACTTTTCATTGTAATCCGATACATCAATTTTAGCGGCATTGAGGTCAACGTTGGGATCTTCGAACAAGATGAGCATGTAATGCACCTGGCTTTCGTTCATAACGAATTGCTGCGATTCTTCAGCTGCACCCCCGGGCAAGCTAGCCGTGTTTTCACCCAATAAGCGAAGGATTTCCCGGGCGCGGCGCTGCTCATCGGTATTGGGGTATTTAGCAATGACCTCTTTGAGCGCATTTACATAAGCTTCTTTCCCTTCCAAATTGCCGGAGGACATAGCTGCCAACAAGGCGAATTTAGGCTGATACACATTAGCCGCTCCAAATACTTGGCGAGCCGATACACTTTTATCATAAGCATCCCGGTAGTTGCCAGAGGTGAACGAGGCGTAAGCAGCATCGTAATAGTCGTTCAGTTGGCGCTCTTCTTTGGCCAATTCATCCCCATAATTGGGGTTCTGAATCACCAGAGCATATTTAGAATTCGGGTATTGGGATATGATTTTATCGGCATAAACTTGAGCCTGACTGCTTTGATTCAAGGCCAGATGCGACAAATAAAGTTGGTACCAGGCATCCATTTCATAGTTATTGCCAGGGAATCGGTTGTCTAGCTCAGTGAGTACAGCGATGGCCTTGGGGTAATTTTCCAATCGTTCGCGGTAGAGAGAACCCAGTTTCAGCATGGCTTCTTGCAGCTTGATGCGCGCAGTAGCTATTTGAGCGTCTGTTTTGGGAACATCTTTCAAGTACTTGCTCAAATCGTCTTCCGTCAAGAAGTCGGTGTTAGGTTTTGGTTCTGTGACCTCATCATCGAAGTAATTGGAGGCACTTTTATTGGATCGCCGCCAGTTGTCTTCCAGCGGGCGATTGTCCCATCGGCGGGCAAATTCCTTGACCCCCCTTTTTACCGCCCGGTCGTCGTAGGCGAAGAAATTGCTTTCTTTTTTAAGGGCCGGTCCAGGCAGCGCTGCGCTGCGCGGCCCAGCTGCGCCTACTTTATTTTGAGCAGCTGCGGCATCGGCTATTTGCTTTAAGCGGGCAGCTTCTTCTTTTTGCCGTATTTCCAGTGCCAGTGCTTTTTGTTCATCTTCTGAAAGCGCGCTGATAGCCAAAAGGCTGTCTTGCAATTCGATGGTTTCAATATTTACAGCAATATCTTTCAAGTTTTGACTCAACCGCGTAATTTTCAGGTGACGTTCGTCCGATCCAGCCAATACTTGCAGCGTACTGTCGTAGTAATTTTTAGCATTGACATATTCTTCGGCTTCATAGTAGAGATCGGCCAAAGTGAGGTAAGATTCTGCTTTCTGCGCGCGGTTTTGGCGGCTGTATTTCAGCGATTGGCGCAAGTTGACAATGGCATTGGCTTTATCGCCCGCTTGTAAGTCGAGCTGAGCCAAGGCAAAATAAATCTGATCTTTGAAAAGCTCGTTTTTTTCATCTTTGAGCAGCTTTTCCAAATTGGCTCGTGCTTCCGTGTTGCTGGCAGAATTGAGTGCCATATTCATTTTACAATTGAAAGCCATCTCGTAGCTCGGACTGGATTTTAGCGTACGCTGATAAGCAGCGAAGGCAGCAGCTGTATTGCCCTGCATTTGAAAGAGTTGAGCCTGAATATAAGAAAGTCGTGCCCTGCGTTTTTTGTCTTTTTCCAGGGTGATGGCTTCATCAAGAGCAGGTATGGCGTTGCCGTATTTCTTTTGGTGGATGTAGTAGTAGGCTTGCACGGCGGCCAATTCAGCTTTTACATCCTTGTAAATACCAGGTTGGCGCTGCAATTGGTTCATATACCTTTGTGCCGCATCGTAATTATCCCTTTCGATCAGGGTTTTAGACAGCCAAAGTAAGCCTTCTTGATAAGCAGGGCGATGCTTCAGGAAGCCATCTTCGCCGGTATCGTCCTTATCTTCTTTTTCAGGCGCTTCCTCCGCTTTTTCTTCCGCTACCTCTTCCACTTTTTCCTCTTCCGTTGCTTTTTCTAAAATCGAAGGCTTCGGTACTGTTTTGCCTTTTTTCCGCTTTTTGCGTACTTGTTTGTTGTATTTTTCACGTGCTTTTTTGGCTTTTTTGGCCTCGTTGCGCTTTGCCTTAGCCACTTTCTCCTTCTCTGCTTTTACTTTAGCCCTTTCCTTTTCTTTTTGCTGCTTGGTACGTGGGGCATTGCCTGCTGCCTTTTTATCGTCCAGTTGGTCTGGCGTATATTCATTGACCAGGTAACGGAAAGTCTCTTCAGCCGATTCGTAATCCTGTTTGATAAACTGGGCTTTTCCCGCTAGGAGATAGCAATCGTCTGACCATTTGCTTTGCGGGTGCAGGCTGACCACTTTGGCCACTTTTTCGACTGCCAAGTCCATATCCGGTGTTACAGACTGGGCATTTTCCGAAATGATGAAGGGATACATGGGCAGCAATTGGGTGTAATTGTCCTCATGTTGTTCCTCCAGCGTAAGGGTACTAAACAGCACCAATTCATTGGCATTAAAATAGCCATTATAGTGGGCTGTTGTATTGTGGTATAACTCTCCCAATGCAGAAGTATCCTTCCTACTTTTGGTTGTTGTACAGGCCGCTAACAGAAAAACGATGCCTAAACCGAGTGCTATTTTGTTTGATTTTCTCAAAATCCTATCCCTTTAATAGTGATCAAAAAAGAAATTGCGCTTTTTAGCGTACTTTTGTCACACAAAACTTTGTACAAGCGTTATTTATTGAGTGAACCCTCTTTATTAACGCAGAGGCGCAAAATTATTTTATTATTCAAATACTTCAAACAGCAATTTTCGTTATTGCGGCAAAAGGAACAAGGGATGGCAGGTGAAAAAGATACCAAAGGCAGCCGTTGGAGCAGGATTAAGGATAATATGAGGCATACCTACCGCCTGATTATCATGAACAACGAAACGTTCGAGGAAGTAGGTTCTTACAAATTGACTTTGATGAATGTTTACACCGCCGTGAGTACTATTTTAGTATTGGGCGCTTTGCTGGTGGTGTTGGCTATTTTTTATACCCCACTGAAGCGCTACATACCGGGTTATGGCAACGGCGGGGATAACAGGGAAGCTGTGGAGTCGCTTTATCGGCAGGTAAAAACACTGGAAGATCAGCTAGAAGCCCGACAGGTATATGAAGAACGGGTACGTCGGATGTTGGTGGGGGATGTAGAGACGGAAGACGATGTAGAAAAAGCCGACTGGAATATTGTAGAAGATACTCAGAGCAGGGTAGATGTTTCAGAGCAGGAAGAAATGCTGCGGCAGGAAGTAGAGTTGCTACAGGTGGGCGATGCAGCCCGAAAAAGCAAAACAGCTAATTTTTCTCCACGCGATGTGCCTCTGGAACAAATATTCTTTGTACCCCCTATAACTGGGACCATTAGCGCACATTACATGATAGATAAAAATCATTATGGTGTGGATATACTGGCACCTAAAAATACAGCCATCAAATCGGCCCTGGATGGGTACATCTTTTTTGCCGATTGGACGATGGAAACAGGTAATACCATTGGCATCCAACACAGCAACAACATCATCACTTTTTATAAACACAACTCTGAACTGCTGAAAGAAGTCGGGGATTTTGTAAAGGCTGGGGAAGCAGTAGCCATCATCGGCAATACGGGAACCATGTCGAATGGCCCGCACCTGCATTTTGAGCTGTGGCACAAAGGAAAACCCGTTGACCCGGAAGATTATGTGAAGTTTTAAGTTTCAAGCTTACTTGCCTCCGTCCGATCCAGCTGAAGCGTATCGGCCTCAGTTGGATCGGACGTGGCAAGGGAAACCAGAAACAAAGCCTAGCTCTAGCTCTGCTTGCCCGTCCTCTCCCGCGTTTTTCGCGGGATCAGCCGGGTAAAAAACCAGAAACTACCCCCCCTCCTTCTCTCCCCCTTCCGGCCCATAAAACAGCACCCAGGTTGCAAAATCGGCTGTAAAATCCACAAAGCGATGAACGACGCCCGCCGGGACAAAAAGAAAATCCCCTTTTTCAAAAGCAATCGCCTGGTTTTCGTATAAAAAAGTCCCACCTCCCGCTGCGATTACATACACCTCATCGCGGGTGTGGGGTTGTTGATGGTCTATTTTATCGGGCTGATACATTTCAACGTATAGGCTGCCGTGTTCAAAAAGCGGTATGAATGGCGCGGCGTTGGTTTTGACTTTTTCTAGCGCTTCGGCTAGTGAAACATGGAAAGTAGGCTCAGTCATTCGTCTTGATTTTGGGTTCTTGACAATCAGGTCGTACAAAAATAGGGATTGAACGGATTTTTAATAAATTGACTGTAAGGCTAAACTTATTTCCGCGAAAAGCTTTTCTATATTGCATTGGAGTATTGAAAAAACAAGTTTTATGGCTTTTCGTTTGACTGCAATTTTATTGTTCGCAACTGTCTTTAGCTGGACCCTTCAAGCCCAGGCGCCTAAAAAATGGTCTGCTGCCGATATCCATCAAGGCATACAAAAATTGAGTTTTTTGGGTTCTGCGCTCTATGTAGCCGCTCACCCGGACGATGAAAATACCCGCCTGATTACCTATCTGGCCAATGAAGTGAAGGCGGAAACTGCCTATCTTTCCCTCACTAGAGGCGATGGCGGTCAAAACCTCATCGGTACAGAAATTCAGGAATTGCTAGGCGTGATTCGTACCCAAGAGCTGTTGGCAGCACGCAGAACGGATGGCGGTACGCAGTTTTTTTCAAGGGCCAATGATTTTGGTTATTCCAAACACCCCGATGAGACGTTCAACATTTGGCAGCGCGACGATGTACTGGCCGATGTGGTGTGGGCCATTCGCAAATGGCAGCCCGATGTGATCATCAACCGTTTTGACCACAATTCTGCGGGCAGAACACATGGCCATCATACCGGTTCAGCTATTTTAGCTTTTGAAGCCTTTGATTTGGCGGGTAAAAAGGAGGCATACCCCGAGCAATTGGCTCAGGTCGATGCCTGGCAGCCTCAGCGCTTGTTTTTTAATACATCTTGGTGGTTTTACGGCAGTCAGGAAGCCTTTGACAAAGCCGATAAAACGAATATGATGAGTGTGGATGTAGGCGGCTATTATCCTGAACGAGGCCAATCTTATGGAGAGATCGCCGCCGACAGCCGCAGTATGCACAAAAGCCAGGGATTTGGTTCAGCCGGTGCCAGGGGATCCCAAAGTGAATACCTGCTATTGCTCAAAGGCGATATGCCAGTAAATAAAGAAAACCTCTTTGACGGAATCAATACCTCCTGGACGCGGGTGAAAGGCGGTGAAAAAGTAGGTAAGTTGCTGGCTGAGGTGGAGAAAAATTTCAACTTTAGTCGGCCATATGCCAGTGTGCCCGGCCTTATAGCCGCCTACCGGGAAATGCAAGGTCTGGAGGACGGCCATTGGAAACAGGTGAAAATAGCCGAAATTAAAGAAGTTATTCTGGCTTGCATGGGGCTTTTTGCGGAAGTGACGGCAGCCGATTATTGGGCAAGTCCGGGCGAAACGGTTAAACTCAATGTGGAAATGGTGAACCGTTCCCCACAAGTTGTCCAAATAGGCAAAATAACTTTTTTACCCAGCAAGGTGGATAGCCTATTGAACCTGTCCTTGGAATTCAATCAAAAATATCAATTTTCCTACACACTTCCTTTGTCCGAACAATTGGACTACTCGACGCCCTACTGGTTGGGAAAACCCCATCCATTGGGCATGTATAACGTAGAAGATCAGGCATTGCGCGGGTTGCCGGAAACACCGCGCCGCGTAAGCGTTCAGTTTGTATTGGAAATAGAAGGGGAGACGCTGAGCTTTGTTCGAGATGTGGTTTACAAAGAAACCGACTCGGTCAAAGGCGAAGTATATCGCCCTTTTGAGGTTATACCACCCGTATTTGCCAATATGGCCAAAAAAGTCTATGTTTTTGCCAGCGATCAGCCGCAGGAAATTGAAGTGGTGGTCAAAGCCGGACAAGCCAATATCAAAGGCCAATTGAGCCTGGATCATCCCAAAAGCTGGCGCATAGAGCCGGCGGTACAGGAATTTGAGCTCAAGCTAAAAGGAGAAGAAGCGCGCCTGCATTTTCAGGTTTTTCCACCCAACGATCAGCAAGAAGCAGAGTTGAAGGCCACTGTTGTACTCAATGGCCGTACCTACGATGATGAATTGATCGTTGTGGCTTACGACCACATCCCTACCCAAACAGTAGTGCAGGAAAATCAAGCAAAAATAGTCCGGGTGGATCTTAAAAAAGCAGGTGAAAAAGTGGGCTACATCATGGGGGCTGGCGATGAAGTGGCCGATTATTTGACCCAAATGGGTTATGAAGTGACCAATCTAAGCGACGAGGCCCTGAGTAGTGGTGCTTTGGAGCAGTACGATGCCATCGTTGTGGGCATACGGGCTTACAACACCAATGAGCGCATGAAATTTCACCAAACCAGGTTGATGCAGTATGTGGAAAATGGCGGTACGCTGGTGGTTCAATACAATACCACGTCCGACCTGGTGATGCCCGCCGACCAAATCGGGCCGTACCCGTTCAAAATTTCCAGAGATCGGGTCTCCGTAGAAACGGCCTCCGTTAATATTCTGGTGCCAAACCATCCGCTGCTGAATACACCGAATAAAATTACAGAAAAAGACTTTGAAGGCTGGATACAGGAGCGCGGGCTGTATTTTCCCAATGAATGGGACGAACGTTACACGGCCTTGTTATCCTGCAACGACCCCGACGAGCCTGCCCGAAATGGGGGGTTGTTGGTAGCCCAATATGGCAAAGGCTATTATATTTATACGGGCTATTCCTGGTTTAGAGAACTACCTGCCGGGGTGCCTGGTGCTTTTCGATTGTTTGCCAATCTGGTGTCCTTAGGTAATTAGTAAAGCGAGGCTTTTATTAAAAAAAGCTTAATCGGTTTGGCCTTCAACACTATTTTGAAAGTCCAGGCGTTATGCTGCTGGTGAATCAATACAATCGCTAAAATGTCCAAAAACCGTTTAACCATTTTGGCAGCCGGTCTATATATCTGGCTGAACCTCTACGCCTGTGATATTAGCGCCAATCTGCCTTTGCGGAACAACCCTCCCGCTCGCTCAAGCTCTGGAGGAGAAAGTGTTGCTGAAGACGAATCGGCTACCCATTCCGATTCGGAAGAGGCTCGACTTCGTAAAGAAATTGTGGCTTATGCCAAAAAACAGCTCGGCAAGCCCTATAAATATGCGGGCAAAGATCCCAAAGGCTTTGACTGTTCTGGCCTGACAGGGTATGTGATGAAAAAATTTGACATACAGCTTTCCGGTAGCTCCAGGACTCAAGTTAACGATGGAAAAAAAGTAAAAATAGATGAATCACAGCCCGGAGATCTGATTTTTTTCAAGCGCTCGCCCGATTCTGAAATATTTCATGTGGCCATGGTGGTCGCCAATAGTGACAAAGGGATAGAGGTAATTCACAGCACGCAGCGAGGAGTCGTAGTGGATAACATTACCAACAATGATTACTGGGCGCCTAAGATTTTTGCAGCTAGAAACGTTGTCCCTTGATTCCGATGCCAGCATTGAAGCAACCCACCTGTGCAACAATTAAGTGACGCAGAAAAATTAAGTTCCCGATTGTGTCCTTACCCTGGCAGGCTTAACGGTTCATTTCAAGTGTGTCCGTTAGGGTAAGGACCTCGGATAAATTGGGAAGTAGTTTTTTGCATACAACTAAATAGCAATACACTGTGAATATACATAAAAAAGGCTTAACTTCGCCGTTCGGCAGTCATCAACAGCAGGAAAATTGTAATGACGGCAGATTATCACAAGACCATCCAATTCGCCGATCACCATTTTCAACAGTGTGTGAATCTGCCATTCCCTGTCTTCTTAGTAAGCCTGGACGGCACTTTCTTGAAGTACAATGAAGAATGCCGCATTTTATTTGACCTACCCCAGGTAGTAAGCTTTCAGGACACCATCAGCGCTTATTACATCCATCCTTCCGACCGGGAGCAGCATTTGGAACGCCTCCACGACATGCCATCGGGTCAGTGGTTAAAAAGTACCGTGATCGATTTGAAAATTGGCGCAAACGCCAAACATGTTTGGGACTACAGCCTGGCCATTTGGGATGATGCAACCCATCAGATCATGGGATTGGTCTGCCTAATGATCCCATTGACTAAAAATCAGCGCTACGACCGCCTGTTTGCCGATTTGCAGGTAGGTATTTTTAACATCAGAGAGGGGCGGGGTTTGGTGCATGCCAATAATCGATTTGCACAAATGCATGGGTATTCCAGTTTGGAGGAGATGAAGGACGTTCCGCTGAATGAATTTTTCTGTAAGTCTGAAGACCTCGAACAGATCATCGAACAATTGAAGGAATCAGGCCATGTTTTCAATCGCATTCAGGAGCATCAGACAAAAAACGGCGGACAGTTCACCGGTTCGATGAGTGCCAGAGCAGTTTACAATGCATCGGGACAGTTCGCTGGGATGGAGGGCATTCTTGATGACGTAACGACAGAGGCGTTGTATTTCAAACTGGTCAATGAAGTACCCATTGGCTTGTATCGGATAGAAATTAACCGCAATGAGGAGCACATCCTGAAGCACTGCAATACCCGTTTTGCCAATAACAGAGGAGCCGAAACGCCCGAAGACTTGATCGGAAAAGACATGCGCCAGTTTTATCATTCCGATGAAGAAATGAGGCGTTTTGAAGAGGAGTTGATCCATAAAAACGAGATCATCGATTATTGGATCACCGCCTACAATGGCAAAGGCGAAGTGAGGCAGTATGAAGTCCATGCCAAATCGCTGAAAAATACTGCGGGGCGTTTTATTGGTCACTTGGGCGCTGAAAAGGACATCACCGATTACCTTGAAACCCGACAACAGTTGCAGGAGTTGACGACTGATATTGGGAAAGTACTGCATTCTTATTCCTCTACTCTGATCAATGCCAAGCAGGCTATGGATGCTGTGATCCGTTCTTTCTCAGGTAAAAGCCTTAAAATAAGTGGCAAAGAAAAGTTAGACGAAAATAAAATCAGCGCACAACTCCATGGAAGCATAGCTGGCCTCAGACAATCACTGGAAAAAATAGGCCATCAACTGGATACAGAATCGGATGATACCAATACATTCAGCGCCGAATTGATGCGTCTTTTATCGCTTATAGAAGGCAAAGGGGAAAAGCAGGAAATCCCAAACATTCGGAATGCTACCATACGCATCCGCGAAATGGTAGGGGAGCAGGCTTCAATAGGCAATTTTTCCCGAGAGTGGGTAAAAGATATTCGCAACCACCTGCGGGAGATACTGCGATTGTGTAGCCTTATTACCTTGCAGCGAAGTGTGGATACCGTTTTGGAAATGGAATCGAGCGTCCATAATTTGCGCAGTTATATTTTGAGCCCGGTTAAAAAGAAAACGGGCATACAGCGCATAGATTTATACGAACTCGTAGGCGCGGTTTTAAAGGTTTTGGAAGAATATGCCACTTCTCGCGGAATCGAAGTGCGCCTCAATATCCGCGCCATCAAAAACAGCTACATCAATGGAGATGAAGAAGACTTGATGCGTGCCTTATTGAATATTGTTCACAACGCCATTAAATACAGTTGGACCCGCAAAGAACCGGCAAAAGCCTTCGTTTCTGTTAACGCCAATTTACAACAAGAATGGGTACAATTGGAAGTAGAGAATTGGGGCGTAGGCATCACCCCCGAAGAACTGGAGCAAGGGCTGATCTATCAGGTGGGATACCGAGGTATTCATTCCAGCGACAAGCGCAGACCCGGCACCGGTTTGGGCTTATACGATTCTAAAAAAGTGATCGAAAAGCATGGAGGTATCCTTCAAATTAGCAGTACGCCTACATTGGGCAATTTGAAAAATGATTTTAGCAGCCCTTTTGTCACGAAGGTGTTGATACAATTACCCCGCAATTAAACAAAAACATGGAACAAATGAAGGTTCTTTGGATAGAGGATAATGCTGAAAATGATTTGTACGAATTGACCAGTCCGGTTTATGTTGATGGCCGCTTCAAGCTCGATATAGCTGCGAGCGCTTCTGAAGCCTACTTTTATTTGAATAGCCGGATTTACGACATCGTTATCATCGATATCCGCATTCCACCTGGAAGGGATGAGGTGTGGGTTAAACTACACCAGCAATTACAATTTAAAAATGGCTCAGACTCTAGCCGTTTGGGACTGGAATTGTTGAAGTCTATTTTCAGTGACCTGGGGCCGCAGCCCAATTTGAAAATTCATCAAAATTCCGGCGCCCATCGCTATGGCGTATTTACTGTAGAGCAGCGGGAAGAACTGGAAGCAGATTTGGCTAAGCTCAATTTGGCTAAAGTCAAATACCGACGTAAAAACGCCATGATGCCACACACAGCGCTATTGGATTTTATTCGCGAAGTAGCTAAAAATGGCCAGTCGAGTCATTAGCATAGCTGGCTTTAGCGTAGTACCGTGCTGACATACCACACCCCGCATTCTCGCATCCTCACATCCTCATTGATATATGAACGAAGACTACCTACAGTTGATGGCAGAAATGGCGGTTACTGTCGTTGTATTCTTACTGGGTATTCCTACGCTGGTGAGCCAGATTTTTTTGCCCGATGATATCCGTCGCATCAGCAACAAAAACTATTTGTCCCACATTATAAAGCCACTGGTTTTACAACCAGTTTTGCTCTTGTTCATCCTGTTATTAGCTTTTCCCATCCAATCGTGCCCCGCTTTTCCATTGCCTTTGTGGCGTTGCATTTTGAGTACCACCTTATTTGTTTTCATGTTGGGGCATGCACTGCGCTACCTCTATTTCAATTTGATTCAATCACAAGGGTATCGCGCCAAAACGGTAGAAATCATACAGGGGAAAATTCTGAGGCAATACAAACAGGGACAAGGGATAGAAGGGGATTACTACAAAGACCTGGAACACTTGGGTATTTATTCTAAAGGTGGGCTGGAAACGGGTTTTGTCATAGAAGCGCTGGAAAAAATATTAAAGCATTTGGAGGAAGAAATCTATGAGGATACACCAAATATTTCTTTACTAGTCAGATCGATTGGGCTGGTCGTTGCCAATTCACTGGAACCAGGCAGTCGCAAAAACATGGAAGATGTACTTGAAATTTACAAGGGTATTTTGATCAAATTAAGTATGGGCAACGAGGAGGCTTCTGCTAGCCGACCCATTTATGGCAATGCAGCGCGCGCCATTAAAGACTGTATTTATAAAATTGCGATTGTTTCTCTAAAAAAAGACTATCCCGACATTATGCCTTTGGCACTAAATACCCTGACCTTGGTGCCCTATTCTTCTGATAAACTTTTTGCTATAGGGGTGCAAGCTTTGGAACGCATGCAATATCAAATTGTATCCAATGTATTGTCCGAAATCATGGACAGAGACAATGAGGATAATTATAAGTTAAACAACTTTTTGGGGCTAATCGCGCATCTGTATTTTAATGGAGCTGCCTCCAAACAATTTGCAGAAAAAGCACTGCTGAACAATAATGTTGTTTTTTCAAAAACTAACCTGGCCGATGCCATGGAGCACCATTTCATATTGACCAATTTCCCAACCTTCAACTACTTAGAACAATTGTATTTCCAGTATTTTCCCCACGGCAAGCTGCCTAAAATATAGCGGTTTCGAAAATGATTTTGCATAAAGCGGTGTTTTTTTTGACATGAATCGATTTTTTTCTTACTTTTGCAATTAAGTTCAATACACTTTCATGATAACACTTGCATCAAATTTTCATGCTTATTGCTTTATTCAATAAGTAAATAGCAAATCAGCTCATATTTTTTTAATTTGCTGTAACCAATTTTCCCCCTTTCCGTTAGACACAACCGAAGTATTAAAATAATACCGGGAGAGGCGATCTCAATTCAGAGGCATTTTCTACTTACCACAACGAAGCGATTTTTAAAATCTGGCCTCAGTGGATTAATTGGTTTATTTTTTTGGAAGGAAAACAATCTAGTGGGGTTGAAAACTACTTTATAATATGAGCACTACATTTATGAATGTTCCCAAACAACTAACTTTTGTTCTGGTTCTTACTATCTTATTTTTTACACAAAAGTTACGAGCGCAAGACACAGAAACACTCCTCAATCATTTGGAAACAACTGCCGTGGCAGAGGAAAGCCCGACAAAGGTTGGTTTCTTGGACAAAACGGCTATAGGATTTAATTTTGGCACCAAAAGTTTGATTGGACTGGAATTTGCCACTTCATTGAGCAGCAACTGGTGGTTGAGGGCAGGCTTTAATCACATGGATTTTTTTGTTGCTGGATATGAAACCAATCTCAATCGATTCGAGCAATATGCTGTGATTGATTTAGATGCCAAACATTCGAACATCGATTTTTTGATTGATTGGCAGCCCTGGAAAGCAAATATTCGTTTTGTAGGAGGCTTTGGTGCCTTTTTTGACAACTACTTTTTCGCGAAATTTCAATTGAGGGATAACATTCCTTTCAATGATATTGAACTGACTCCAGAAGAAATTGGATATTTAACAGCCGAGATTGATTATAAATCAATCATTAATCCGTATCTTGGCGTCAGTTTCGGAAAAATAGTGCCGAGTAAGCGTGTGGGGTTTAGTTTGGATTTGGGTACTTATTACAAAGGGAAACCCAATATCCTGTTGGATGGTACAAATATTGTACGGCATAATTCGCTTAACTCAGAAGCACTTGAAGACAACTTGTCCACCTATCGCTGGTGGCCAGTTGCATCACTAAGGTTAGGGTTTAATTTAAATAAAAGCCATTGAAAATTAACGGGTTATGAAACGTTTTTTTACCAAATTTTATGTTTTTGGTACGCTCTCTTTCCTTATTCTTGGATCATTTGCGTGTACCAACTTTGACAAGTTGACTGATGGTACTTCAGTTTATCTGGACACCGATTTGTTACTCAATCCACTTACTGTTCAGATCATTGATGCCAATATGGGTGGCATATTGCCAGAGGATCTAACAGTAGAGGTAGTTGGTAAGGATGCTGACAAAGTATATACCTTACTAGGAGAAAAAGATTTGGTGGTTAACACCAACAAGGACGACGAAGGCGTAGGCATCTTGCCTATCGGGATACTGAGATCGGATGAGCCTAGCATGGACAATCCACTACAATTTTCCCTCATTGTGAAGGGCAAAGGATTCGTCGATGGCATTAAAACTTTCTCTCTTACTGATGGGACTACTCCTCGCTTTGAAACCATTAAACTGGTTCGTATTGCAGAGCCTGCACAAGCAGTTTCTGTTGAAAAAGAGCTGTTTAGTGCCGAAGAATCTGGCACAAGCGCTGCTATTGAATTGGAAACAGCATCCAATAGCATGCAAGAAAGTGTCAGCGTAACTGTGCCACAGGGTGCTGTTTTGTACAATGAAAGCGGCAAGAAGCTTTCCGGACAATTCAAATCAACGCTGGTACATTATGATCTCCACAGCAGTGAAGGTTTGTCTATCCTTCCCGGCGGTCTTTATTCCGATGATGCACGCGATGCCAATGGATACAGCTTGGGTAGCCTTTCATTTGCTCCGGTTGCTGCGATTTCGCTAGACATGTACTCAGGAGAAGATCAAGTACGGACTTTCTCTCAGCCATTGGATGTTACGTTCCAACTGAACAGCAACATCTACAACCCAAATACGGGCGAAAACATCAAAGCAGGCGACGAGGCAACCGTTTGGAGCTTCAATGAAAAAATCGGCCAGTGGCAGTACGAGACAAAAGCGACCATTTTCAATAACCAAGGTCAGTTGGCTGTCTCTTATCAGCAAACGCACCTTTCTGTTTGGTTGGTGAGCTTTTCTTCCTCTGCCTGCGTATTTGGTGCCCAGGTTAATATCAACTCGGGAATCGATATCAGCGATCCTGAGCACTATTTCTACGTTGAATTAATCGACGTAGGTACTAACGTGCGCATTGCCAATAACTTCTTCCGTTTTTACAATGGCGAAACCATTCAGATGATGCGTGTTGCCTCTCGTGAAGTTGTTCTAAAGGTTTATGACGGGTTCACAGAAGATTGTAAAGGAGAACTCATTAAACAAAGTCAACCTTTCGATCTCTGCACAGGCAATATTGTTTTCGATCTGACCAATGAACTTTCAGGCGATAACTTATTCACCGTAAACGTACAAGTTCAGGGTACTTGCAGCGCTGACTTCGACAACTTAGTGATCATTCCAACGGTACCCATTCTCTATCGCGCTTGCGGTTGTGAATCTTGGAGCATGTTAGGTGTTTTGACATCAGGTCAGGGCAGCACTTCGGCCTTGGTAAAAGGTCAGTGCTATGATTTCCGGATGGCTTACCGCGATCTGGATCGTTGCCTCACTTACATCACCGTACCTACGGAAGATGCGCAGATCGAAGTCGCCAGCCCAGTTTACGATTTCTACGAAACCATTGATGTAGTTTATGAAGATGATGGCCATACCGTCAACTTCATTTATACAGACATTCAGGTTCCTGACTTGGCTTGTGATGAATACATCTATCACTTCGGTGTGAACAGCGGTGGTAATGATGGCCGCGACGATGACAATTAATAGCCGCCTTAGCTTGTTTGATCAACAAGGCAGGTAACAAATATACAAAAACTACTTTTGCAGCCCTCTTTCGTGGCCGACTTAAAAAATCAAGTTTTTAAAACCTGAATTTTGAGCCGGCCTCGGGAGAGGGTTTCTTTTTGGGAGCTACAAATTTGTACTGCAAACTTTTTTTAAGTAATTTCCGTTTTATTCTGAGAACAGCATCCCACCACTAAAACTATTGTTATGCAGTATAATAAATTACACCACTTAATAGCGCTCTGCGTGCTGTTTTTTGCCCTTCCATTGACCCAAATATATGCGACACACAATAGAGCGGGCGAGATAACCGTAGAGCAATTGGATTGTGAGGGCTTAACCGTGAGGGCGACCGTCACTACCTACACCAAAGCAAGCAGCATTCCGGCAGACCGCGACACCCTGACTATTTGCTGGGGAGATGGCCATTGTGAAAGGGTTGCAAGAAGCAACGGTTTTGGCAATCCACCTCAAGGTGAATTTCTTGAAAACGACACCAAGAAAAATATTTATATAGCAGAACACACTTATCCAACTAGAGGAACTTATACCATATCCATGACCGATCCCAATCGGAATGGCGGCATCAAAAATGTCAACCCACCCAATTCCGATCAAATCAGATTTCATATTCAAACTACATATACCCTGGCCAATCCACAATTCAATGGTTGCAATAGCACGCCAGTTTTGCTTCAGCCGCCAGTGGATGTTGGTTGTGTAGGACAAGTATTTACACACAACCCCAATGCGCGCGATCCCGATAAAGACAGCCTTTCTTATCATCTGGTGGTACCCCTTCAGGATGTGGGGATGACGGTACCCAATTATACGTGGCCTTACCTATGCCCGCCCAACCCAACTTTGAATAACCTGACCATTGATGAAGTGACGGGCGATATCGTGTGGGATGCTCCGCAGATACCAGGCGAGTACAATATTGCCATGATTATCGTTTCGTATCGCCAAGGCCAAGCTATTGATACGGTGCTGCGCGACATGCAAATTTTGATCAAAGAGTGCGAAAACCTGCCACCAGTAGTGATGACTCCTTTTGATGAGGTTTGTGTTGTGGCTGGTGAAGTGCTGGAATTTGAGGTAACTGCTACGGCACCTATTGAGGAAGAAGACCAATTGGTGCGACTCACTGCCCTCGGAGGTCCTTTTGTAGAATCAATTAGTCCGGCTACTTTTGGCCCCAATATTGGTTCGTTTGAAGAAGACCCCGTCGTGAAGGTATTTCGATGGCAAACCGCTTGCGAACACATTTCTGATCAGTATTATTCGGTCGTTTTCAAAGCAACCGACAACTTTTTTGGGGATACCTCTGGGCTGGCAACACTCAAAACGGTGCGCATCAAAGTAGTCGGCCCTGCGCCGGAGGATGTGCGGGCAGAAGCTACTTCCGAACAAGTAGTCGTTAATTGGCAGAAGCCTTATTTTTGTGAAGATGCCGAGGATAATTATTTCCGGGGCTTTACCGTATGGCGAAAACAGGGCAGCAATATTTTCCCGATCGATACTTGTAGTCCTGGCCTGGATGGCAAAGGATATACCAAACTCAATAATGCACCCATCCGCGAAGAGGCGGATGGTCGCTATGTATTTATAGACGAATCGGTTGAAAGAGGTAGAACTTATTGTTACCGGATATTGGCGGAATTTTCATTGGCAACGCCCAATGGTTTGTTTTTCTACAATCGGGTGGAAAGCCTGCCATCCGATGAGATATGTGTCCAACTCAGCCGGGATATTCCCCTCATCACTAATGTAGATGTGCAATTTACAGATGTAAATAATGGCCTCATAGGGGTTTGTTGGTCGAAACCAGTGGCGGAAGACCTCGATACCCTACTCAATCCCGGGCCTTATCGCTACGAATTGCTCCGGGCAAAAGGCTTGAATCCGTCAGATGATGAATTTGAGGAAATCGGGATTAGTTTCAGCAGCGATGATTTTGCAAGTGCCAACGATACCTGCTTTGTGGATACGGGCTTGAATACCCTGGAAGAGGCGTATAGCTATAAGGTTAATTTTTATGTGGAGGGCGATAAGTTGTTGGGGGCAACCAATCCAGCTTCTTCCGTTTTCCTGACCATCACACCCACCGATAATACCAATATCTTAAATTGGCAGGCTAATGTGCCCTGGACCAACTCAACCTACGTCGTTTATCGGCAAAATGCCCTTGGCGAATTTGAGGTGCTGGCAACTGTGAATGAGCCTACCTTCAGGGATACCGACTTATTGAACGGCAAAGAATATTGTTATAAAGTTCGGACGCAAGGGTCTTATGGTATAGTAGGGGTGATCAATCCTATTTTCAATCACAGCCAGGAAGCCTGCGGTGTGCCAGTAGATAATGTAGCACCCTGTCCGCCTGGTTTGGAGGTGAGTAATGTTTGTGATCAGCTGATAGACTGCACGGATGAAGCATTGTTGAAAAATGAACTAGCTTGGGTAAACCCCATGGATTTATGCGATGAAACGGATGATGTTACTGGGTATAGGATTTATTTTGCGCCGTTTGAAGGCAGCGATTTTACCCTAATAGCTAGTTTCGACGATTCTGGCAAACTGGATTTTGAACACAAGCCTGAATTGGGTATCGCGGGTTGCTATGCGCTGACAGCAGTAGATACCTTTTTCAACGAAAGTGCTTTTAGCAATATAATATGTGTGGATAACTGTCCGTTTTACAACTTACCCAACGCGTTTACCCCCAACGGGGATGGCCATAACGACCTGTTCACGCCTTATCCATATTGCTTTATTGATCAGGTGGACGTACAGATTTTCAATCGCTGGGGTAGTGTGGTTTATACCACTAAAGACCCCAATATCAACTGGGATGGCCGTGATTTGCAAGGCAAGGAGGTGCCCGAGGGAACCTATTACTACACTTGCCGTTATTATGAAAGGAGGGTGAGCGGTATTACGCCTTCTGCGGAAATTCTGAGCGGCTACATTCAGCTGGTCAGAGGCAACCGTTAGGCAGACTAATTAACGCAGAAAAATTAAGTTCCTGATTTGTCCTTACCCTAGGGGGCTAAACGGTTCACTTCAAGTGTGTCCGCTAGGGTAAGGACTTCGATAAATCAGGAAGTAATTTTTTGCACACTACTAACGCAGAAAAATTAAGTTCCTGATTTGTCCTTACCCTAGGGGGCTAAACGGTTCACTTCAAGTGTGTCCGCTAGGGTAAGGACTTCGATAAATCAGGAAGTAATTTTTTGCACACTACTAACGCAGAAAAATTAAGTTCCTGATTTGTCCTTATCTTAGCGGGCTAAACGGTTTATTTTAAGTGAGTCCGCTTTAATAAATCGGGAAGTAATTTTTTGCACACTACTAAGTAGCGTATTCTTGAACCCCTATTCTTGGCGACCTTACTATGAGAATTGTACAAATAACCGACTTGCACGTAGGGCAGGAAGGAGAAAACACCTACGGCGTGGATGTTCGGGAAAATTTCCTCAAAGTGCTGGATGCTGTTCAGGAGATTAACCCTCAACACCTGGTATTGTCGGGCGACCTTTGCTATCGCCATGGCGATCCGGAGATATATCGCTGGATGCGTCAACAGCTCGACGATAAGGGCATCCCTTATGATATTATTTCCGGCAACCACGACGATCCGGTCATGATGGCCGTCGTATTTGAACGGCAAGCTTTGCTCAAAAACAGCGAGTTGTATTTTTTGCATTATTGGGAAGGGCGACCGGTTATCTTCCTGGATACTACGGTTGGAGTGGTCTCCGAAACCCAGTTGAGTTGGCTCAAAGTCCAGCTGAACGCCCACCAACAGGAAATTATGCTCTTCATGCACCATCCACCTTTATTGGGAGGCGTTCCTTTTATGGATAGCAAACACAGCTTGCGCAACAGCGAAGCCGTACAGCAAATCCTTTTCGAGCACCCTTATAACATCAATATTTTTACCGGACACTATCATGTGGAAAAGGTAATCCGCAAGCGCAATGTATTGGTGCACATCACACCTTCTTGCTTTTTCCAAATCGGGCAACAATCAAAAGAATTTGAAGTAGATCATTACCGAATTGGTTTTCGAGCCATCGAGTGGAACAACGGCGTGATGATGAATACGGTGCATTATCTCTAACGCACGATTACTTCCTGGATACAGTCTTCCTCTAAGTATTCATTCAGCATTTTAGCGATTTTGTCCTTGCCCATAGACAATTCTTGGCGGAGCGGTGCGGACTCGATGCTGAGGTACAATTTATTGCCACTTAGCCGGATATCGCGGGTATAGTTGTTGATGGTAGGCCCCATCAATTTGGCCCAGGCCGTTTTGATGCGATTCTGATTGAGTTTACCTTTGAGCTTGTAATGTTCAATCATCGCTTTCAAGGCCTCTTTCAGACTTGATTGATTATCCTGCGTCATGTTGGCTGCGTGAATTTTTCCTGATGGGCGATTTGCCCCTTTTCCACGATAAATTTAGAAAAAGAAACGGGTAGTTGCTCCAAAATCTGGATTAACTTTTCTCTTCCCGTGTCTGTAATGAATATCTGACCAAATGGGGGCTTCGTCAATAGCCGGAGCAGGTTTTCCACCCGACTTTCATCCAATTTATCGAAAATATCGTCCAGCAATAGAATGGGCGGGCGGTTTTTTTCCAAAGCCATGATCTGGTGCTGGGCCAGCTTGAGCGCCAGGATAAAAGATTTCAGTTGACCCTGAGAAGCAAATTTTTTTAGCGGAAAGCCATTGATTTGGAATTCCAGGTCGTCCTTGTGGATGCCTTTTGTCGTGCGCTGTAGTATCCGGTCTTTTTCCTGGTTTTGCTGCAATAGGGCTTGAAAGTCGGCCTGCTCCAAATCAGAGACATACAAGCAATCTACCGTCTCTGCCGATTGGCTGATAAGCTGATAATTTTGGTGTAAAATGGGTAAAAAAGCAGCGACAAAAGCCTGCCTTTTCTCAAAAATCAAGCGAGCTGGTTGTTGTAATTGCTGGTTGTATATATCTAGCAGCGAAGTGTTGAAATTTCCTTGTTCGGCAAATTGTTTGAGCAAGGCGTTGCGTTGGGAAATTATTTTATTATAAACCAACAACTGTTTCAAATATTCGCCATCCATTTGTGCCAGGCAGTTGTCGAGAAAACGTCGGCGTACTTCGCTGCCTTCGGTGGCAATCTGCGTGTCGTCGGGGGCTATCATTACAACTGGCAAAAGCCCGACGTGATCGGCTATTCTGGGGCAAGAGATGTCGTTTCGCTCTAGTTCCCGCTTTTTACCATTCCAGACTTTGAAAACGATTTTTTCGGCTTTTTCTTCTCGAAAAAAACGGCCATCCAAACGGAAAAAGTCATTTTGGTGCTGTACCAGCAATTTATCGGGAAGGTTAAAATGGCTCTTACTCAGGCATAGGTAATAAATAGCATCGAGTAGGTTGGTTTTACCCATCCCGTTTTTCCCAATAAAACAATTGATTCCAGGCGAACACTCCAGTTCCTGGTAAGCGTAGTTTTTAAATTGGGTCAATATGAGCTTGTGAAGATGCAAATAGATGGTAGATTTTGATGTGCCTAAAGCATCCAAAATAATAATTCAGACCCCCATTCGGCTTCTTTTCACCAGATAGGATTGCAGGATGTTGCGAAACCCTTGACGGATGTCTGTTTCTATGAAATCGATCCGATATTGAAGGCATTTCATATAGAGGGCTTCCTTGAACGCGGCGACCTGCTTTACGTAATGATCCTTCACCTGATTGGATTGCAGGCGAACCTTTTCCCCCGATTCCATATCGATAAATAAATAGGGGCGATTTTCGTACTCAAAATCCACTTCGTGCCTTTTGTCCACAACGTGGAACAGTACCACTTCGTGCTTGTTGTGCTTCAGGTGCTGAAGCGCAGAGAACAAATGCTCGGTATCTTCCACCTGCTCAAACATATCGCTGAAAATAATCACCAGCGAACGGCGGTGGATGCTATCGGCGATCTGGTGCAGAGCAGCTGCAGCGGAGGTAGAACGGTTGTGCTCCGCCTGATTGATCAATTGATCGAGATAAGTGAGCAATAGGCGGTAATGAGAGGTGCTGGATTTACAGGGCGTATGGATATTGACCGAGCTGTCGAATAAGCTAAGCCCAAATGCGTCGCGCTGGCGCTGCAAGAGGTTCATCAATGAAGCCGCTGCCAGAGAAGAGAATTGGAGTTTATTGAGTTGGTTCTTTTCGGCTTCCGGGAAATACATGGAGGAGGAGACATCCACAACAATCTGACACCGAAGATTGGTCTCTTCTTCAAAGCGTTTGGTAAACATTTTATCCGTTCGGGCATAAACCTTCCAGTCGATATTTTTGGTGCTTTCACCTGTATTGTACAGGCGGTGCTCCGCAAATTCGACGGAAAACCCGTGAAATGGACTTTTGTGCAAACCAATGATAAAGCCTTCCACCACTTGTTTGGCCAGCAACTCGAGGTTGCCCAAATCGCGAACGTTGTAATTTTCTAGAAACTCCATAAAACAAAGATAAGCCCTCTTTTCGAAATTCGCGAAAAGAGGGCTGGGGTGTGGTTAAAGAATTAGGTTGATGCCAAAATGCCTTAACCCAGAATCAGTAACCTTGTAGTAGCTTAGAGGGCTGCCTCAATTTTTTTAGCCAGAATTTGTTTGCTGGTGACGCCCACTTGCTTATCCACTACTTCTCCATCCTTTAGAATCAGGATGGTCGGAATACTGCGGATGCCATATTTCATAGAAATATTCGGATTTTCGTCCACATTGACTTTGCCTACCAGGACTTTTCCGTCATATTCTTTATGTAATTCTTCGATGATAGGGCCGATCATACGGCAAGGGCCACACCATTCTGCCCAAAAATCCACGACAGAAACCTGCCCTTCTTTTAGTGCTGTTTCATTGAAATTGACATCTGTGAATTGGAATGCCATGTGTTTATAAATTTTGCTGGTTTAAGAATTGTTGTACAATTTTAGGATAGAAACAACCCAAATCCTATCCGGGTTGCAAAGTTAGAAAAAAAGTGCGATTTCTTTGTCGGGACGAGGACAGGTTGAGGGGTGTTTATCCTGTCTTATTTTGGCGACAGGCAACTAATAGCTTTCGCGATCGGCTTTATTTTGCCAAAGGCGAAACGCTTTCAGGCATTCTTCGCGCAATATTTGCGAAGTAGGCAATTGCCGATCCGATAGCGACTTATCCAATTCTTCATAGATAAAAGCGTCGTCAAAGGCAATGGCTGAGGCATCCTCTTTAGTACAACCGAAGACGATTCGTTCTGGTCTGGCCCAGTAAATGGCGCCAAGGCACATGGGGCAAGGCTCGCAGGAGGTATAAATGGTACAACCTTCCAATTGGAAATGATCCAATTGACGGCAGGCATCTCGGATGGCCACCACCTCGGCATGTGCAGTGGGGTCTTTGTCGATTAGCACCCGGTTCTGGCCTTTGCCCAAGATGAGGCCGTTTCTTACAATAATAGCCCCAAATGGGCCGCCTTTTCCCGTTTGCACGCTGTCGATAGCCAGTTGAATGGCGATGTGCATGTAGTGTTCGTCGTTCATCTATTGTATGGTTTGTAGGGTTAAATATGAGGAAGGAAATTTAAAAATCCCCATCTCAATCGAGCCAAACGTAAAATTAAGTACTGCGTAATTTAAGTTTTACAACCTAATTTTCAGAGGAATCCACGTTAAGAAGTTTAAATTGCGCTGTACTAAGTGCATAATCCCTATATTTAACCCCAAACAATTGGATTATGACGCAACCGTTTTTTACCAACGATGCCACTGTTCTGGGTTTACTCATCATCGTTTTAGCGCTGGTTTTTGCTACAGCGAGTAGTTCATCGCCAGCTTGGAAGAAGTTCTATACCTACGTGCCATCTTTATTGCTTTGTTATTTTTTACCGGCGCTATTGCATTGGCCGCTGGGGTTGATCGCACCTGAATGGTACGACTTGGATAAACTGCGGCAGTTATTGCAAGAGGGCGTAGCGCCTAATTTATCGGAAAACGCCGGATGGCGGGAGATGAAGCAGGTAGTCATGGACAATCAGATGGATAAAAGCCTGTTGAAAGGGGCAGTTGTGAAGTCAGAGCTTTATCATATGTCCTCCCGGTACTTGCTGCCAGCCAGCTTGATCCTCTTGTGTTTGAGCATTGATTTTAAAGGTATTGTAAATCTGGGGCCAAAAGCGCTGATCATGTTTTTTGCGGCTACCCTGGGTATCATATTGGGTGGCCCCGTCGCTTTACTGATCATTTCTTATGTCGCTCCGGGAATCATTTCTGCCGGCCCGGACGAAATATGGCGCGGTTTGTCCACTGTAGCAGGAAGCTGGATTGGCGGGGGCGCAAATCAAACCGCCATGAAAGAAATATTCAATGTATCCGACAACTTATTTGCTTCGATGATCATTGTGGATGTGGTGGTGGCCAATATTTGGATGGGCTTTTTGCTCTATGGCGCCAATATCACGGAGCGGCTCGATAAAATACTAAAGGCAGATACCTCTGCCATAGAACAATTGCGCCAAAAGGTGGAAAACTACCAAGCCAGCGTAGCTAAAATCCCCAGTCTGGCAGAAATGTTCATCTTGTTGGCCATTGCCTTTGGCGGGGTAGCGCTTTCCCATTGGGGAGCGGATGTGATTACCCCTTTTATGGAACGGCATATTGAAGCACTCGCAGCAATGAAGCTCGATTCGCTGGCCTCCGACTTTTTTTGGTTGGTTGTAATAGCTACTACGGTGGGTATGGGGCTTTCCTTTACCAAAGCTAGGGCTTATGAAGGTGTAGGCGCGTCGCGCTGGGGCAGTGTCTTTATATATGTACTCGTAGCTACCATAGGCATGAAGATGAACCTGGGCGAAGTCTGGCAAAATTTGGGTCTTTTTGCTATTGGTATCATTTGGATGTTGGTGCATGTGATCGTTTTATTGACGGTGGCCAAGCTGATCAAAGCGCCGTTTTTCTTTGTTGCTGTGGGCAGTCAGGCCAACGTAGGTGGGGCCGCTTCAGCACCTATTGTGGCGTCGGCATTTAGTCCGGCCTTAGCGCCAGTAGGCGTATTGATGGCGGTATTGGGCTATGCTTTGGGTACTTATGGTGCGATCATTTGTGCTTATCTGATGCAAGCGGCTGTTTAGCTTATGCTATAAAAAAATAGCAAAAGCCTTAACTTTGCCTGCTCAAATCGGTTTTAAGTACTATGAGTTCAATAACAGATATTTTACAGCGACGCATCATGGTGATTGATGGAGCGATGGGGACGATGATACAGCGCCATCGACTGGAAGAGCAGGATTACAGAGGCAGTCGTTTTGCGGATTGGCACAAGGAGATCAAAGGTAATAATGACATTCTATCCATCACGCAGCCGCAAATCATCGAGGCCATCCATCGGGCGTACTTGGAAGCTGGAGCGGACATTATCGAGACCAATACCTTTAGCGGTACCCGCATCGCACAGGCCGACTACGGCATGGAGGAATACGTCTATGAAATCAATTTGGAATCGGCTAAAATTGCCCGCCGGGCGGTGAAGGCTTTTATGGTTGCCAATCCAGGCAAGCAATGCTTTGTAGCCGGAGCAATGGGGCCTACCAATCAGACAGCCTCTATTTCGCCCGATGTCAACAACCCCGGATACCGGACGGTCAATTTTGATGTGCTCAAAGCAGCTTATTACGAGCAAGCCGCGGGTTTGGTGGATGGCGGTGCCGACTTGCTTTTGGTAGAAACCATCATAGATACCCTGAATGCCAAAGCTGCTTTATTTGCTATCGATACCTTATTTGAAGAACGGGGTCTTCGATTGCCCATCATGGTTTCTGGTACCATTACCGATGCCAGTGGCCGATTGCTTTCTGGCCAAACCGTAGAAGCCTTTTGGATCGCTATCAGTCACATGCCGCTATTGAGCGTCGGGCTAAATTGCGCGCTAGGCGCTCAAGAAATGCGGCCTTATCTGCAAGATTTATCCAGGGTGGCCAACTGCTATGTGAGCGCTTATCCCAATGCCGGTTTGCCCAATGAATTTGGCGCTTACGACCAAACGGCAGAAGAAATGCGCACTTATATTGCCGATTTTGTCAAAAGCGGCTTCGTCAATATCGTGGGCGGTTGTTGCGGTACCACGCCCGACCATATCCGCCTCATGGCAGAAGCAGTGGCTGGCATCCCGCCACGGCCTTTACCCGAAACGGCACAATATACCATGCTCAGTGGCTTAGAACCCCTGATCATCCGCCCCAACACCAACTTCGTCAACGTAGGCGAACGGACCAATGTAACAGGTTCGCGGCAGTTTGCCCGCTTGATCAAGTCGGGCAATTTAGCGGAAGCTTTGGAAGTGGCCAAACAACAGGTGGAAGGCGGCGCCCAGGTCATTGATGTGAATATGGATGAAGGCTTGCTGGATTCTGGCCAAGCTATGGAGTCCTTTCTGAATCTGGTGATGTCAGAACCGGATATAGCCAAGCTGCCCATTATGATCGACTCTTCCAAATTCAGCGTCATTGAGCGGGGTTTGAAATGTGTGCAGGGCAAGTGTATTGTGAATTCCATTTCTTTAAAAGAGGGGGAGGCTGAATTCATCCGGCAGGCCAAGCTGGTCAGGCGCTACGGTGCGGCAGCAGTGGTTATGGCTTTTGACGAAACAGGGCAAGCCGATACCATTGAACGCAAGGTGGCCATTTGCAAAAGGGCTTACGATATTTTAACCCAACAGGTAGGGTTCAAACCACAGGACATCATTTTTGATCCGAATATTTTTGCCGTTGCTACCGGCATAGAAGAACACAATGAGTACGCCATCAATTTCATAGAGGCCACCCGTCAGATCAAAGCGCTTTGCCCCGGAGCCAAGGTAAGTGGTGGGGTGAGCAACATCAGTTTTTCCTATCGGGGCAACGATGTGGTGAGGGAAGCCATGCACTCGGCCTTCTTGTACCACGCCATTCAGGCTGGTATGGACATGGGGATTGTCAATGCGGGCATGATTGAAGTGTATGAAAATATCCCAAAAGATTTATTGACCAAAGTAGAAGATGTTTTGTTCAATCGCCGAGAAGATGCGACAGAGCAACTCACAGAATTGGCTGAAAAACTAAAAGGAGAAAGTGGACGCAGCCTCCAAAAAGACTTGAGCTGGCGCAATTGGCCTTTGAATAAAAGGTTGGAACACGCGCTGGTCAAAGGCGTAACCGATTTTATTGAGGAAGATACTGCGGCGGCACTTGAGGCATTAAAAAGCCCGCTTTTAGTCATTGAAGGCCCGTTGATGGACGGGATGAACGTGGTGGGCGATCTTTTTGGTGCCGGAAAAATGTTTTTGCCCCAGGTAGTCAAAAGTGCCCGGGTCATGAAAAGAGCCGTTGCCTGGCTAACGCCATACATCGAAGCGGAAAAAGCAGCGTCCGGAGACCAGCGCAGCAAGGGGAAAATTCTAATGGCTACGGTAAAAGGCGACGTACACGATATTGGCAAAAATATTGTCGGGGTGGTTTTGGCTTGCAACAATTACGATATTATAGATTTGGGGGTCATGGTACCGGCGGAAACCATCCTGCGAAAAGCCAGAGAAGAAGCGGTGGATATTATTGGGCTAAGCGGATTGATTACGCCTTCTCTGGATGAAATGGTTCATGTGGCTAAAGAAATGGAACGCCAGGGCTTTACGCTACCACTGCTAATTGGAGGAGCTACCACTTCCAAAACCCACACTGCCGTAAAAATTGAACCGGAATACTCTGGACCCGTCGTGCATGTGCTGGACGCTTCCCGTGGTGTAGGGGTGGTGGGCAAGTTGCTAAACGACAATGAAAATTTGCGCAGCGATTATATTCTGGACATCAGAAAGGACTATCAAACCATCCGCGAACACAGCAGCCGGCGTACAGACAACAAAGCCTACATTTCTCTGGCTGCCGCCCGGGCCAATCGCTATCCCATCAATTGGAGCGACTATCAGCCGCCCCTTCCCCCGCATTTGGGCATTCAGGTTTTTGACGATTATCCCTTGGAAGAATTGGCTGCTTACATCGATTGGACGCCGTTTTTTTCCACCTGGGAACTGGCGGGCAAGTTTCCAGCTATCCTGGAAGACGAGGTAGTAGGCAAAGAGGCCAGTCAATTGTATGCAGATGCCCAAGCCATGCTCAAACGTATCCTGGCGGAGAAATGGATACAAGCCAAAGCTGTCATTGGGCTTTTCCCGGCCAATAGCCTAGCCAATGATTCCATAGAGGTGTATAGCGATGAGGAGCGTAGTGCAGTAGTCGCTACACTACACCATTTGCGCCAGCAGCGGCAGAAAGCCAGCGGCCAACCCAACCTGTGCTTGAGCGACTTCGTTGCCCCCAAAGGCAGTGTGCCGGATTATATCGGGGCATTCGCCGTTACAGCAGGCATCGGCATCGAAAGGCAATTGGCTGTTTTTGAATCACAGCACGACGACTACAACGCCATACTACTGAAAGCCCTGGCCGACCGCCTTGCGGAATCCTTGGCCGAACGCATGCACCAACGGGTGCGTCAGGAATTCTGGGCCTATGTACCTGCTGAAAGCCTGGACAACGAGCAGTTGATCGCCGAGCAATATCAGGGCATACGCCCCGCGCCAGGCTATCCGGCTTGCCCGGAACATACCGAGAAAAAAACCTTGTGGCAACTGTTGGATGTGGAGGCGAAAATCGGTATGTCCTTGACAGAAAGTTATGCCATGTACCCCGCCGCTTCGGTAAGTGGTTGGTACTTTTCCCATCCCGAAAGCAAATACTTTGGCCTTGGGCAAATCGAAAAAGACCAATTGGAGGATTACGCCCAACGCAAAGGCATGAGCTTGGAGGAGGCTGCGCGCTGGCTGGCGCCAGTATTGAAGGGGTGGTAAAGTTTCTGGCTTTTTACCCGGCTGATCCCGCGAAAAACGCGGGAGAAGACGGGCAAGCGGAGCTAGAGCTAGGCTTTGTTTCTGGTTTCCCTGCCCGAATTCCGCTGAAAGCGGGAGGCGGGTGGCTTTCCTGCCCCCGTCCGACCGGGCGACTGAAAGGCGGGTGGTTTTTTACCCGGCTGATCCCGCGAAAAACGTGGGAGAAGACGGGCAGGCGGAGCTAGAGCTAGGCTTTGTTTCAGGTTTCAGACCTGGACACGACGAAGGCTTGGTTTTTCCGCCCGGACGATCACACTGAGATCGGTACACTTCAGCGGGCTCGTAGGGGTGCAGGAATCGCTAAAGATGACAAGGAAATCCCTACCGAAGACGGCTCACGACTGAGGATCAGTTGCAGAATCATGCCATTGCATATTGTAAAATATTGGCCAAAAATGTTAAAATACTTGATATTGTTATTGCAATAAACTATATTTACCAACGATAATTTTATTCTTTATCAAAATCCCAAAATAATGCGCAGTTCATCCACCTACCGATTACCGATTACCGATTACCGATTACCGATTACCCCCGCTGGCCTTCGCCGTCGGGCAGGGATTACCGGTTACTTTTGTTACTTTTAACAATGTTTGTTTTTTGGACTAACATGAAGGGCCAAATACAGGAATGTACCGTAGATAATGATCAATTGCTTAGTGTTGCATGTGGAACCTGCCTGAACCCCTCAAGTAGTGCCACTTGTGAAGAAACCATCCATTATTCTGTTGACCAGGCGCATCTGGATCACCATCCAGAGCTGACGGTGTATTTGAATTTTCATTTTATAAGAAAAGACGATGGTTCGGGTAATTTTAGAAAGCCTGGTGAAAGTGCTATTCCAAACGCAGCGTATGGCGGTTATGGAATAGCAATAGCCAACGCATTACTAGGTCACATCAATGTACGTTTGGGTGATTTTGAGCAGTACAATCAAAGCGCAGCAGCTTATGTACCGGAATCCCGAATCCGATTTGAACTTTATTCGGAACCAGGCAATCCGAATGACCCTTATGGAGGGATATTTTTTCATGATTCCAGCGATGACTATAGTGACATCAATTCAGCGGATCATAAGAACAATTATACCGTATATGAAGACCGGGTCGTAGATGTTTTTTTCATTGAAATACCTTTGCCTCCTGACCCTCAAATGGAGTTTCCGCCTTTTGTTTTCACCAGTGGAGCTGCGCCCGCGCCTAGTTGTCGTGGAAGATGTACAGTTATAGGTATGTATTCAGATGAAACGACGGATACTTCTATGTATCCAAGTACAGAAAGGAATTTTGTAGCTTATAAAGCTACGGTTATCCATGAAGTTTTTCACAATTTAGGGCTTAGGCATAGCTTTTATTGTGAAAATGAATGCAGGGATATAGATATAAACACGGCCGCGGATTGTAACGCCCCGCCTTTAGAGTGCAGTCCAGATCCTAATGGTAATGGTTGCAGTGCGTATGTGGGGCCGTCCAATAATATTATGTCGCATGGCCCCAATACAAAAGCACTTACGCCTTGCCAATTGGGGATATTGCGGCATTATTTGATAACAAGATGTCCTGAATATCTCAAATACGACTTCTGCGAAGTCACATCCCCGGACATCGTGATACAGAGTGGAGAAAACATTGAATGGATGAGCCAGCGGCATTTGCGCAGCAATATAGTGGTGAAACCCGGCGGCACCCTGCGCATAGCTTGCGAGGTAGGCATGCCAGAGGATGCCTATGTGCGGGTAGAGCCGGGCGGCAAACTCGTACTGGATGGTGGCATACTGACCCGCAACTGCGATGGTGGCAAATGGGAGGGCATCGAAGTGCAGGGCACGGGTACGCATCAATTTGCGGAAAGCCAGCAGGGAGTGGCGGAACTGATCAATGGCGCGGCAGTGGAATATGCCAATATAGGGGTATCGGTGCAAGATGGCGGGGGCATATTGCGTGCCGACGGAGCCAGCTTTTTGAATAATCGCTGGGGTGTGGTATTTTACAATTATGTGTATCAATTGCAGCCGGGCTTTGAATTGCAAAACCGGAGTTATGTAAAAAACAGCAGCTTCAATCTGACAAGCGATGACTATCCGTATGACGCATTTTTTGCGCATGCCTATGTGGGCTTGGTGAATGGCGTGCGCTTTGAGGGTTGTAGCTTTTCGGATGCGCGCGATCTAAACCAACTGCCTTCCGTTGCTCAAGAACAAAACCTACCGCGTGGCATACGCAGCGAGGGGGCGCGGTTTACGGCAGCGGATTGTACGTTTACGGGCTTGTTGTATGGCATTGATGCGCAGGGCTTTGGCGAGGCGCGGCATTTTTATGCCACAGGCAATACCTTTACGGGCTGCTACACGGGCATCAGCGCACGTGCGGTAGATCATTTTCAGGTGCTGACGGACAATAACTTCGTGATCGGGCAGTACAACGAGCCGGTACCAGCCAGCATCCAACATCCCTACAACCAGGTAGGGCTGTTTATTGATGTGTGTACAGGCTTTGAGGTGAGGGACAACGAATTCAGTGGTGCAGGCGTGGGTGGCGTGCAGTCCATCGGTATATGCAGCCGCAACACCAATGTGACGGAGAATGAGTTTATCCTCTCGGATTTCAATAAAATATACCGCAACAGCTTCAACAACCTGGGCATTGCCAATCTGGCCAATGGGAATAATCAGGGGGCGGCGCCCACTGGGGGGCTAACTTACCTGTGCAACCAGAATGGAATCACTGGAGTGAACAGCTTTGACATCAGAGTGAATCAAGGCACGGTAGCATTCAATCAAATAGACCCCAACCAAGTGGCAGCAGGCAACCGCTTCACCCATTGTACTTCCGGCTTCACGCATATAGACAACTTAGAAGGCAATAGCATTCAATATTATTTCTTCGATGGTGCTTCTTTTGAAGAGCCAGTTTGCTCCAACCCGGTTTTGGTGGAAGTAATTTCTGCTAATCAAAATAATTGCAATGAAGGCATTTCAGATGAAGTCATAGACGAAGGCGACTTGGGCGAAATCAAGGACAAATTTGAGGCCGACAAACAGTTGGCGCTGTCTCGCAAATTGGCATTTGACCAGTTACTGGACAATGGGGATAAAGCTACGATGCTAAATCTAATAGCCACCACGACCATTCTTAACCGCAACAGCCGTACAAGTACGCTAACGGGCTATTCCCCCTGGCTATCGCAGGAAGTACTGGGTGCGGTGCTGTACCATAATGTGTTTACCAGCAGCCAAAAGCTGCAAATACTGGGTGCTAATCCGGAAGTGTTGCGCCGGGGTAAATTCTGGGAGGAAATAGAGGCTTCCAACAAATTCAACGCTACTCAGTTGAATACGCTGGAACAGTCTCGGCAACAGGTGACTTCGCGGGAAAATACGGAATTGCAATTGTCAACGGCCTTTGCACGTCTGCACCAGACGGCCAATCGCCTGATCGTACATTATCAGTCTGGCGATCTGCACTTTGATTCCCTGCATTACTATTTGGGGGAGGGTTTGAGTCTGGAGCGCGATATGCGGCAGGTGGAAGTGTATTTGCAAGAGGGAAATACGACTGCGGCTCAGGGCAAATTGCAGGATGTCGCAAACAGTTATGAGTTTGATGTGCTTACCGACGCAATTTACGAAGACTGGAAAACATTGCGTGAACTACACATTAGCCTGATCCAAAGCAGCCGCGATTGGAAAGGACTTACCAGCAATGAATTGACCGGAGTACAGCAGATAGCCTCGAATGGACAGGGCAAGGCCC
>CALMIR010000029.1 GCA_937864265.1 uncultured Saprospirales bacterium | reverse complement strand
GCAAAAAGCTGCTTGATATATTGATTTACCACTAATTTGTAGCACACTCAATTTATTTATAATAGAGTGAAAACTGCTAACGAAGATGAGGTAAAGGAAATCTTATCTATTTTCAATGAACAGCTGCTTGAGAAAGGTACTCTTTTTAAAAATCAAGATACAGTTATTCAAAATCTTGGATTTTTGGTAAGTGGTAGTGCCCGTTCATACTTTATTAATGCAAACTTTGACGAAATAACCGATGAAATACTTCAATCTAACAATTTTTTATCTGATATAATTAGTATCAGGACAAAAGAAAAATCTCCAATTATCATAGAAATATTGGAAGATTCCAATGTTCTCGTTGCCCCAATGGATAAAGTGCTGGAATTGCTAAATCTCAATGTAACTTTCAATATATTATTAAGAGAATATATGGGGGATAGAGCTATGCAATTTGTCAAATATCACCTTTTGTTCTTAAATGGTACAGCTAAGCAACGATATGAATATTTATTTGCAACAAACCCATCCTTATTTAAAAAATTTCCACTCAAATTTATTGCCTCTATGATTGGTGTAACACCGACACAATTGAGCAGGATAAGAAGCAAAAAATCCTAAGCATCTCAAATTTTTCAACATTTGTTGAGTGATTTCAATTCGCACCCGTCCTACCTTTGCAATAAGTTGGAATCACGAAACAAAACTAAAAAAGAATGAAAAAATTTAACTCAAATATCAAGTTAATGCTCTTGTCAGTGTTAATTACAGGGCTTTTAAGTGGTTGCGTGGCTGCAACTGTTGCAACTGTTGCAGCTGTCAAAAGCAAAAAACGTAGCCCAAGAAAACTTTACTTATCTGATTCAGTACCTGAAATAGATAAAACAAGAGAACCAAAAATTTTAACTGCTTTTTTTGGACTCGACAATGGTTTGACATTTAAAGCCAGAGCCATTTATAGAAAAGCAAAAGGAAAGGATGGGATGCCCCTTGTTTTTTCTCACGAAATTGACCCAAAAACGCTACAAGGTGCAGACTTTGCTGTAACTACCAAAAACGGAACTGTACACATTGTAGAAGCAGCAAGTTTTCTTCCTGCCAATGAAGAATTTGAACTTAGAACTGTCCTTTTAATCGGTGAATATGGAAATCATACGGATAATCCTCCTGTTTCTGTTGAAGTAGTTGGAGATTTGATGGCAAGAACAGGACAAAATTTTAAAGGACAAAGTATTAAAGTGATTCCATTAGAAGAAGGACCAATTTTAAGTTATGCTGAATATTTTACTTTTGATGAAAAATATCCTTTTATTGAAAAAGGCAAAGGTTGTGACTGTCCGAAAAATGAAACCAAAACAGTTGTAAAAGTTGTTTGGGCAGGAGGCGTAAGAGCCATAAATGGAAAAGAACTTGGTGATAATGAATTAAATGATTTTATTGTTACGTTAGTAAACGGTACCGACACAATTAAGGTAAAACCCTTTAAATTAGCAGACTTAGGTGATAATGAAAACAACATTGACCTTTGTATAAAAGAATCAGGAGTTCCAATCCTTATTCAAGTAAATGAAGGTATTGCAATTGACCCAAATAATGATAAAAATCCTCGGACAGAGACAAAAATTTTAAGCCGTTGGTAAAAACCAATTACGAAATACATTAGACAGCTTTTTAACTATCTGATAAAAAGTTGAGAAAAAGACGCTGCAGGTAACAAGGTATTGGCAAAAGCAGGGCTGAAGTGCAAACTTCGGCTTTTGTGTTTCTATGAAACTTTTGTGCTAAATTTGAGCAGACGTTTTTCAAATGCCCTACCTTCGCCAATACCCAAACGATGGCAGCAATCAAAAAAAATAAAATGATAAGACTACTGTTAATCCTTGTTCTTTTCAGTTGTAAAAGAGAGAATAGCAAGGAAGAAAATGTGAATAATGAAATATTTCAAGAAATAGAAAATAATATCAACTTACAATTAAGTTCAAGGGTTGACACGACAAATAGCAATGTAAAAGAAGTGCTGGGTTTATATGAAAAATACATCAATTCGCAACCAGATTCGATTTATGATAATCCATATTGGAACAGCGAAGAGAAAGCACGTTTTAAAGATTTTGACTTTTCCCGAATTAGTATCTACAACGGGATAAATAGCAGTCAACTTTTTAGAATTTATACTCCGTTTGTTCTTTCAATTGAACCAATAAATGAAAAATATCAAATAAGGGTACTGTACTCAAATTCAGCAACAGAACCACCTTATGTGGGTTCAAAAGTGTGGTGTATTCATAAACTTAATGCCATAAGAGAGAAAGGGACTTGGAGACTTGAAAATCTTTTAGCTGATAAAACAAGGAACTGGATGAAAAAGCAAGTAGGCTTTGTTGAATATATATTTCCCCGTGAATATCAATTCAATACTGAAAGAGCAAATAAAGCAGTAATATTTTGCAAAGAGATGGTTAGTCGGTTTAATCCCGAATTTAATGAACCATTCAGGTTCTATTTAGCTAATGGTATTGATGATATGGGCGAACTCGAAAACTTCGACTACATTTTTTCAGGTGTAACAACAGGAAAGGCAAGAGAGGGTATGATTTTGTCAAGTAAAGGCGATGAATTTTACCCGCATGAATTTATTCACAAATTACTGCCTGTCAATGAGGATAGAGGGCATGTAATAGAAGAAGGATTAGCAACTTTTCTTGGAACAAAGGAAGATTCAAATGAATATTTGACTATGATGCGAAAATTAGCGAACGATTATAAAAATGGAGAATCCTATTCATTAGAAAATATTCTCAATAATACTACTCAATGGAATGGGTATCAAAGTGCTTATCCAGGAGGGGCGTTGATTTGTGAAGTTATCCATGAAACGAGTGGAGATAAAGGGATTAACCAATTAATTAGAGGTAATACCAAAACTTATAGTGAAATAATTAGCCTTACTGGAAGTATATTACAACTCAAAAAGACTGATGTAATCCAATTAATTGAAAAGAAATTAAAAGAATTTGAATAAAAAGACTGCTGCCAATCGAGTAGGGAACGGTGAGCCAAGATGCCCCACCGCAGCCCTCTCACACCACCCAGCGTACGGATCACGTACTTCGCGGTTCAAAGAACAACTTATCGTTTCTTGGTGAACGTGCTGGCATGGGTGGTGGCTGTGCGTCGCGGGACTTAACGGGGAGGTAGTATTCCAAAAACCCCGCTTGCGCAACCGCGCTTCGGTGACGGTGAGGAGGCCTTTCACCTCCCCAGAGCACTTTCCCTTTGGAAAGACGTTGACTTGCTATCTTTAAGCGCGTCAGCTTAAATACAGCTCGAAGGGAGCATCTTCGATGCTCATTCGAGGTACACACAACGGCTACAACGGCAAGTGTCACTAAACGCGCCACCTGCGTGTAGCCAACACGTCGGCTGAAACCCTGCGGGTGCAAGGGCGATCAATATAAATGCTACACCCATAAAGCTTTTTGTCAAAATTTAATTAGCTCGATATGGTTAATAGTTCTATTTATAGCTAGATTGCTCAAATCATTCCTATTTCTTTAACCAGTTCTTAAATGCTGACACTTTTAATCTACTGACGATGGCTTGCTCTTCGGTACTTACGTATAAATCTAATATAAGCTTTCGATTGAAATAGTCTTGAAAAGATACGATGGCATCACGATGGATAATCATCTGTCGGTTTATACGATAGAAATTCTCGGTGTCACAAACAGATTCTATGTAGTCCAACGATTTGAATAAGGGATACTTTTCTCCTTTATAGGTCATAAGATAAACTACATCATGGCTGGTGAAAAACAAAGCAACTTCGGCTGATTTTATGATGATTGTCTTTTCTCGATATTGGGCTAGGAAATTTCTTTGTATCTGTGTATTCGTTTGAAAGCGAGTAGGTCTATTCGATTCCTGAAGTTGCTTTTTTAAGCGCTGATACTTTTTTAAAGCACTGTGAATTTCTTCATCTTTAAACGGTTTTAGCACATAGTCTATTCCATTGTTTTTGATGGCATTCAATGCGTAGTCATCATATGCGGTGCAAAATATAATAGGTGTTACAATATCGATATGATTAAAAATTTCAAAACTTAACCCATCCGTTAATTGAATGTCAAAGAACATTAAGTCTAAGTTCGATTGGTGCTTCATAAGATACTGCACCGTATCCACCACAGCACCTATTATTTCCAATACTTTGAAATCACTTGATTCTTCAATAATCTCCTGAAGTAATTTTGCGGTGTGTAATTCGTCTTCTACGATAAGTACATTCATTGGGGCGAGATGAGTTTTAATTTCACTATAAATTCTTTCTCGGAAATTGAAACCATAACACCATCGGTAATACCCATTAGCTTGTATCTCTTTTTTAGTAATTCAAGTCCCATTCCCGATGATTCCGGTGTTGAAAGTTTGGGTTGAATCCTGTTTTTTACCTCTATGTAAGCATCATTTGTAGTACGAATGCCAATTTCTAAGGGCATTTTTTCGGAAATAGCGTTGTGCTTTATGCAGTTTTCGACAACGCTTTGTAAGGCTAATGTTGGAATTTGATGGTTGTAATAAGCTTCATCTATTGCTTCAAAGTCTATCAATAAGGCATTTTCATTTCTGTTACTCATGATGAAAATATAGGATTTTATTATTTCTATCTCTTTTGAAAGTGGCAGGGTACCCTCTTCTTGTATCTTTAGCATTTGTCGGTAAAAGGCTGATAATCCAATGATGAATTGCTCGGAATTCACATGGTTTTGCCTTACCATCGCTCGAAGTGTACTAAGGGAATTAAAGAAAAAATGAGGATCCATCTGGTTCCGCAATTCTTTTAACTGGATTCTGAGGTTTTCCGTTTGGAGTCGCTCTTTATCTACCCTCAGATCGGCCAGTCTTTCCTGGGTTAGCAAACCTTTTTGAACCATAAAAATGATTATGGCAGTAAATAATATTCGAACTGGTAAAACCCGGTTAAACTGTTGTTCTTCACTGATCCCATATAGGTTGAAAACTATTGTAATAACCAGTACTAATAATGCAATAGTTGCTATATTCTTGAAGCTCCAAACGCTTTTACTATGGGTGTTTATCGATAAGAAACTATACCACATCAAGAATATCATAAGAAATGATACTGTCCATTTTTGAAAAAAAACCTTGTGGGGTGGCGATAAACCATCAGTAAACAGCCCCAGCAACGGCAGAAATACGGCTAGTATTAAGGGTACTACTATATTGTATCGTTGAAACAAGCTACTCATTGAAATTTTTGTTTTAGTATTTAATCTGCATTATTTGTTGTTTTTTTTATTTTAAATAGCAATGAGTAAACAACGGGCACAAAGATTAACAATATTAAAGTAGCGAAAAGCAAACCAAAAATCATCGTTATTGCCATGGGAGACCACAGTTCGCCGCCACCTGTCCAGAGGGGCACCATACCGCAAGAAGTGGTCAGCGTGGTAAGTAGTATGGGGCTAAACCGATGATTGGCGGCCGATTTTATACTCTCTAATAGCCCATTGCCTTCGTTAAGCTCTGTACCAATTTTATCTACCAGAACAATGGCATCATTGATGATGATTCCGGCTAAGGAAATAATACCTAGAAAAGCCGTGAAACTAAAAAATGACCCCGCTAATAATAGTCCTGCCGTTACCCCTATGACCGCCAAAGGAATCGTCATAAAAATGATACCCGTCTTTCGCATGGAATTGAACTGAATGGTGAGCAAAAGGATAATGATGAAAAAAGACAACGGTAAGTTCAACATTACGGCTCCTATTGCATCATTGCTTCCTTCGGCATCTCCTCCAAATTCATAATCGTATCCCTTTTCCCATGTACTTGCTTCTTCTTCAATCATCGGGCGAATATCGTTTTCCATAATATCACTCGCAAGATAGCCTTCTTGAACGCTTGCCTGTATGGTGAGGTTGCGTTTGAGATTTCGTCTTAAAATTTTGGAATATTGCCAGGGTATTCTGATTTCGGCAACCTGTGACAAAGGGCTGCTTGTACCCGACATTTGAGAATAAACATTCAGATTTTGTATATCGTTGTAGTCTATTTCCTCACTACTTTCTTGCTTCATGGTGATTGGGATGGTATTATCCTCATCCCTATATTCACCCACCTCGAAACCATTGAGGGAAGTTAGCAACGAAAGGGCAACATCTTGGTTGGTAAGTCCCGCTTTGGCGAGTTTATCGTCATCAATATCTATATAAAGTTTCTTGCTCCGCGGCCCCCAATCATCGCTAATATTCATTACACCTGCCGTTTGATACAAGCGGGTTTTGATACTTTCTGCAATTTTGAAGAGTTCATCCGGATTCTCGCCGGATACCCGGATTTCAATGGGTGCTTCGGCTCCGCCTGATCCCACCAGGCGACTGATTTTCACTTCCGCATCAAAAATGTTTTGCCCCACAAATTTTTGCAATCGCTCAATGACTATATCATTGGCTTCATTGGAAGTAGTATTCAGCAACATATGGGCATAGGACGAATTTGGTTCTCCCGGGAAGTAACCCAGGTCGTAGGCTTCCGGCCCTCTACCGATATAGGATGACCAATTGACTATACCTTCTTGGCTAGCATTGTCCACCTCAAGACTATCTCGTATATACCGATCCATTAATGCGACTTGCCCATCTGTCGTTTCTATTTTCGTACCCAAAGGAAAATTAATATCGACGACGACCAAATTTCTATCGCTCGGAGGCATAAAGATACTGGGCACATATCCAAAGCCAACCAATGCCACAACGAACAATAGGACAATGGTTATCAAAGTAATCACGGGACGATTCAATGCCCAATTCAAAAAGTCATTGTACTTGCCTCTGAATCGGTCAAATATGGTTTGATGTTCGTGTTCGCCCTGCTTTACTTTTAGAAAATAATTGGCGAAAAGTGGTACGATGGTAAACGCAAATAGCAGCGATGAAAGTAGCGCCATCGTAATGACCAAAAAGATATTCCCCATCATCTCGCCCAAGGCGCCATCCGCCAAATAGAAAGCAAGGAAAGCCGCACATGTAGTCAAAGACGATATGAGCAAAGGAATGAAAAATTCACTGGCTGAATTGACTGCCGCTTGAAATCGACTTTGTCCTTTTTGCAGCTTTTCAATCAGGGCTTCCACCATTACAATCCCATTGTCCACCAAAAGCCCTAATGCCATAATCAGAGACGCAAGGGTCACCTGATTAAGACCTACTCCAAAAATACCCATTAGCAGGAAGGTCAGGATAATGGTGCCAGGAATTAAACTGGCAATGATCACACCGGCTCTCCAGCCCAGTATGAGTAATATCACCAACAAAACAATGACAATACTTTGGAATAAGTTACCAACAAAAACATCGAGTTTTTTTTGTACTTCTAAATCCTGAGAGGCAATCCGAACTGCTTCGATACCGAGTGGCAAATTATTCTCGTTGTAATCTTGTATCAATTGGTCCACATCTTTGCCTAAGTCGATCAAGTTCGCTCCTTCTTTTAGCGAAATCGACAAGGAAAGGGCAGGGTTACCATTTACGCGAACAATAGACTCATACGGCTGAACATAGCCTCGGCCTACGTTGGCAATCTCCCCCAATCGGATGGTTTCACCTTGTCTATTTAAAGGGATAACCAAGTTTTGTATAGCCTCTACCGATTCGAAATTTCCTGATGATTCTAAAATAATACGCTCTTCGCCTAAGTTTACCTGGCCTGAAGGGATGATAATATTACTGTAAGAAATGATGTTTTGCACCTGAGTTGCCGTGAGGCCAAGTTGGGCGAGTTTTGCATCGTTGTACGCTACATAAATACGCTCTTCTACGGCTCCCCCAATCACTACTTTCGCCGCATCGTCCAGCGCTATGAGTTCATTTCTTAAATCGTCGGCATAATCTTTTAGCTCGCTATACTCAAAACCATCCGCCTCCAATCCAACGACAATACCATAAACCACACCTACATCTTCGTCATCTAAGTTAGGGCCAAAAATACCATCGGGTAAATCATTTCTTATGTTTTCAATTTTTCTTCTTGCCAAATCCCAAACAACTTGCAGCTCGCTTGCAGAAATATTGTCGTCAACCGAAATTTTTATTATTGAAACGCCTGTTCTACTGGTGCTTTGAATTGTTTTTACTTCGGGTATTTCTTGTAAAACTTTCTCTATTTTGTCAGAAATTAGCGATTCCACTCTTTCTGGACTTGCGCCTGGGAATTGAGTTATTATCGTGGCTGTCCGCACTACGAAAGGAGGCATACTATCTCTCGACAAATTTTTATACTGCATCAAGCCTAATGCGATGATGACAAGCAAGGCAAGAAGGGTAACTCTGTTGTATTGTAATGCCAGTTTGGTAATATTCATAAAGCCTATTTTAAGAGTTTCACAACTTTGCCATCATATAGGAAATTGAGCCCGGCTACTGCGACAAGATCACCTTCCTCTAGCCCCTCTTCTATGACATATCCCTGATTGATTATACTACCAAGCTTCACACGCACCTTTTCGGCTTTGTATAATCCATCTTTGTTTTCGGGAATCAATCGATAGACATAGTTTCCTTCTGTACCACTGGCTATGGCTTTAATGGGGGTGATTAACAAGTTCTTTGCAGGTGTAACTGTTTTGTTTTCAATGACAAATTCCACTTCTGCCACCATACCCGGACGAATGTCATCTAATGTATTTATCAATTTGAGTCTGACAGGATAGGTAGTAGCGCGTCCTGAGGCATAGGCCAATTCATCAATCACAGCTTCAAGGGGTTCGTCGGATACAGAGGGTAATGTAACCGCAGCCTGCTGGCCGACGTACAATTTATTAATGATGCTTTCTGGTATCCCGACTTCCACTAGCAGTTGGTTTGTGGAACTCAAGATGGCAATGCCAGCGCCTGCATTTACCACTTCGTTTTCATCTACCTTCACATCCGTAATTACTCCATTTATAGGCGCATACAAGCGCGTATAGCCCACTTGGTTGTTGGCCGCTTGTACTTGCTGATCGGCGGAAGTAATCTGCGTGCCGGCTGCCTTCACTTGAGAAACGGCCGCATCGTATTGTGCTTGTGCTGCATCTAAGGCTGCTTTTGCCTGTTGGTATTCGCTTAAAGCCACACTATTGTTTTCATACAATTTGGCAACCCTCTGATAGGTTTCTCGTGCATTTATCAATTGCGCCTCGGCTGCTTTGGTATTGGCTTCGGCACTTTGCTTATTGGCTAAAGAACCTTCCTTTTGCGATACGGCTTGATTGGATTGTATGGAATAGTCCGTAGGGTCTATGGAGGCAATCAACTGACCTTTGCTGACCCTTTCTCCGAACTTTACATTCAATGTACTCAAAGTGCCTGATACCTTAAAGCTGAGCTCCACTTCGTCCTTAGCTTTGACCTCACCTGAGAAGGAGTGGGTTATTTGGCCTGTTTGTTTTAACACTTTGGCGTATTTCACAGGTCGGACGCTCTCCCCCTGTTCTTGTTGTTCATTGCCACAAGAAACAAGCATAATCATAGACAGGAAAACTAAGTATGGTCTCATATTTTGTTTATTTAAAATTCACGAATCTCTGGAGAAACGCTTGTTTGTTATCTTCTGTGTCTAAAAACAAATAGTAGCCCACAGAACGCTGTAAGGCGAAATAGTCAATCATAAATTGGTATTTAGCATTCGCAGCATTTATTTGGGCGCCCAATAAGGTGTTCTGAGCATCTACCAGGGTAATGATATCTACTTGCCCGGATTTGTAAAAGTCTCGCACAATGGCCACGTTTTTATTTGCTTCTGTTGCTGCGTTTTCAGTTAGTCGAATGTTATTGAATGAGGCACTTACCGTTTGAACATTTGCCCTCACTTGCAACTCGAGCAGGTTGTTGACCTCCTTTTTATTGTCTTGCAGTTGTAGCAAACCTATTTTGGTTTGTTCTTTCTGCTGCTTTCTTGCCAATCCATTAAAAATGGGATAGGAGACATTGACTCCAACATTCCAATTGGGATTAATTTCCGTCTCAAAGCCCGGTATGGGCGGCGGCTCCCCTGGATTTACCGTTTCTATTGGGTAGTTGTATTGGGCGCCAACTCCAATAGTAGGTATATAAAACGCACGTTTATTAGACTTTAGCAAACGCTCCTGCGCAGCTATGGCCAGATCGATTTGTTTTACTTCGGGAAGGTTCTCAAATGCTTCCCGAACCATAAAATCGGCAAAAAGATTGAGTACTGCCTCGTTTGGAATCAATTCGGAGAAAATATCATCCAATTCTTCAATTAAACTATTGATACTTTCATCGTCTGAAATAGCAAAACTTTCGCCTATCGGACGATTCAAACTCTCATTTAATGCATAAGATGCTGCTTGAAGCTGCGCATTTGTTGCATTTAAATCCGTCTTTGCTAAATTCAACTCGGTCTTCCATCGATGCACATCGCTTAATCCGCTGTAACCCACTTTTTGCTTGTCGGTGGCTATGGTTAAATTTTGGTTGATGGCTTGTATATTGTCATTTTGCAAATCGGCAACCGCTTTTATTTGCAAAATATTAAAAAACCGTTGCGCTGTTTCCAGTATTACATCTAATTCGGATTGGTCTTTGGCTTTTAGGTCACTTTCGTAAAGTAATTTTTGGATAGCGATATTCGCCATTGCAGGCTCTGACAGAATCAATTGTGAAAAGGATGCGCCCGCCGTCCAATTGAATTCTCCTTGTGTACCGAAAGAGTTATTAACACTGTTAGAGTCCAAAAAATAACCAGTGGATTCCACATTCAATTGAGGCAAGTAATTGCTTCTCGCCAAACCTATTCCTTTACTACTAATTTCAGCCTCCTTTTCAGCAATTTGATAGCCCAAATTGTTTTCCATACCTTCAGCAATAGCTGATTTTAAATTGATCACCCGCGTGGTGTAGGGTCGATTGATATAGATTAAAATGGCTTCATCCAACAGATTCCAATCGGGGTAAAGGTTGGTTTTTTTTACCGCTTCCATGTTGATGTGAAGCTGCTGTGAAAAAGTTTCCATATTCACTGGAAGGTCTTTAGCATTTTGCCCTTCCATGATCCTCTCAACATTCAAGGCTATTCGCCTAGGTATTTTCATTAAATTTTCACTTGAAGCGTAAGCCGCATAAGCACCTAATTGGAGAAGGGGAGCATCCAAAAGTGTGAAGCTTGGCAGGTTTTGCTGCTGTAATTTTTTAAAAAACAATTGTAAATCTTCCATTTTGTAGTCAGCCATGGGAGATAATAGGTACACCGCGCCAACCTCATCAGGGATTCTAGAGACCGAATTTATTAGATCGGCATCCAGCTCTATCCAGTTGAGTTGGATGGAATTACCCGGCTCAAGATAACGGGCATTAAGACCCATTTCTAAAAAAGCTGGAGGCGTTAAAACAGCAATTTCTTGGCAATGGCAGATTTGTGTTAATTTTTCAATTCCATCAATAATGTTGAACGGAGAATTGATGTACGTAAAATTATTTATATCGCTGGTTCTATTTGCGCTGGCTTCAGCTTCGAGTAACTCATCGGTTAATTGGATGGAAGCTATGGTAGGAATAGGATATTGCCCTAGGTCTTTGAGCCATTTGCTGGTCACAATCCTGGAGCCTATGACAACGTCAACCTTTCGCTCGCGGTAAATGGTTTCTACAGCTTGCTTTAATTTTTCAATATTACCCCCTGTATATATTTCCACGTAATTCGCCTCAAAGCGCGATCCCAACAAGGTATTGATTTCTGACTTTATCGTTTCCTCAAAAAAATGATTGTCGTCGTCATTGGCATCGGAGATAATAGCTACTTGCAACGACCGCTGTGCTTGGACGATATTCAAAAAAAGTATAAAAACACATACCAAGATGCTATTTAAGTTCATGTATCCCATTTTTAGTGTCGCTAAAATATTTTGTAGGCCAAAGATAACCCGATGTTAAAAGACTGAATAGTTGGCTGGTAATTTCCGATTGCGGTAATGTTATCTGTTGTGGTAACCACATCATTAACCGTAACAAATCCACCACTAAAGGTGAAGGTAGGCATCAAGGCAAAGTGCTTGCCCAGTTTTCTATTTAGCCCAATGCCCAATTCATACCCCAATCCCAAACCCGTTTCTGAGCTATGATCAAATTTCTGGGTAATTACTGCATTTGGAGCATTTATGGTAATGCCCGGGGTCGTAGTCCAAAGTGGCCCCATGCCAAATCTAGGGAAAAATGCAAACTTCGACCCTATATCTACTTTGTATGCAAGACCCACTAAAAGCGAATATACCTGCCAATCTTCTGTGCTACCAATCAATTCCAAATTGGGGTCATCGACCTTGAGGTCTGCGATAAGGTCTTCGATTTCCGTCTCAAAAGTCTGGTATCGAAATACCCCGGTCAAAGTCGTTCTTTCTCTATTATTTAAAAAATGCCCCCCGTAAACATCAAATCGCCGACCGTTTTTGGCGAAGCCAGCATCAGGATTGCTAATGTCAGTACTGCCAAAATCTCCAATTGGGAAACTCGTTCCAAAGGCTACACCTACATAAAACTTGGGAATCTCATACTGCTCCTGGCCTTTTAGTTGATAGCTTACTGCTACAAATATCAAGATTAGATTTAAGCCTCTCATAGACATATAATTGAATTGTTTTTTTGTTTAAATGTTTTAGGAATTATTTTTCTTGCGTTTATAATATCCTCTCAATCGGTACGCTATTATCCTGGAGCCTACGATACTTAATGTGACCAAGCCTATGCTTACACCGACCAAAATATAAAGAGTAGTAAATAATCGACTGATGTCTGTTGTCGGAGAAAGATCGCCATAACCAACCGTCGTAATGGTAACAACAGCGAAATAAAAGGCTTCTATTCGTGTCCAATCTTCCAAACGCTGGAATACAAATGTTCCCAATGCTATCCATCCGCATAGCGTTACCAATGCCACGTACAATTCTGAATTTTGCCTTATGTACTCGTTTGCCATGAAAAACTACTTTTTAACCAACAACAGCACGCCCCATACCAAAAAGAAAAACTCTACGATCGTGGAAACTATGGTCACTGCGTCTAAGCTTCCCGACACCAATGCCGGAATCCGGCTCAGCATCAGCAATCCAAATACAAAGAGGACGGACTTTATATAGGTTGCCTTGTTGTTCATTTGAGTAATTCTGTGATGTTTACTTTTTTTGATCCTAAAGGCAAAAAAATCATGGTGCCGTCGTTTGCCATATAAATGTTGCCTTCAAATGCTTGTCTTGCTTCTTTTAAGAAAGGACGAACCAGTAATTCATGGGGAACAGGCGGCAAAATATGAGTCAAGACCAACTGTTGAACACCTGCTTCCCGGGCTACATCGGCGGCCTCTTTGGGACTAATGTGATAATCTTGAATATCGGTTGCAATGGCAGTGATATTAGTAGCCGTGTTTTGTCCGGCATTTGCCAACATAGTTGAAAACTTCTTATTGAGCGCTTCACTCAGCAGAACATCTGCGTTTTTTGAATGGGCAATCAGGCTTTCTTTATATTTTGTGTCGCCTGTTATCACTACACTTCGATTTTTGTACTGTACTCGGTAACCAACCGCCGGGAATACCGGGCTATGATCTACATTGAAGGCTATCACTTCCACATCACCCTTTCGGTAAACCACCTTACTGGACATCAAATCCTTACCTAAATCAAAAGGATGAGCGGCTCCGCCAAAGCCCGTAGATGGCATGACCTCTTCACCATGATGATCTATGCGGTGCATCTTGTCCATTTGGTAAGCCGTTTCAAAACCCTGCAAGATTTCTTCTACGCCCGGAGGACCATAAATGGCTAGTGGCTGCTGCGGGCTTCCATTTGCCCATCTTTTCAGCATCAATTCCCCCATTCCTCCAATATGGTCGGAATGAAAATGGGTAATAAACAAAGCATCCAGATTACCTACATCAACTGGCGAAAGTTCTAATTTAAGCGTACTTCCCGGCCCCGCATCGAATACCAATACTTGCTCGCCTGCCACGACAACAGTTTGCGAGCCAGCCCTATTTTTGTCTGGCATGGGTGCACCTGTACCAGTGGTAATAACATACAATCCATCTTCTTCGAAGAATTTCCGATTCTGATTCCATGACACCGTCGATTGTATTAAATAATCGATTACGGCATCAGGCGGATTGCGCAGAAAAATGGCCAGTGCCCCGCATAGCATCAGGTAAATGGACAATATGACCCACAAGCGTTTGTTTTTGACCCAAATACTATTCACGGCTTCTTTCATTTAGCCGCGCTAGTAATGTTTGAGCCGCTTCTCCTGATGAGTTTTGATTTTGTCCTGTGACGATATTTCCATCTACAACGGTAAGCGTCTGTAGAAAATCTCTAATACCGGTATTGGCTTGGAAGATTGCTCCATGTTTTTTCAACTCCGTTTCCGGGTGCATTGGAGTAATACTTATGTTTAATTCTTTAACTTGTTTATCGGTTACACCTGTCATCTTTTTCCCCTGTACCAGAGGCAATCCGGTAGTATCTTTTGCCATAAGGAAGCCCAAAGAACCATGACAAACGGAGCCAAGCAAAATACCTTCCGTATTAGCGTCTGTTATTTTCTGGCCAAGAATTTCGCTACTTCCTAAATCATAAGAAGCCCCCCAGCCCCCGGCCATAAAAATGATGTCGTAATCCAAAAAATCTACATCCGCTACGCTCAGAGAATTTTTAGTTTTGTCTAATGCCACCTCATCTTTTAGATAGCGTTTGTCGGCATGTGATTTCATGTAATAGTTTAACCCAATAGGATCTAGAGGTATTTCTCCTCCTTTAATGCTCGCAATGTCCACATCAAGCCCTGCATCTAAGAATTCATAATACGGAATGGTCATTTCAGAAGGATACACCCCAGTGGCTTTCCCTGTCTCGCCTAACACATCGTGACTTGTCGTGATAATCAGCGCTTTTTTGTCCTTGAAATGGTAAGGCACTTTTTCGTAATCTGGATGATAACCAAGCCCCTTTAAGATCTGAGGCAGAAAGATGACACCCAAGGCAACTATCAAAAGAAGAATGCCAAGAATGGTGATTATTACTTTTTTGAGTTTCACTGCGATGTGTTTAAAAAAATAAACTACTTAACTTTTTTCCATTCGACTTTCTTTTTGGAAGAACCTGCCGATACGAGCAACTCTAGTTTGGATTCAAACGGACTAATCTTCACATCAACCCATTTTTGTTTTTTAATGACATACAATTTACCTGTCCAGATATTTCCTTGTTTTTCCAAATCTTTCAGGATCACTTTGCCAATAGTAGCCTGATCATTATCGGACGATTTTATCTTACCTACCCATTCACCCCCCTCCTGAAGGACTTGAATGGTCGTATTTTCTTTTCCTGTACTCCAAACGCCCGCTATGGTTTGGGAATAAGATAATGAGTACATCATTAGGCTCAACATGGTTAACATTAAAATTTTCATATTTCTTTAATTAATTGTGAATAAACAGCCCAAAACTATTAAGGTGAATAGAATAATCCCCTCTAAATTTTGGTCAATTGAACATATTGGCAGGTGAATTGAACATCCGTTCTGCAATTTTGAAATGCAACGGGGGAATCTTTACCAGATTCCCCCGTTATTAGCCGTTGGTTAAAGCAAGTTATGATTGCTTTTTCATAAACTCTACGAGTTTACCTCTCTGCTCTTTTATACGAGCCTTATATACTTTGTATTGATCGGAGCTTAGGACTTCTTTGACCCTTTTATCTCTATCCTTTGCTAAAGTCCTTACAATTTTCTTCTTAGCATCCATTGAAAATTCTGTTTCCCTCAATGCCGAAAGACCGATAAAGAAATCTTCGATGATGAACCTAAATTCGGGTTTGTCACGTTCGGATAAGTTTAGGTTATAAATATACTCATCAACGTTTTGAATAACCTGCACTTTTTCCTCGGCTGAAAATATTTCTTGTGCTGAAACGGTACACATCATTCCAAACACCAAGAAAGTGGATAGCAATAAAGTTGTTACATTTTTCATTTTTCACCGATTTTAATTTTTTTATAGTGGGGTTACATCACCTGTGTTTAAATCAATTTTATATTGCTCACCTGTTGCAAAAGTTGCAACGCAAATATTGCCCGCTTGAAAAACAATATCCCCTTCATAAGAGTATGGGTCATATACGGTACTGGTGCCATTGAGCGCAAAAGTTGAAGTGCCTTCAAAAATCACCCCGTCGTCTTTGTTCGCTTTTACATCTTTATAAACAAAAGAAGTTGTGGTATTGTCTGTATGGTCATCTGCATTGTTGTATATCCATTCACCGCCTCTGGAATAGCTTCCGTTATAGGTTAAAACAGAAGATGTTGACTCTGCTCCTGAAATTATCCAGTTTCCACTTATGCTATGGTCTGTATCTAAGGGGTTGGAGGTTGTCGTTTGGTCGGCTGTAAAAATATAGTTGATTTCTTCTTCCCCACCTGAACAAGCTAATGAATAGCTTTCAGAAATGGTGAAAGATACCATCACTTCTCCGTTAATGGATGTTTCTGTATCCGATCTGGTTTCACTTTCAGATTCATTACAATCGAGTATGTCCACTATCTGGTCAGAAACGTAGTTCATGTTACTTACGGCGCCATAGGTTGCGATTGCCATAGATGCTGCCACTAATTCCGCAGCATCGTTAACAGTAATTACTACGTTATCATCGGTATCATCATCCTTTGAACAGCTGGGAAAAAATGCTAATAACGCTAATGCCAGAAGTAGTTGAAGATTAAAATTTTTCATTTTTTCGTTTTTTTAAAGTTAGTTGTACAATGTGTTTCTGCGTACGCTATTTTCCAATACTTGAAACATCCGTTCTTTTTGGTCTTGAGTAAATAAACTCATGCACTGATCTTCGGTGTAATCCATATAGTTCTCAATCATATCCTGAGAGCCGCAGGAGATGTGCATTTCGCAGGAGTAATTGGGTTCGTCGGAGGTTGGTGTATCATTACAAAAATCGTCTACCGTGCAATCACCATCGCCCCAAATATGGCGTAAGCCTAACCAGTGCCCAACCTCATGTGTGGTGGTTCTTCCTAAATTATAGGTGTTGTGTAAATCGGGGAAATTGCCTTTCTCGGCACTGCCAAAATATTTGTAGCCAATCACAACCCCATCGGTTTCTGCATCCCCTCCATTCGCATCTAATCCAAGTAAGCCTGAGTTGGAAGGAAACTGTGCGTAGCCCAATAAATTTCTACCTACAAATCCTCCAAAATTCACCGTCCAGATATTAAAATATCGATTTGGATCCCAAAAGGTAGCTGGTTTTAGTTGAGAATCTACTGAAGTGAAAAACCCAGTTGGCCATATTGGAATACCACCATCGTAACGATGAATACCAGGTTCTGGAAGTGTATTTCCATCAGGATCTGTGGTGGCCAGGTAAAATTCAATCTGAGTGTCTACACCATTGGAATTAAATCCATTGGTACCTGAGATTCTTCTGAAGTCTTCATTAAGCACTTCAATTTGTGATTGTATTTGCGCTTGCGAAATGTTGGGGCCTGTGCCTACTGGTTCACCATTATGTACCACGTGTACAACCACAGGAATTCGATAAATAAAGGGCTCGGTTGGTTCATCATCTTCCTTACTACAGCTCACAACAAAAAATGCCAAGGCAAGTATTAGTAAGGGGAAATAATTTAATTTCATGTTGAGTACATTTAGATACCAAATTCTTTTCAGCGCAAATGTAATTGGGTTAAAAGACTATAGAAGCGACGATCAAAGTCAATTGAACATATTGGCAGGTGAATTGAACATCGATTTTGCGATTTTAAATAATATGGGGCGCTCTTCATCAGCCCCAGCTCTACCTATGATGGTTAAATCACAATCACAAGGGCAAACTCAGTAAACAGCAGCACTTAAGAAGAAAAATTAAATCAAACTTAATACGAATAAATAAACGAGTTATGGAAATATCTTGAAATTGCGGGTTCGATTTTTTGACTCAATAAAAGATAGCATGAAGATAGATGAAGTGACCCTGAATGGGGAAATCGAAAGGTTTTGCAAAGAACTTGAAGGGGAATTTGGAATAATCCCAAAGGAAAGGAAGGACAAACTTTCCCTACTCAGCAACTACATTTCCAATAAAATCAAAGAAGGGCAAACACCGAAAATAGTGGTGATTTGTACCCACAATTCGAGAAGAAGTCATATCGGACAGATTTGGTTGGCAGTTGGAGCTGAATATTATCAAATACCTGAAATACAGACCTTTTCGGGAGGAACGGAAACTACTGCATTTAATATCAGAGCAGTAAAAGCATTCCAAAGAATTGGCTTTAATATTTCGGCAAGAGAAGAAGAATCAGAAAACCCGATTTATCAAATAAGTTGGAAAGATGGAATGAAACCTTACCAAGCATTTTCCAAAAAATACGAAGACGAACCCAACCCAAAAGAAAAATTTGCTGCCGTTATGGTCTGTTCGGAGGCAGATGAAGGATGCCCCTTTGTGCTTGGTTGTGATTTTAGATTATCCTTGCCATTTGACGACCCAAAGGAATTTGACGGAACGGAACTCGAAACCGCAAAATATGATGAAAGGATAAGACAGATTGGAAGGGAAATGTTGTTTGTTATTAGTCGGGTAATCGTATGAAGAAGTATATCGCTGAGTTGATTGGAACATTTGCCCTTGTATTTTGTGGTACGGGTGCAATTGTGATTAACGATATCACCAACGGAACGCTGAGCCACGTTGGCATTGCTATAACTTTTGGATTGATAGTAACTGTGATGATTTATACATTTGGGAATATTTCGGGGGCACATATCAATCCTGCCGTTTCGATAGCTTTTTCTGTTACGGGCAGATTTGAGAAAAAGAATTTATTGGGATATATCATTGCACAATTATTGGGTGCATTTTTAGCATCGGGGCTATTAAAATTCCTTTTTTCAGAACATGAAAATTTGGGGGCGACACATCCAAGTGGGAATTGGCAACAATCATTCATTTTAGAGATTATTCTGACCTATTTATTGATGGTTGTCATTCTGTTCGTCAGCCAAAACAAGTCCGTCAATCAATTTACGGGGTTTGCGGTCGGGGCTATTGTTATGTTGGAAGCCATGTTTGCGGGACCGATTACAGGAGCTTCAATGAACCCTGCAAGGTCAATTTCTCCTGCGATAGTTTCGGGGAATATTTCCGAATTATGGATTTACATAATCGCTCCGATAATCGGGGCGATATTGGCAAGTTTGACATGGAATTTAATGAAAGAAAAAGAATAAAAAAGAAGCCTGCCTGCAACACTAAGGGCTTAACCCTAAACGCCAGGCATCCCGCGTCCAATGCTAGAATGCCGCATTGGACGCGGGATACAAGCAAACAGGGGCGAAGCTATAATATTTGGCATGCTTCGGCCTGCAAGCGCTTTTATCATGGCAAACATTTTTTTCTTGCTTTATTGTTTGCTATTTTGGTACAATGGGATTATTTTTGTCAAGTGACCCAAAATGCCAGTATATGCATCTCCAAATTTTTCCCCTTTTTTATAAGAACGACGGAACGCTACACGCGTGTAAGCGACAGCACCATCCAGAGGGTACAAAGGACTTTGGATCATTTGATGGGTTTCAAAAGGCGAACTTTAGTTCGGATGAGTAGATGTTAGCGGTGATTAAAAAATCACAAAAGCATCTTAATATATGTCATTTTTTAACGAACAAAGGGAGCAGTCATTGGTTAAATCCACTATTGTGGCCAAATATTTTAGCGTTTGGGCTAATGTAATAATAAATACGCAAAAAAAACACCCTCAATATGCGCAAAAAATAGCCTATATTGATCTTTTCGCTGGGCCAGGTAGATACCGAGATGGTGCCCAATCTACCCCCTTAAAAATCCTTAACTATGCCCTCTCCAATCCAGACTTAAAAGAAAGGCTTGTAACTATTTTTAATGATAAGGATACCGAAAACTCGAAATCATTGTCTGGAGCCATATCAGAAATACCCAATATCAACGAATTGGTATATTATCCCGATGTATGGAATGAAGAAGTAGGGGAAAATATAGTCACACAATTTGAGCAGATGAACTTGATTCCCACTCTATTTTTTGTTGACCCTTGGGGTTATAAGGGTTTATCTTTGAGGCTTGTAAATTCAGTTTTGAAGGACTGGAGATGTGATGCGATTTTTTTCTTCAACTACAATCGAATAAATATGGGGTTAAATAATAAAATGGTCACTTCTCACATGAATTCATTGTTTGGAAAGGAGAGATGTTATCGGTTAAGGTTAAAGTTGTCGAACGCGAACCCTATGCAAAGAGAAATGTTAATTATTGAGGAACTATGCCAAGCATTGAAAGAATTGGGAGCCAATTTCGTTCTTCCATTTAGGTTTAAAAATGACAGCGGTGAAAGAACGAGCCATCATCTAATCTTTGTAAGTAAAAACTTCCTTGGTTATGAAATAATGAAGGATATTATGGCAAAGGAAAGTAGTAGTAACGAGCAAGGAGTACCCTCTTTTGAGTATAACCCCGCAGATTCACTTCCAAAGCAAACACTGTTATTTCAACTTTCTAGGCCACTTGATGATTTAAAAGAAAATTTAATACATCGTTATCGCGGGGAAACAGTGAGAATGAAAGATATTTATAGACTTCATAATGTTGATACCCCTTACATTAAGAAAAATTACAAAGACGTGTTAAAGGAATTATATGAGGAAAATTCAATTGACGCAATTTCTCCTAAAGGTAAACCGCCTAAAAAGGGAACTTTGGGGGATGACATCATTATCACTTTCAAATAAATGAACAAAATATGGCACATTCAAGCATAGAATGGACAGAAATGACTTGGAATCCAACTACGGGTTGCGATAAAATATCGGCTGGTTGTAAATTCTGCTATGCCGAGATTATGTCAAAGCGTTTGCAAGCAATGGGAGTTGAAAAATATAAAAACAACTTTGACATTACCATCCACGAAGACGAGTTAAGAACACCTTATTCATGGAAAAAACCGAAGGTTGTTTTTGTAAACTCAATGAGTGACTTGTTTCATAAAGACGTGCCTATCGACTTTATAAGAAAAGTATTTAAAGTAATGAAGGACAATCCACAACACGTTTTTCAGGTTCTGACCAAAAGGGCAGACGTATTAAGATTTTATGACAGCGAAGGTTGGTTAGAGTGGGCACACAATATTTGGATGGGGGTTTCAGTCGAAAATAATAAAGTAACTAAGAGAATTGACCTGCTTCGTGAGACCGGAGCAAGGGTTAAGTTCCTTTCTTGTGAGCCGTTGATTGGAGCGATACCGAATATGAACTTAAAAGGAATTGATTGGGTAATAGTTGGTGGAGAAAGTGGACGAAAACCTAGGCCTATGAAAGAAGAATGGGTAACAGATATAAAAAATCAATGTTTAGATGCTAACGTAGCCTTCTTTTTCAAACAATGGGGTGGGACAAATAAAAAGAAAACAGGGCGATTATTGGAAGGCAAGACATGGGACGAAATGCCTGAAATTGAACTATTAGATAGCATTTGAGTAGAAAAACCGCTAAGCAAGTAGCCTAAAACCAGCCAGTCAGCTGCTCTTATCCCGCTCCCACCACGAAGCGTACGGATCACGTACTTCGCGGTTCAAAGAACAACTTATCGTTTCTTGGTGAACGTGCTGGCATGGGTGGTGGCTGTGCGTCGCGGGACTTAACGGGGAGGTAGTATTCCAAAAACCCCGCTTGCGCAACCGCGCTTCGGTGACGGTGAGGAGGCCTTTCACCTCCCCAGAGCACTTTCCCTTTGGAAAGACGTTGACTTGCTATCTTTAAGCGCGTCAGCTTAAATACAGCTCGAAGGGAGCATCTTCGATGCTCATTCGAGGCATATACACCGCACCACCGTCAACCGACTAAGGCCGGCTGCGTTAGCGCACCCGCCCTACCCCACTCTACAACGACAGCAATCCGAGGAATCATAAGGAAAAAATTGTAAATTTGTAATGGACAATAGAACCTAAAAATAGGTTCCACACGACAGAAATAGCCCGAAGTAAGCCGACAACTATGGGGGTGAAATTTTCAGACTTGAAAACTTTAGAAAACACAGCAAATGCTTTGGACAGAAAAAACGGATGGTTGAAAAATAAAAACATGATAGCAATAAAAAGCAAAACCCCCTTTCCGGCAAGAATGCTAATTTTTGTGTTTATCGCACTTCATCTTTCTTCTTGCTATGGACAAGTCAATGTAAATGAAGGAAAGGTGGAAAACACCCAAGAGAACCAGGTACCTGCCCTGAAGCAACATACAATATTTCCGCAAATTCACTCCAATTTAAATGGAATGGTAAGGGAATTTGTCAGGGCGATGTATCAAGATACAAAAGGGAACTATTGGTTTGGAACAAATGGAAATGGGATTATCCGTTACGATGGGCAAACGCTTGAAACCATTACAATCGAAGGAACCAATCCATATATGAGGGTGATGGAAATTGTAGAAGACAAAGCAGGTAATGTATGGTTTGGCACTTCCGATGGACTCCTAAAATACGATGGCGAAAAGTTTACAACCTTTTCAAAAAAAGAAGGATTACAAGGCGAGGAAGAGGAAATTTGGGGTTTAACAATTGACAAAAGCGGACTAATCTGGGTTGGGGCGACTGGAGGCCTTAGTCATTTTGACGGGGAGCAGTTTATATCGCTTCCCTTGCCAGATTCCATGGTCGAAAATCCGCAGCACATGCTATCTGATCAATTGGTTTTCAAAATTGTAGAAGACAAAAGTGGCACCATTTGGCTGGCTACTGATGGAAATGGTATTTTTAAATACAGTAAAGGAGCATTTACTCATTTAAGCAACAAGAACGGACTGACGGACAATAATGCGGCGGATATCTTGGCGGACAAGCATGGGAATATTTGGATTGGAACTTTTTATGGAGGTATAAGTAAATTCGATGGTAAAACGTACACCAATTTTACAAAAGATGGAATTGTTAAAGGTGAAGAAACTGGTGGGCTTTATGAAGATAGTAAAGGAAACATTTGGTTTACGGCAGAAAATGTTGGCGTTTATAAATATGATGGGACAAATTTCACATTATACACTACTGAAAACGGATTAACTTCAAATCTTGTTCTTAGTATCTTTGAAGATAACAAAGGACAACTTTGGTTTGGCACTTGGCAAGGAATATGCATTTATGATGGTGGGCAATTCATGAATGCCATTGAAAAAGAACCTTGGGTAAAATAAAAAGCCGCTACCAATGCATGGTCGCTCATGGCGGCGAAAGCCCAGCCCGCATCCCGATAACTTTCGGGATAACACTCGGCGGCACGTAGCCCATGTACTCGGTTGAGCATCAACCCAAATGGAACAAGCGGGTGCTGGGGGGTATTGAGGTTTTATCTCAAATTTTAATTCAGTGAAGTATTCCCCCATTCCACAGGGCAACTAAAACAGCTTTTTTAATTTGAAAAACAAACCCGCGTTTACCACAAAATGAATGATGTCAATTTTGGAGCCTCCAAAGACCCAAAAATTGAGATTGAAAATTTTTTCGTGTAAACACCCTTACCTGACGTGTTTAAGGATAAGCTAAGCCTCGTCAATTCAGCAGTTTTCCATTTTCGTCCCACTCCGCCAAGGTTTCACGGGTGTCTTGGTTGATGCACTTGGCTTCCCAGGCAGGGTCGTACTCGATGTCGTGCTTGGCGAGGACTTCCTGAGGAACGCCGTCCCAGATATTGGCCATATTGCCTTTGTAGCCCAAATCAGCGACACCTTCCTTACTGGTAAAATAGCCGGTGAGTACCAACCCGCGTACCAGATCAAAAAACGCAACCGGCGCCGTGAGCTCCTCCATAGGGTCATCGGGCAGGTACGCAATCTCGTCCAGCAGTTGTTTTTGTTGGGCAGGCTGGAGGGCAGAAAAATCATTGTTTTCAAAACGCTCCAACGATTCGGCACTGAGCCAAGCCAGCCCCGCACGCAGCGGCACTTGGAAGTCGGGAAAGTCCAGCGCCATGAATTCTATGAAATCCACCACACCCGTTTTTGAGGCCGCCGGACCTTTGCCATCTTCCGGCAAAATCAAGTCAGATAAGGTGGTGAGGGTTTGTTTTTCCGATTCCAGAAAAAAATCGGTGGCATGCATGCGGGCATCGCGCCTTTGCTCTTCTTGCGTGCGCGTACCCTCGAAGGGGAAATCGGACGGCGAAGCAGCGGCACTTTCTTCATGGTCGGGAGCACGCTCACAAGACAATTGGGTAAACAGGGCGCTGGTTATTGCAGCACCTGCCAAGAGGTTTTTTAACGATTCGCGTCTATCCATGGGTACTTGCTTTATTTGTATTCCGCAATAAGGTGATCGGCCGTTCGCCAGGCCAGCGCCATGATGGTCCAGGTGGGGTTTTTGTCGGCTTGGCTGGGGAAGGTGGCCGCATCGGTGATATAGACGTTGGGCACCTCGTGGAGCTTGCCGAAGGCATTGGTAGCCGAGTCGCGGGGGTCGCTACCCATGCGGGCTGTACCTACCTCGTGAATGATTTCACCGGGCTTGTTGAGGCCGTAATCATTGGCAGCCGTGCCTTTTTCGCTGAGGATGGTGGCTCCCATGTTGGTGAGGATTTCCTCGAATGTATGCTGCATGTGGCGGGCCTGCCTCTTCTCATAATCCGACCATTTGTAGTTGAAACGCAGCACAGGGATGCCCCATTCGTCCACTTTCAAAGGATCAATCTCGCAATAGTTTTCGTAGCGAGCCACCGCTTCACCCCTGCCTGACATGCCTACGTATGCGCCATAGAAGCGCTTGACCTCGTCTTTTAGGCTACTGCCATAGCCTCCGGGCCGCATGCCCATAGCGCGCTGAACGACAGCATGATCCCATCCGAAACCATAACCCGGCATATCCATGCCGCCCCATACTTCGATGTGGTAGCCCCGTGGAAAATCGAGTTTTTTGTTGTTTCCCCACCACGGCGAATACACATGCAGGCCGCCCACACCGTCTTCATTATAGATGTCGCGATCCATGAGGGCAGGAATAAAACCGCTCATGCTGCTGCCCGTGCTATCGTGCAGGTAGTGCCCCACTACGCCGCTGCCATTGCCCAATCCGTTGGGGTGGATGCTGCTCTTGGAATTGAGCAGGATGCGGGAAGTTTCGCAGGCAGAGGCTGCCAGTATGATGACTTTGCCTTTGAGCTGGTATTCGCGGCGGTCTTTTTTATTGACATAGCTCACCGCCGTAGCCTTGCCGCTGCTGTCCGTGACTACTTCGCGGGCCATGCATTCCACGAAAAGGTCAATTTGGCCGCCAGATTTTTGTGCAGGAAAAATGAGGCAACTGCCGGAACTAAAGTCGGCATATGCCATACAAGAACGGGCACATTGGCGGCAATAGAAGCAAACCCCGCGGTCGGGATGCAGCTTTTTGGTGAGGATGGACAAGCGGCTGGGGATCACCGTAACACCGCTTTTTTTGGCACCTTTGATGTAATACCACTCGTGTAGTCTCGGTTTTGGTGGCGGCAGGAAGAAACCGTCGGGGTCATTGGGTAGCCCTTCATTGGTGCCGAAAACGCCGATGAGTTTGTCCACCTTGTCGTAATACGGCTTGACGTCCTCGTAGCTGATGGGCCAATTGGCACCTAGGCCGTCTATGTCTTTGCGATGGAAATCATTGGGACCAAAACGCAGCGATATGCGCCCCCAGTGGTTGGTACGCCCGCCGAGCATGCGGGAACGGAACCAGCGAAAATCGGAGCCTTCCGCATTGGTGTAGGGTTCTCCCTCAATGTCCCAGCCACCGTAGGCCATGTCAAAATCGCCAAAAGGGCGCACCGTTCCAGCGCCGCGGCGGGGGCTTTCCCAGGGCCAGCGCATCTGTGTTTTGGTAGCCGGGTCGGCTGGATCAAAATAGGGGCCTGCTTCAATGACGGCTATGCGCCAGCCTTTGTCGGCCAGGATTTTGGCGGTCATACCTCCACCTGCGCCGGAGCCTACTATGACGGCATCATATACCTGCCCGGGTTCTTTTAGCTGCATAATACGTTGCTTTTACAGAATCGACGCCAAGGGGCGTTTTTCGGGGCAAAAGGTAATCAAAAATAATGGGCGGTGTAAGATTTTTGGAGGAAATTGTATAACACGCAGCATCCCTACGGGACTTGATTTGGGTGTATATCAAATTGCACAGACAAGTACCATGAGAAAATAAAGGCTGCTACCTCATTATCTCTTGATTTCGTAATTTCACCACTAAACTGTCAACATGAAAGACCTACATTTGATCTTAGCACCTTTTCAAAATCAGCCCCAAGAATTGCTCGAATATCTTTGTAAACACGTCAATGGCCAAATACTTGAAAAGATCTCGCAGGCAGATTATGGCGTTTATGCCGATGCTTATTTGAAAGAATTAAGGCGTATTAAGCAGCATTCAGAAATTCATAGCATGAATTTTGACGGGGCACTTTCAGAGGTCGTGGAACTGACTAGATGGCAAAAACCTGAACAAACTACCGACAAATGGCTTACAAAAGCGCAACAGGATAATTTGGCTATTGCGTTTTCTTGTGCCATCTTGCTTATGGTGCCTTATGAATGGTATCAAAATCGTGTGGGAGAGAATAGTACTATCATTCGGCTGATTCAGTCAAGTGAATCTTTGCAATACATTCTCCCCAAAATGTTACACCACGTAAGTAAGTTATTAGCTTGGAGAATAACGGAAAATGGCACAGACTTAGAAGAAGTTCCATTTTTTATTTTCGGACTTGTTTTAACCTTATTGAAAAGTGGGGATTATCAAGAAGCCCAGGTAGAAGAATTAGTAGCGCATTTGCTAATTATTGAAAAAACAGCATTCGAAGCAATAAGTAATACGATTTTTCCAACATCTTCCCATTGGTTATTTAGGATTACATCTTATCATCAATTACAAAAGGATTGGCAGTCTTTCCAACCTTTTTTAATCGAGCAAATTGATAAAGTTAAAAGTGAGGCATTAAAGGCTAAACTCCAACAAGTAGCCGATTTACTTGCTTGACACCTTTATATTCAAGGAATCCATATTACCTTTTTTTTGGGGGAACATCATAAAGACTTAACCCGTTAGTAACTATCCAGCCACTTCCGTTACAAAAAAATGCAAAAACTACTCAGCCTCCTTTCCTGCTGCCCTCAATCGCCTCCCGGATTTTCGACAAGCCCTCATTGAACTGATCCAGTTGAGCGACGACCTGAGCCACCGGATTTTCTCCATTTGTGCCGCGCAGCATCTCATTCTTTTGGAAGGTGCGTTTGATGTCGGCCCAGCGGGCGGCTTCTTCATGGGAGAGCCTTCCCAATAGTTCATACAACTGAGTTGGAATACATCCACCTGCCTGCAGATGCTATCGCCCGTCGAAGCCGAAATCCAGTGGGAAGAGAAAATCAAACAAACTGCACCTCCAACAACCTTTTCGCTACACGGTGCAGGGCATCTTGTACGCGCAAAGCCTGCTCGCGCGAAGGTTGTTTAACGCCTGATAAATATTGGCGCAACAAGGTTGGGTTCATCCCCGCCTCTTTGGCGACTGCTCCGACTTTTACCACTTCAAAGGTTTCGGGGCGCAAAAGCGGGGTGTAGGGCAAAAATACATTGGGTACAGGCAACCATTCAGGGGGAATAGATTCTGTAGAAGGTATGATTTCGGCTATAATTTCATCGGTGTCGGTTAGTTTTACCCGAAACCATACTCCGAGTTCGGGTGTGGCAAAAACGCTATGGAGGTCAATTTTACCCAATTTCAAATCTTGCAATCGGGTACTTGATATAGCCACTGACAGGTATTGAGGTGTATCGTCAATGGCAAGACACAATTGGAGACCTCCGATTTTGTCTTTTGCCACGAACAACTGCGGGTAATCGTGCCAAATTAGGGTTTCCTGAATGCTAAGCGAGAAATTCATAGTTCTAAAATTTTAATGGTTGCTAAGTCAAAATCTGTACTTCGCCACCATGAAAAATGATGCAAATCGTTACCTGTCCGTTGGACTAAACCGTCTTTTTCAAACAAATCTAACTGAAAAACAGGCTTTGATCGCATAGCAGGCAACAACTGTTTCAGTCGTTCAGCCGAATCTTGAGCATCAAAAATGGATAATGATCGTGCGATGCATTCGTCGACGTGAAATTTTTTATGTGGAAACCGCCGTCTGTGCGACCAAAAGTCGCTTTCATCGGGCGGAATACTTCCTAAACGAAAGTAAGCACCATTTGGGGTACTTGCTTCTTGGGGTGGGCAATCAAGCGGTAGATTTTCATACCATTTCATGACACAAAGGTATCAATTTTATTACTTTTTTGCAAAAAAATAATACTTTCAACGCAAAAAGGGTTTTAAGTGTAACTATCCAGCCACTTCCGTTACAAAAAAATGCAAAAACTACTCAGCCTCCTTTCCTGCTGCCCTCAATCGCCTCCCGGATTTTCGACAAGCCCTCATTGAACTGATCCAGTTGAGCGACGACCTGAGCCACCGGATTTTCTCCATTTGTGCCGCGCAGCATCTTATTCTTTTGGAAAGTGCGTTTGATGTCGGCCCAGCGGGTGGCTTCTTCATGGGAGAGCGTTCCCAGCAGTTCTTTCAGCTTGAGCAAATTGGCTTCCGCATGTCCCGTCAGCGTTTGCGCTTCATTTTCGTAATGCCCCAGCAGGAGGGTTTCCAATTCCGAATCGTTCAAGATCGGCTCGATGCGCTCGGCCAGTTTGTTCATATCGCGGTAAGAGCCTTGTAGTTTGAAAGCCGGTTCGCTGCGGTAATCATCTTCCATAGCCGCCGATTGGATATAGGCCTTATTCACTTTTAGAATCACATCGCGTACGCGCAAGAACTTGGCCAGCACCGATTGGTAAGCCGCCATATCTTCCGGGGCGTGGTTCCCTTCCAAATTCAATCCCTCCCGATTGCCCGACTCGACCACGCGCAGCAAGGCATACACATCCTTCATACTGCGATTGGCCAATTGGCGCAATACCCCATTTGCCGTAAGGGCATTCTCGATATAGCTGAGTTGGAATACATCCGCCTGACCGCCGATGATATCGCCTAGGTTATACACATCCGCTCGGTTGGCCAACATATCCGGTATCTGGAAGCGGGTGCCGCTCTCCGTATAAGGGTTGCCGGCCATCACCACACAAAAGCGGCGGCCACGCAGGTCGTAGGTGCGCGCCTCTCCATTGAAAACGCCTTCAATCTTGCGCTGTCCATCGCAAAGCGAGATGAATTTTTGCAAAAACTCGGCATCGCAGTGCTGAATGTCATCCACGTACAGCATCACATTATCGCCCATTTCCAAGGCCAGGTTGAGGCGTTCCAACTCGCGGCGGGCCGCCAAGGTGGGCGCATCTTCCGGCGCCAGCGAGTGCGTTCGATGCCCCAAAGCCGGGCCATTGACTTTCACAAATACCAAGCCCAATTGGCTGGCCACATACTCCATCAGGGTGGTTTTGCCATAGCCCGGCGGAGAGAGCAAGAGCAACAAGCCCATCCGATCCGTCCGGGTAGCTTCGCCTGCCGTGCCAATTTGCTTAGCCAGGTTGTCGCCAAAAAGCGGCAGATATACCTGATCAATCAGGCGATTGCGCACAAAAGAAGTCAGTACCTTGGGCCGGAATTCTTCCAAGTGCAGGGCTTTGCGGTGTTGCTCCGCCAGACTGCGCTTGGCATCCTGATAGGCCAGAAAGCCCGGTTGAATATGCTGCCGGTAATGGCTCAGCTTATCGCTAAACTGGTGGTAATCCAGCACGTAAATGCCGTCTTTAATGACAGGGTGCTCACCCCGCATCCCATCAATGGTCTTCCGGGTAATGGCAGAAACCACCTGTTCTTCTGCTGGCTTGTCGAGTGCCATGCGGCAGGCTGTTTCATCCAGGAAAGCTTCTTTTTCCAAGCCAATTTCCTCCAGGAAAGCTTGCACCCAGCGCCTGATGAGGCGATAGCGGGCCAGGGGCTGATCGTCCAGCGCAGCCACAGAATCTTTGAAAAGGGTTTGTGCCTTTTTGGCTTTCAGGTTTTTTTCAAAAGAAGCGCTGAGCTGTACCGCTTCCTGACTGATGGAAAACAACGATCCAGCGCTCATTTCCTGAAATAAATAAACAGCGGATTTGGCGGCCCAAGCTGCGGGGAAAAGCCCTGAGTAATCGGCAAAATCCCGAAGTCCTTGCGCCAACTCATCGACCAAATACTCAAACTCCGTGGTTTTAGGAAAAATACGCAGCATAATGCCGGCACTGCTCAATTGCTGTTGGAGGAGTTGTCGTTGTCCGCTTTCGCAAAATGCCGACCACCACAGGCGCGCCATAGCCCGTATTGGAGGGGCAAAATGCAACATCCCAATACCAGCGGCCATTTCTTGCAAACCGCTGATGATGCGGGCAGCATCTTCATCGTGAACCCCCTTCGTGTAACCTTCCCGATAGCGGGTCACGGCATGGCGGGTTACCAGTTCCTGAAGGGCTTTTTGATCACTTGGCAGGGTCTCTTTACCCGAATTGTAAAAAAAATCGTAAGCCAGATATTCTGCCCGATAAACCTGCGCATTTTCCGAAACCAACACCTGATCCCAAAAAGGTTTCGCACTCAGCAAGGCTGTATCTGAAATGGTTTGATAAAACTGCGTACCCGTCAGGTGCAACTGCAGTTCGTCGCCTTTGCGAACGGTGGTCAGCTCCAGGGCTTGCACGTTTACTGCAAAGCGGTGGCGCCCCAGGCGAATCAAGTTGCTGCCTGCTTCAAACAGTTCCTTTTTGTCCCGCAATTGGCGGATGGCCTCTTCCTGCAAAGCTTTCATGCGGGCTTGTATCTGCCCGGCTTTGGTGGTATCCTCTAGCTCCTCCAAGCGGCGCACGATGTCGCGCACCTTGTCAATGAGCAGGTCGGCAGCAAAAAAGCTATTGATTTCATTGACCTCTTTGAAATTGCTCACGCGGCGCTGCATGCCTTCCAGAATGCGGTCGGCAGCCTGTTGCAGGGCGGTAGTCCGGTTGTTCCGGGCTTCGACCAGTTCGTTTTTGCGGGCTTCAAAGGCGGTAAAAATGGCTTCCCGCTTTTCGGCTACCTGCGTAATGAACTCATTGACCTCGGCAAATTTCCCCTCCAATTCCTCCAGTTGCACCATCAGCTTGGTCAGGTATTCGTCGCAGCGGGCAGGCGTATCAGACAAGCTCAGGAAGTTGATGATGCTCTGATCCAGCAATTTGAGTTGGGCGCTGAATTCTGCCGCCGATTCCACCCGGCGCAAATCTTGTATCTGTCGGCGCAGGGCTGTGCGAACCTGGTTGAGTCGCCCATACAAGTCGGATATGCGGTCAATGATGACGGTGGTCTGGGTGGCGTCTTCTATTTTCAGGTTGCTGACCACTTCAATCAGCAATTCCAATTCTTTGCCGGTTTCATCCAGCGCCTGCTCCAGTCCGTTTCCCTGTACCACTGTCCGCGCTTCTGGCAATTGGGCTTCCAGGGCATCTATGCGTTGGGTGTAGGGCGCCAGCGCTTCTGGTTCCAGCAAAAAACGCACGCTATCTTCCGACAAGCGGCTCGAAAACTCCTCCGCTTTTGTTTCCAGTTCGGCAATGAGCTTTTCATCGGTATATTGAAGCGCTTTTAGGCCGATGATTTCGCCGCGCAGCAGGCGCAAATCGCCCAAGGCGTGCACCAACAAGTCGATGCTGTCGAAAGACTGACGTTTGATTTTGTCAAATAGCGCTTCGGCCTTTTCCCGGGTTTGGGTCAGTGCGGCTTTTGATTCGCGTTCGATGCGCCGTTTTTTGGCAAATTCATCTATGGCTGCATTGGCTGTTTCGCGCAACTGCCGCAGGGGTTCATCCAATCGAAAAGCCTCCGCTTGGGCGATCCAATAATACCCATCAATGGCATCGGTACAGCGGCGCACCAGATCGTCGTACAAATTGGCGTAATTGTCTTCTTTATTGGCCAGGGTAATGATCTCCTGGCATTCGGCCATCGCTCGGACGATGTCTTTGTTTCCCACCTTGTACAGATAGGAATCAGAATGCTCCGAGGGCAAGGATTCGCCCGTCAGAAAAGGAGTTTGCCATATCTGCATGGCGTGATGCTTGGTCGGCTCCGCTTCCCTTTTGAAATAACAAAGCTCCCCTTTCGGAAAAAGGGTAAAGCCATTGCAAATGATAGGCGTTTGTACGCTTTGGGAAATGAGGTTGTAGTGCAACAGCACAAAAACGCCGTCGTTGTCGTCGTAAAAAGCGTAGAGGTAATCCTCCCCATTCGGAGAACTGATGCGCTTTTTGAAACGCTTGCCTTTTACATCGGTTTCAAATATTTTGTATTCGCCAGTTTGGAGGTAATAGCCATTGGCAAAAATAAGTCCGTGCCCGTCGGGCAACAAAACGCCGGAATCGGCCAGGCTGTCCACCCGCCTGACTTCCTGCAATTTTTCATTAAAAATAAAATAGCGCTCGGCCTCCTGATAGGGTTTGATCTTCAGTGCGATGAGGTTGCCCAAATCGGCGTATTGGTATTCGGCATCGTCCAGGGTTTGATCGCGGTGCTCGACACTTTCTCGGTAGATGCCGCGTCCGTCATCGGTATTGTCTTCTACCTTAATGGTCAGGTCGCCGCCTACCGTTTCCACAAACACCCGATCCAGTACCGATACGTGGGGGTGTTTACCCATCCGGTGGTGGTCGCGGGAAGCCCGCCGCCACTGGAATTCGTATTGGTTGGGGAAGCGCACTTCATGGTCGGAGCGGTTGTCGATGTATTGCAGGCCGGCATCGGCGATGAGCCATTTAAAGGTTTTGATGTCTTCGCCGCCGGGTTTTAGGCGAAATACCATGTACAAATAGGCATCGCGGATGGAAAAACGGGCGAAGTAGGCTTCTTTGTAGTAGCGGTACAGGTTTTGAAAATCGATCTGGAATTGCTCATTCGACAGCATATCCAGCGTGCTTTCCTGAAAGCGCTGCTCCCGGAATTCATAGATGCTGAACACGTCGCTGAGCTGAATACCAGAACGCAGCCCGATGTGAACGTTGTAACCAAAAAGGCAGCGGTTGCCAATGGCCACAATATCGCGAGCCAGACAGTAATTGCCCGTTTTGATGCGATCGGCAGCGATGAGCTTGGTTTCGATGGCACCGAAAACAGCCTTCCGCTCCTGGTTGAGTCGGGTCAGGCGCTCGCTCAGTGATGCGGCCTGTTGGTGCAGGCGATTGCGAATGATTTCGTAGGTACCACCGTCAAGGCTGGGGTTTTGCATAGAACTTTTTTTTGGTTTCAGGTTTCTGGTTTCAAGTTTCTAGTTCCAGAAACCTGAAACCTGAAACTTGAAACCAGAAACCAGAAACTTGAAACCAGAAACTACTTACCCTTACTGCTCGCCTTCCGTTCCCAATAATTGTTGGAAAAGGGCGCGTTCCTGCTTGCTGGCAAATTTGCTAACGCGGGTCAGCAGGGCGGCGAGGGAAAGATTTTTAAGGTCATCGGCAGAAAGGCCGGCTTTGGTAGCCAGTTGGGTTATTCTGGACAAGAAACCATCATTGCCATGGTTTTGACCATTGCCCAACAGCGCCGTTTTGACATCACCCAAGTGGCGGCTGTTGTCCACCAGTTGATCCAGGGTTTTGCCCCGGTTTACAGCGTTGAGGATGGAGTTGACAAACTGCATTTCACCGCCTATGATGTCAATTTTGGCATTTTTCAGGGCTTCGGCGAGCACGGTAGCCTGAGCTTGAGCAACATCTTTCTGCACGTTGATGGAGGCCATTTCGATGGCTTTCTCTTTTTCCAGTCGGAGTTTGAACTCTTCGTGATCCTTGCCCACGCCGTCGAGTTGTTTCATGGCTTTGGCCTTTTGTTCCACACCACGGGCTTCGGCAATCAGCTTTTCTTCCAATACTTTGGCTTCTTTGCCGCCTTTTTCTTCCAATACCTGGGCTTCCATCAGGCCTTGTTTGCGCAGGGCTTCGGTTTTGGCTTCGATGCTGCGGGCCTCGGCCAGCGATTTTTTCTCCAGCACATTGGCCTCTACGTTGCCTTCCAGTTCGCGGGCTTTGGCTTTGGCTTCTGTTACCTGTGCTTCTGACATACCGATGGTAGCTTCTTCTTTGGCGCGGGCTTCGGCTATGATTTTACGGGCTTCGGCTTCTTTCTCGGAGGCATTCTTTTTGGCTTCAGCTTCTACCAGCATAGTTTGGGCGTAGATTTCAGCAGCCAGTTTTTGGCCTTCAGCGGCTTTTTGTTTTTCAATAATACCGGCTTCACCCAAAGCGGTGGACTCGATGACGGTCTTTTGTCTGGAGCGCTCTGCTTCTGCCAACACGCGGGTGTCTTTGATTTTTTCTTCTTCTTCGACCACTTTTTTCTCCACCATGATGCGGTCGCGGATCACATCTTGGATGGTTTTCTTTTCCTGTTCGATGGCGCGTTGTTTCTCGATTTCGGCCAGCGAAACGATCTTTTCGCGCTCGGTTTGCTCCAGCATGCGGTCTTTTTCCACGCGCTCGTTTTCTACGGCTTCGGTGCGTTCTTTATTTTTGGCGGCCACGATCACCTGGCGCATTTTGTTTTCTTCGGCGATGGCCAGTTCTTCTTCGGTGCGGATACGTACCATTTCGGCACGCAGGCGCTCCTCTTCGCGAATTTTGGCTATTTCAGCCTCTTCGCGGGCTTTGACGTTGGCTATTTCACGGCGCTGTCGCTCTTCCTTTTCGGCCAATTGGCGTTCGTATTCGAGGATGGCTTCGCGGGCCTCAACGTTTTGTTCTTTGATGGTTTTTTCTTCTTCCCGGCGGATGAAGTTGGCTTTTACCTTTTGGGCTGCGGTCAGTTCGGCGATTTTCTTGATACCTTCCGCGTCGAGGATGTTGTTTTCCTTTAGGTAACTCAGGTCGGTTTGCTCCAGGTAGTCGATGGCCACATCATCCAGTTTGTAGCCGTTGAGGTATTCGCCAATGGTGTTTTGGATTTCGGCGTTGAACTTTTCGCGGTTGTCGTATAGCTCGACAAAGTCGAAGCGTTTGCCCACGGTTTTGATGGCCTCGGAGAATTTGGCTTCAAAGAGTTCGCGCAGGGTTTCGTAATCGGAAGCGCGCTGACAGCCGATGGACTGGGCCACTTTCTTGATGTCGGTGGCGTCTTTGTTGATGCGCACAAAGAAAACGACTTTGATGTCGGCGCGGATGTTGTCTTTGCAAATCAAACCATCTTCTTTCATTCGGCTGATCTCGACCGTTTTTACGGACAAATCCATTTGCTCGTGCATTTCGAAAACGGGGATGACCATCAAGCCATTTTCAAAGGCAACGCGGGTGCCCCGAAATCCGGTGGCAATAATGGCCTTGCCCTGAGGCACTTTTTTATACCAACTTGCTATGGCAAAAAAGATGCCCAATACAACGACCATCAAACCGATGGCTACGGCGATAAACAGGGGTTCAATAACTAGGAAAAAGTTCATGAAAGTACTATTTAGGGTTAAAATTTTATTGGCAAAAATTAGTGGCTGATGGGGGGCTGCTGCCCAGCTTATCAGTCCTTGTCATCCTCCAATCGGCGCACGAGGTAGTACCGACCATCAGGCGTTTTGCCTACGACTAGGGCTTGTTCGCCGCTGCGCAATGCCATTTCCTGGGTTTCGGTCTTTACATGGATGAGCAACCAGTCGCCGTCGATCTGTACTTCGGCCTGGCCGAATTTTTCCGCATTGGCGGGTAGGCGGATTTGGCATACTTGGCCGATATAGTCCACTTCCTGAACCGTGCCGTCCAAGTGGGCAAACAGCGGGACGAGTGGCGCGGTGATGAGCTTGGCCAACACCAAGCTTGCGAAAATGATGGGCAAAAAGGTAGCCAAAGCGAAGCCCCAGGTATGTTGCCCGATGTAGTAATTGCCTAAGATGGCCAGACACCAGGCGGCCAATACGACAACGCTCATAACGACCATAAAGGGCAAGCGACCAAAATTAAAGAAATGGAGCACCCCAGCCAACCAACTTCCCCCTCCATGCAGGTCGGCATCTACGTCGGCATCGGCTGTGTCCAGATCAAAATCCAGTGCACTGATGTCCAGCGCACCGAGCATTACAGAAAGCCAGTACAGCAAAACCATAGCCAGTAAGGTCGTGTAGAAGAGGTTAACAGGTTCGAGGGCGGCTTGAAGGAGTTCAGTCATTTTAGGATGATATTGCATTTGATCCTGCTTGCTCAGCATGAACAAGCGGTAACAATCGGCTTTGATTTTCCACACAATGTGTGGGGCAATCATTAATCGCGTTGATTTGGAAAATGTTACGAGAAAACAACACTACTTTTCACTAAGTGTGCGGAAGGTAGGTTACAAAGGATCAATGGTTTAACGATTTGTTCTTTGTGTCCTTTTCAAGTAACTGTTTCATTCGGGTGATGTTGCAATTATGCGGTTGCTGCGGATAAATTTACCATTTTATTCGGCAAAAAAATAGAAATGTTCGACTAGTATGGATTTCATATCTTCCAAAATGCTTCCTCATCGAGGCAGGCTAAAGTGAAGCCCTGGTAGGCAGAAAGGAATTTGTCGTATTTGGCAGGATGGAATTTTTCTTTATTCCATTTTACTTCATATGCATTTCCTGTTTCAAAACTTTCTTCCAAAATTAAATCAATTTCTTGCCCGTCAGCCGTGCGCCAGAAATGAATCTGATCCAGATGGCACTGATGCCTGAATTGAGAAAAGTAGTAATTTTCCAAAAGGGCACCTTTGTCTGAGCGATTATTTACATCTCCATATCGGTTTAATAAAGCGTTTCTCAATCCCAAATCATTGAAATAAACTTTAGGCATTTTGGTCAATTCCTTTTGCACATTGCGAAAAAAAGGCTTGATCAAATGGAGGTGATAGCATTTTTCGAGGACGTACAGATAATGATCGATTGTTTTGTCGTCCACTTGAATGATTTTGGCCAATTCGTGTTTATTTACCAGGTTGCCAATTTGATCGGCCAAAATTTGAAACAGCAGGTAAAATTTGTGTTCCATAGCCACACTCGATTCCAGGATATCCCTTTTGACGTAGGCATTTTTCAGTTCTTCCAGCAGGTATTTTTTTTCCTGATCGTTTTTTTCCAATACCACGGCAGGATAGCCCCCATAGCTCAGGTATTCGTAGAACAAATTTTTTAGAAAAACCTGCTGCGTTGATTGGTAATCCTTGCGCAAACGCAATAACACCAGCTCTTCTAATACTTGCTGGGCATCTTTGAATGCGATAAATTCGTCAAATGACAGTGGAAGCAGGTTGAAAACCCGTTTTCTTCCCGCCAGCGAATCTTTAAACTTTCTGTCGATATAAAAAGCGCTGCTACCTGTAGCTATTATTTTTAGGTTATCTTCGTATTTATCAAAAAGGAATTTCAAGCAGTTGGTCGGGTCTTTAGCATATTGGATTTCATCAATCATTAAGTACATTCTTTCCGGGGCAATGCCATCAAGAATGGGTAGGGGCAGCATTGGGAGAAATTGAAAGATGCGATCAGGATGCTCATTGATGGCTTCCAATACACGACTGTCTTCGAAGGAAAGCAAAAAAACGGGTACTTTTTGCAGCTTCAGTTCTTGAAAAAGGAGGCGCAGCAAAGAAGTTTTTCCAACTTGGCGAGCACCTGTGATAATAGTGTATCGCTTATCGGGGAGGTGATCCCTCACGGCGTCTAACAGCTTTCTGGTTTTTAGCATATCGCTTTTTTTGGATTAGTACTCCAAAAATATCAGATATTTTCGGAATCACAATCCAAAAATATCTAAAATAGGTGACCCTAAATAGTGTGCAAAAAATTACTTCCCAATTTATCAAAGTCCTTACCCTAGCGAACACACTTAAAATGAACCGTTTAGCCCGCTAGGGTAAGGACAAAATCGGGAACTTAATTTTTCTGATTAGTAGTGTGCAAAAAATTACTTCCCAATTTATCAAAGTCCTTACCCTAGCAGACACACTTAAAATGAACCGTTTAGCCCGCTAGGGTAAGGACAAATCGGGAACTTAATTTTTCTGCGATACGAAGCAAAAAAGTAGCTGGTTCATGCCTCAATTGGAGGCAGCGGATGGATGGAGCATGCTATTTTCTTTGGGGGTAAGTCATATACACTGAGATGGTCGGTTTCAATTTTCTTCCAAAGATTTCACCTCCTGGCTAATGATTTTCAATTCTTGAGCATACCTTTCGATCATCATGACCTCTTCCAAATGTTCTGCTTCTTCACGCGTAAACCCTCCTGTGATTTGGCAGCTTCCGGATAGAATTGGACTCATCACCCGAGGGCAACTCAGCACCCTTCCACCTACTACTATTGCGATTGCCCGATTGTCATCCATCGCAGCGCTTTGGGTCATCTCGCTCCAGATAGCTGTCCCTCTTTCATTTAATTTAAAATTCACAGCATACTCTTCAGAGGACATCCCTTTTGAAAGGGTTGAGCTTGCTACATCCTTTTCTGAAATCGGTGCCAATGCCGCTCCTTTGGTGTCTATCATGTACAGTAAATACTCATCTTCGTTGTGTTCCTGGGGGTCTTTCGACCAAACCAATTTCAGATCTTTTATACTGCTTAAGCTATCTTCTAACGCAGCTTGAATGCGCATTAATTCCGACTCGTTACTGCATGCCCCAATAACTTCTCTGGGGTACATTCCTTGTTCAAATTCATAATATGGTTTTAGACCTTCGATATTTAATTTGCCATTGGTTTTTTCAAAAATCGCATCATCCGTTACCCTAAAAGTATTCCATAGCTCCAAAGACTTAGGCTGCAACAACGAATTATAAAAATTCAGCCTGCTTTTGACAATCGTGGCTGCAACAATGATCTCTCCATTTCCCCCCTTTAACACCTTATGATCGCTAAACCCAAATTGATCCAATCTACTATAGATAGCCTCCATCAAAGCATCGACTTCCACAAAGTTTTCATCATAGCCCAACCGGGTATTAACGATTATCTGTTCCGGTGAATCGCAGGTAATGCCTAAAAAACCAATAAAAAATAAAAAAAGAAGCTGTTTCATGAGTTGTGCTTTTGATTGGTGGACGGTTTAGCTTGCCCCTGCATTGTCCCGATAGTGATCAGTATGCGGATCCTATGTTCGGTGGCAGGGACAGGAAGCCAGTTTTAGGCGCATTTTTACTTTTTTAGGATAATCGTTTTAGTGGTTGTTAAGGTTTTATCCTCACCATTGATTAAGTCTTCGAATGTCGGTTTCACAATTACATCTGGTACAATTCCTTCTGAGGGTTTGTCTTCTGAAAAAGATCCGATGATAGGAATATCTATCTCAATATTTGAGTTAGGTAAGCGCAGGAAAAACATTGTTCCTGCATTCAGTCCTTTTTGGCTTCCACCTGTGGTTTCTCCAATAAGCGTTGCCAACTTGTTTTCTTTAGCTATTTCGGCAAAATAAAAAGTAGCAGAACTATTTGAAGCATTCACTAATAAATAGACATTGCCGTCAAAAGCATTTTTTAAAGGCTGTATTTCAGTAATATTTTGCCCAGTAAATAGAAAATATCCGTTATTTAAAGGCTTAGTCTTTGAACTTAGGTCAAAAAAAGAATTGTCCCAAGTGAACAAATATGGTTTTAATTCGGCTGATATTTTATTGTATCTTACTAAATCTTGCCTTTGAGGGATTTTAATGGGTTGCTTGGTCATGTTTTGTCCTATAAAAAACAACACTTCATCTTGTCCGCCTTCGTTCCAGCGAATATCAATGACTAAGTCCTTTATTTTGCGTTTTTTGATTTCTTGGAATGCGTTTTTCAAAAATTCGCTCCAATCAAACGACAGTTGAAATACATCAAAAGTTCCTAATTGAAGATATGCCGTATTGTTATCCCAAAATTCCAATTTCCAAAGTTGGTCTGCATTGGTAATATGGTTTGGGTTCTTTTTGATTAAAGTATTCGTTCTTTCTGCACTACTTACTGTACCCACCGTCAATTCTTCTGTTTTTTCACTGTCAGGTCTTTTTATTTCGACGGTGTATTGCCCATTGGTAGGGGGATACAACAAAGGAAAATAGCAATCAAACATTTCAAAATAGCCTCCAATACCAAATGTGTTGAGGTCTGCATACCGTTTACCATCGTTAGCGCCATCAGCCTTTACCAATTTTGCGGTTTCTTTTAATATAGTTTGAGTAGATATGCCGTTGATAGCCACTATTTCAGCACCCCGCGGTATGTCGAAATTTTCAATTACACTTTCCGTAATAAATATTTTCTCACCTAAAACCCGGAAAGTGAAAGGTAATTTATCTTTTTGATGAAGCACAACCTCTTTGATAAAACCGATTTGGTTATAAAAACTTGGGAAAGTATGTCCGCATTTTATAGCTGAAGTTATTTTAGTAAAATTTAAAAAAGCCTCTTGATAGGTCAATGGCTTTGAAAATTCATTCTGGAAATGGTTAAAAATTGAGTCTATTTGGTTTTTAGTGTTGTATCTATAAAGCCCCGGGTGTATTTCCAAGAGTGCTTTTTTGAAAATACTGAAATCTTCTGTAAGTTTTTCAGCACTTAACTTGGGTAGTTTCTTGACATCAAATTGGCTTTGAACATTCCAAATATCGTTAGCTTGAATTTGCTCATTGTCTATAAACAAAATTCTATTTTGGGCCTCCAATTCCCAAATTAAGGCCTTTTCACCATAAACATACTTGTATTCTAATATTTCAATGTTGTTTGGGAAACTTAATTCTCCTTCATAAATTCCGTCTTTATCGACATCTTGTAACGGTACCGTTTTTTCCCAACTTAGTGGGCTAACATTTCCTCTAATGCCAAAATTGGTGATGTTTTTTAGAGATGAGGCATCAACCCTGAATTTCACAAAGGTATTTTGTTGGGCCAACGCACAAAAGTTGCTCGATAGGAGCATTAGGATAATAAATATTTTATTCATTGGTTGATATTTCCGATTTATAAAATCTCGCCTAACTACCCTACTCACGCATTGCACCTTACACTACCCCACCACCCCGATGGACACCGGGAGCGTGTATATCCATTATGTTGGAAGCTGACTACTTGCCGTAAGCCATTGAAATACAATTAAATAGCTCCAATCATCCTAAAACGCCCCGCCGCAAGCGTTTACCCAATTACCAACGCTATAACCCCGGCAAAGCAAAAATGTTGCATCTGCCGGGATCTTTGGCCTGAGGAAATGGCCAAGCGCACTAAGACCCTTTAAATCACTCTTTTTTACGGCGCTGCATCCACTCCCCGCTGCGCTTCCATATCCAGCGTCGCCGCCACCAGATCAGGCCACCGATTAGCAGTAAAGGCCATATGCGGATGAGCAACAAAACCAGTTCCTGGAGGAGGCTCCAGCCGTCTTGCAGACTTTCCATCAATTTGGAACCAAACGAGCGGTGATAGACATTGGGTTCGGGTTGGTATTCCATTTGCTGGAAAAGCTCCAGGTTGATGGTACTCATGGCGACCTGATTTTGCAGAAAACGCAGGCGGCCTTCCTGGGCTTCGATTTCTTCTTGTATGACCCGAATTTGTTCTTCTGCTTTCAGCACTTCTTCTACCGTTTTGGCCTTGTCGCGCAAAATGTCCACGTAGCGGTCGCGCACTTCCTTTTTGGTTTGCAGGCGGATGGAAATGTCCACGTACTCCTCCGTCACATCCTGCGAACTGACCCGCTTGTATTGGGTAAACATGGCTTCCTGGCCCAGGTCGTTCAGCAGGGAGTCGAAGCGCCCCGCAGGCACCCGAATGGTCAGGCGGTTGGTAATTTCGTAGCTGGAATTGTTCAGTTCGGCGTTGGTCACTACGCCGCCGTAGCGGGTCGCCAATGCTTGCGCCTGCTGCGCGCTTTTATTGACATCTTTGACCTGGATGCGGTAATCCGCTGTTTTGATGATCTGACGAGGAATTTGGACAGGGTCTTTGGCAACCGGACTCGGCTGTTCCTCCGGCGTAGCAGTCGGCTGCTGGGATTGGTCGGCAAAGGCCTCTCCCTCATAGTCCATGCTTTCTTCTTTGGCCATATTGCCCATATCCGGTGAACTGCTGTTACCGGAATAACTACAAGCGCTGATTACCCCTGCCAGGGCTGCTGCAAACAAGGTACTGTATTTCATTACTTGACCCGACAAAAAATTAAATTCGTAATATGAGATACAAAGTATTCCAC
>CALMIR010000028.1 GCA_937864265.1 uncultured Saprospirales bacterium | reverse complement strand
ATGCCGAAGGCCATCCGACATCTTGCAGCTTCACCGTGGAGGTGGAGGACAACGAATTGCCGATTTTGGATTGCAGTGTGATCAACCCGGTTAGAAACAATGATCCTGGCCTTTGCTCTTTCACCATGCCTGGAACGGGCTTCGATCCAGCCATTAGCGACAACTGTCCAGAATTGGTATTGGTGAACGATTACAATAACTCAGCTTCTTTGGCAGGCGCTACATTCCCGGTAGGCATTACTCCGGTAGTGTGGACACTAACAGATTGCGGTGAGCATGTGCTGACCTGTACGGTGAATATCGAGATCATCGACAATGAGTCGCCTACGGCGGTTTGTCTGAACCCCACCATCTATTTGACACCCGATGGCACTTACACGCTGGATGAGTTGGAGGTCTTGGATTTTGGCAATAGTTTTGACAATTGCAGCTTTGAAGTGACGAGCATTTCGCCGCTTACTTTCGATTGCGACGATGCGGGGCAGAGCTTCGCGGTGAATGTAGTGATCACCGATCCCTCAGGAAATGCGGACGATTGCACGGCTATGGTGAGTGTAGAAATTGGCACGGCATTGCCTGCTCCGTGGGAGGGCAGTCCGATAGGCGGCGCACCGAATAATACGTTTGAGTTTGATCCATGTACGTACTGGCCCAACCCGGATGATGGTACTTTCACCATAACAACCGGAGCGTTCAACAACGCTTTGGGCAGCGACCAGGTGGGTATGATCCATCAGGAAATTTGTGGCGATGGCAGCATCACCTTGAAAGTGGAGTCGTTATCCTCCAACGCTTATGGCGGTATCATGGTAAGCGAAGATTTGGCGGCATCCGGCCAGCAGGTCAGTTTGTTGTCGAATTTGACCAATATCCTGCGCTGGGAAGTGCGCTACACGCCAAATACAGATAAAGTGATCCAAACCTTTACCCGCCCCTTCCCGTATTGGTTGCGGATGGTGCGTCAGGGCGACTGGTTTTTCGGATACTACTCGGTGGATGGGGTGAATTTCAGTTATGTACATGCGGTACAGGTAGCGATGGACGAATGCGTGGAGTTCGGCATGGTGGCCTTCGGTTTCTTACCCGGACAAACGGCGAGTGCTTCGTTCAGCCATGTGGAAGTGATAGGCAGTGGAGTGAACCCATTGGTGCAGCCGGATTACAACCAGCCAGCAGTGGTGCTTGATGCATCGGACAAATGGAGCTTGTACCCCAACCCGGCGGGATCCGTGGTGACGTTGGAAACGGGCACTGTACTAGAACATCCGGTGAGGCTTTATTTGATGAATACGCTGGGCGAAGTGGTGGCTCAACAGCGAATTGAACCAGGTACTGCACAGGTAGTCTTGGATATTGCCTCCTATACATCAGGCGTGTATAGTATTAAATTGCAAACCCTGGATGGTAAACTGGTACAGAATTTACGATTTGTAAGACAGGAATAATATAATTTTTTTTTAAAATGTTGGCGTGGTCTTGTGCCACGTCAACATTTTTATAAATGCCTCGATTTAATTTTTTCTATTGAGGTGATTTTTCTGTATCAAAAGCTCCTTACAAAAGAGGGGCTTTCCTGCTTTAATTTCAAATGCTGTAGAGACAACCCTTTAAACTTGAACTTCCTTTTTATTTAAACCATAATGACGATGAAAAGAATTTTTCTCTGTTTAGTTTTACTTACCCAAGCCTGGCTGCTTTCGGCGCAGTACAGCGAAAACTTTACTGGCCAAAATGGCAAGGGCTTAGTAAATGCCATTTGCCCACCTACAGCCACGGGCATCAATGACTGCGGTTGTATTTGCAGCGTTGGAGCTACGGATGATATTTCTACTTGCACCGTTGTACCTCCTGATCTGACTGGTGTTACATGGAATATTACGAGTGCGAATTTTACAGGCTTCGACCATACCAGCCCGGATGATTTTGGGGTGGTGAATGAGCGCTTTGAAGCCAGCGATCCCGATAATGAAATGTGCTGGGTAAGCCCGGTACTGAATATTGCAGGCGCTGGTGCTGTGTCCATTTCTTTCAATGCCGGAGATATTGACGATATTGAGAGCGATGATTTCATTAGAGGGGAGTACAGCCTCGACGGCGGTTCTTTTGTCCCTTTTGGCACAGCTACCGGAGCAACAGGCGATTTATCCATGACCAATTTCTCCATTACTGGCCTTATGGGTACAACGCTTATCGTAAGAATTTGTATTGATGGCAATGGCGGCTCAGAGGTCATCTGGTTCGATAATGTATCTGTGCCGCAAGCTGGTGTTTTTATTGATTTATGCGGAGTCATTGGCGACAGTGATAGCGATGGCACTTGCGATGATGTGGATGGTTGTCCGAATGATCCGAACAAAATAGCCCCTGGTATTTGCGGTTGTGGGGTATCTGATGCGGATAGCGATTGTATCACAACTCCGCCGACGATCACGAACTTGTCGCTGGATCAGCCGAGCTATTGCCCCGGTGAACCCATCATGCTTACCGTGAATGGAAGCTTGAACGATGCTGCCGAGTGGGTAGTATATACGAACAGTTGTGGTGGTACGGAAGTCACTCGCAGTTCATCCTCCCCTATCAGTTTGGGATCGTTAGCTAATTTTGGCACTACGACCATTTATGTGCGTGGTGAAGGAGCTTGTTTAGAAAGCCCAGG
>CALMIR010000027.1 GCA_937864265.1 uncultured Saprospirales bacterium | reverse complement strand
GGCTAGCACGCTGGCTGGGCTATATCGGGGAATATAAAGGCGTAGGAATGGAAAGGGTACAAGGAAGCCTTTGTGTCCTTTTGTGGACTTTGAGGTTCACAAGTAATTATCCAATATTATTCGATACTTTTCATGCATGGAAAGTGTCGGATAATTTAAATGAACTACTTATGTAGGTTACAAAAAATTTCTTCTCGATTGATCAAAGTCCTTCTGGCAATCAATCACAATTGGCTATGACAAATCTCACTGCCCCATACCATCAAAGTCCATAACTTTGAAAGGAAATAAAACCATTAGCTATGAAAAACAAATGGATCTTTTGGATAAGCCCTTTGCTAGCCATAAGCTTATCCCTCCCGGCTCAGGTATTGGATCAGGGGAATTTTATGATGGGTTCAACCATTGGTTTCTCTGTAGCGGAATCCAAAGTCATCTTACATGCTTCCAGCAATAACGAGGAAGGGGAAGGCCCATCTTCCACCCAGTTCAATATTTCCCCAAGTGTGGGTTATTTTATTCTGGATCATTTTGCCCTGGGTATTGGTATGGATTATACCTACAACGCCATTCGCGAACCGAATCAGGATAAAAATGACGGCAGCAATTTGCTGTTTGGCCCCTTTGTGCGCTACTATTTCCCCGTGGATGAAGATATCGCCTTTTTTGCCGTGACCAACTTTGGTTTCGGCAACTCTTCTGATAATCAGCTGGTGGGAACAAGCCAGCAATCCATCCAATCCAATATTTTCGCCGTAGGCATTGGCCCGGGGTTCAGCATTTTTTCCAATTCAGCGATTGGTTTGGAAGCCCTGTTCAAGTACAACTACGCTCGTTCTGTGTTTGATACGGAGATTGCCGGGGTTAAAACGACGACAACTACACGCGGCAGTCAATTTGACCTCTCGCTGGGGGTACAGTTCTATTTTGGAGGCATCCAAAAGGTAGGAGCTACTGCTCCCAAGCCGGGATTTTAAAGTAAAACGAGCCAATGACCCAGATTGAGCTTTTGGGCAAATGCACTTCCCGTAAATAGGTAAAACTTGCCGGGAAAGGCGCACGATTCGCATAATCGCTTTACTTTGCAGGGTAAAGCGATTATGCGATGCCCTACTACGCTGCTGCCCGCCAATTGCGCATTTTTTGGAAATCCCAAGCCATTCACGGGCTGCCCGCTCGTGGGCTGAGTGCTTTTGGCAGCGGCAGGGAAGCCCTATTCAGTTTGTGTCAATCCATAAAGCCCGATGGAGTAGGCAGCGTGCTGTTGCCCGTTTGGGTGCCAGAAGGTGTTTATCAACCCTTCCATTTGGCGGGTTGGAAAATTACTTTTTACAACATTACCCATACAGGAAGCCCGGACTGGTCGGATGTTCAAGTTTTATTGGCGCAGCAGCATTATCAATTGGCAGTCATCATCCATTATTTTGGCTTACCACATAGTACCCAACCATTTCTTGAGTTATTACCAGCCAATACACTGCTGTTGGAAGATTGGTCGCATTCCTTTCCCCACCCAGGCTGGCCTATTCCCCAAGCAGGGCATTGGGCCTTATTCTCGCCCAATAAGCTGATCGGCACGACAGACGGCGCTTGGCTGATTGGGTCGGAGCAGTTGCCCGTGCCCGCAGCACGATTTTTGGAAAGAGGGCCTTATCTTTTTTGGCGGGTGGTGCATTTACTGGCTTCCCGGTGCTTGCAAGACCGCCTTCCCATAGCATCCTTCTGGCTATGGCTGCAAGGTGGGGCTTATGCCCGCAGCTATCGTTTGTTGCTGCAGCAAACAGCGTCCCCTAGAGCGATGTCCGGCTTAGGGTGTTGGCTGATCCGGCACAGCCGCCCCCAGCAAGAGGCCCACATTAGAATACAGCAAGCCGAATACTACAGGCAATACCTGAGCAATCCTCATATCAGGCCCATACAAGCCGATGCCGCCATCCACCATCCGATGGTCGGCTATTCCGTTTGGGTGGAAGACCGCCTGGCCTTCAGCCAATACCTGGCTTCCAAAGGTATTTTTGGCATCCAACTCAGCGAGGCCTGGTGGTTTGCGCCTGTAGATGATCCGCGCTTTACCTCGGCCAGAGCACTGTTTGATCACCATTATTTATTGCCCTTACACCCCGCCATTTCCCGGCAGGGGCTGGCCCATGTAGTGGCTTGTGTGAATGCGTATGGATTGAACGGGTAGCGGTGACTACTATGGCTTGGGCAGCGTCGATTTTATCGGATCGCGATCCGATCGGCTATTTTTTTTAAGTCCTACCTATCCGTTATTTACTGACCTTTCGCAGGCCAGAAATTTGGATAAATAAAATGTTTTCAATAAGGCGATCCCAAAAGCGGGACAGCTTGCGTTGCAGCCCCGCCTTTGAGCAGGAGTAATTCCTGGTATGCGGCCTTCAACGCCTTGAGGTACAGTCTGGATTTGAGCGCAAAATGGTTCGTATTTTCCCTGACCTTCAGGATTTCCAGCTTGCAGTATGCAATCATGGAAGCGAAAATGTGGTTGATTTGGGTCACCTCAAACTTGGTGGGCGACTTTTCCAGTCCTGCATTCTGCTTGAGCGATTTGTGCATCACCTCCACGCCCCATCGTTTTTCATAGATTGCGAAGATGTCGGCTACGCCAATTTCGAGGTCGTTGGTAATCAGGTACAATTCCCCAATGATGCCATCTTTGTTTATAAAGACTTGTTTGGCCAATTGGCCGGGGAAATCCAGTCCTTTTAACCAAACCAAACGGCACTGGTCTTTTGTAGTCCCAACTCATCGACCTTCTGATATTGGCCCTGCTTTTTGCCCTGTTCGCTCAAAGCCACTTGTTGGTTGCTTTTCAGGGCTGCCACAAAGTGCTTTTTCAGGTCAAGGTGGACAAAGTCCAGGTTTTCTTTAGCGGTGAACCATGTATCCCAAACCACATACCGATATTTGACCCGGTTGTATTTGGCCAGTACGTAAAGCCGTTGCAGCGTATAAAAAAGCAGATGAAGGGAAATTATTCCAAAAAAAATACCGGGCGATCCTTCGGGATGAAACAGATGGATCAGAACAGTTGCTTACAATCATGAAGGAAGGCCTCTTGAAAATTAAGAACGCTGTCAAAATTGAACAGGCTTAAAGTGCCATTGCTTACATAGAGAACCACAAATATAAAATGGATTACCCTGAGTACAAAAAACTTGGCTACCCTATCGGTTCTGGTGTGAAGGAAGCAGCCTGCAAAACTTTAGTCAAACAACGCCTCAGCCAGTCCGGAATGAAATGGACCAAGGGGGGCGTCGATGATATTTTATTAGCGAGGGGCCTTATTCTTAGCGACAGCAGATGGAATCAATTTTGGAATAAAATTGACCGATTCGGTTATGTTAATGCAAACTAAAATTACATCACAGCAGGATCACACCCGAATTTGTACAACCTATCAGAAGACTAAGAATTGTAATATATGCAGTGTTCCGTCTTATCATGTTGCAACTCCAAGACCTGTCTGCGCCCCCACTGCAAAAGCTATGCTTACCGGCTGTCAGGCGCAGACCCTTCAGTTGAACGAACCGACGGCCAGGCTACCCGATGCTGACCATAAGTAAACATCGTTTTTCCTGTCTTTGCTACAACAGGGCGCTGTGAAGGCAAATTACGGGTTTTCCCGTGTTTCCGCGCCGACTTTTCGGGCTTTTTTTTTTACTGCTGCGTGTGCTGGCGCAGGATAGTTGCGCAGTACCAGCTATTCGCACCAATCATTAACATAGCCTACTTTCGTTTGCATAACCCTTTGTTTTGGTGAAAAAACTACACCAAAAATAGCGTCAAAATAAATTCAAATCAATGATATTGAGTGTATTAAGCGTGGAAATTGTGGGCGGTTTGTTCAACGGCTGCACTCTCGCAACTAACGACTAACCAGAACCCGCATTGCGTATTCCACTTCCTCGTTAGTTGCGTTTATACTCACTATGTGCGCAACAGGGTGCTGTACCCAACAATTACCTGCCAGCCCCTAAAGAAAAAAGTGACTTGCCAATTAAAAAAAGGCTTTTTTCGCATTTTTTTCCAAATGTTTAATTCGTCAATAGGGCTGCACAGCTTATCCTAGCAAGTTTAAAAATGTTCAGATACTGGAGATACTGGTGCGGTTGCTCTTAAACTTTTGAGGAAAGGAGGGTAACCAGGTCTTTTCCTTTTGCCTCCGTAAAAAAAGAGCCGGTTTAGACTGAAAATCATCTCAATAGGCTCAAATAAAAAACCTTCACCTTCACCAATCAAAGGTGATATACGACATAAAGTCGTATATCAAAATTAATGGTTTATCCGATACTAAACCGCACCGCCGGCGTACCTTCCATCAGTTTGCCGTTGAACGCAGCGACGGTCTCGGCGGAAAGCTTTTCTTTCAATGTTTTAATGTCAACGACTTTTGTTTCTGCCTCAATGCAGTTGGTCACCTCCAAATCACCTTTGTGGTAAGTGGTGCTTTCCGACTTTTCCACCATAAAACCCGGGTGAAGTTTGCCTGGATGGAGGTGAAAGTTCAACTCGGCTATTTGGCCTTCAAACAAGTAAATATGGGTAAAAACATCGAGGTTGGTTTTTCTGAGCGGAGTTGCTTTCTCGGTTTTGACAGAGCCGCTGATGGTCGTACAATCCAACTCATAGTCGTGCCAGACCGAAACGGCCATGCTGTGGAGAAAAAAACCAGAAATTGCCTGATGCGAGAACAATGAGTTTAGCTCCGCTGAAAAATCAACCCTGGGCGTATGCCCGATAGAGAATGCGCCCATAATAAAAGCGTTTACCCAGTTGTGGTCCACCTTGAAATAGCGGATACACTCGGAAGGTACCATTGCCGGGTCGGGCACCAAATAGCGAATGGGAAGACCTTTTAACAGCTTCCAGTTGTTAAATTTATCCATAACCGGCTGGGGCATATCTGGCGCAGTTTCGTATTTGGATTTCAAAGGTAAGTGTTGGAACAGCGGGAATTGCTGCCCATTGCTATTCTTGGCTTTTTGGGCTAGTTTATAGGATAGTTTGGTTGCGGCGGCCCGGTGTTTCCACTCAAAAAAAGCGCTGGAAAAAGCCGTATCGTTGAGGGCTGTCAATTGCCCCAATTCGTATGCCGCAGCATAACTGGCATCGGCCATATCGTTGTAGGTAAAAATCAAATCGTTTGCGCTGTCCGGCACAAAACCACCAGTATTATCCACAAACAGGGGCACCTTGCCATTTTTGAAGACATTTTTTAAGGCGATGCTTTGGGTTGTCAATGGCCCCCGGTACCAGGCGTTTGCCTTGTCTTTTTCGGTAGTTTCTTTTTCAAAAGGCAATTTTACGCTGCCCGAAAGTTCAATGCCCGCCGGTTTTTCGGGGAGCATCAAGGGGGTTATGCCATTGCTCAGGTTGGACATCACATCGTGGAAACTGCCGCCGGGCAGTTTGCAGAGGTGGCACATTTGTTTAACAACTTCGTCATCAGTGGTGAACTGAGGTTTTAAAAAACCCACGAATTCCGCTTTGGTTTCGAAGATTAGGGGGCTGTTTTTTACATTGTCAGGCAAGGTTTTACAGCGGTCATCTGCATTTATTTTGTTCAGGTTTTGGCTTATACTGTACAATTGGTCGTCGTTCGTATAGTATTTCCACTTGTACAACACCGGAAATACCTTCTTGGAGTCGTCGAGGACGCCATCGAGTTTGTACTTGTTTTCCAAAGAAATCAAATAAACCGTACTGCTGCTGCCCGGCTTGGGCAGGCGGTTGCCCACAGCCACGCAATGCTCCTCGCCGCCTTCCTTGATGCGGGTATAACCCAAGTATTTCAACTCCTCAAGCGTCTTTGGGATGATGGAGGTATCGAACCTGCTGAGGTCTATGAATTGGATGGGTATTTCGGTGGGTATGAATTGTAGGTCAGCGTTTGCAATAACGCCGAGGTCATCTGGCGCAAGGGTCGTATCCTTCGGCGGGTTGTCTTTGGTTGGATACCTAAACTCTTTCCCGTCGAATTTGCATTCCTTTTCCTCAATAAGCGATACCTCGCTTTCGTCCACCAACAGCAGGAACAACCACGGAGCCTTTTGCTCATTATCTTTAAACGGTTCCCGCTCCCACAACAACGTACTTCTGGTAAAACTGATGCTGGGCAGCGTCCCCTCAAAATCGCCCTTGGCCCCATCCTGCGGGAAGATGTGGTGGAACTCCGATGGAGAAAGTTGGAACCTTGGGCCGTTAACGTACACCGTCATTGGCTCGGCAGCAAAAGTCTCGGTGGCCACCGTGGTGATGCTTTGCGTTACCGTTATTTCATATTCACCATCTTGCAGTGCAGGGAGGTGGTTGTCGTAAATGTTGATGTTTTGCACGGGCGTACGCTGGTTTTGATGATTTTCGATGTATTCCTAATCCTTAATTCATGCCGCATAGGTGAACTCCTCAAGCTCCCACGATACGGGGGGCACGGCGATTATGTCGAATTGCTGGCTTGGTATGGAAAAAGGCTGGCCATTTTTCGGTGCTTTCCCCTTCAAGACAAGGCCTCCGCACAGCTCCAACAAGTTTTTGTCTTGTGGGGGCGGGGCTGGAATTACACCCGGCAACGCTACCTGCTGCCATGCCGCAGCGGGGTAGTTCTTGCTGGTTTTCTCAAGGGTAAAATGCGCTTCAATTTTATCGATAGGCCGCCCATCTCTGGTGATGGAAACCCGTAGGTCGGAACCGAAATCCTTGGCCGCCATTGGGGCTATCCCAAATTCCTGCTTGATGCCGGCAGCATCCCCATTGATTTGTTTGACCGGGAAGGCCGAAGCAATGTCCAATTCAAAATCCTTGGGATTGACCAAATAGATGTTTTCCTTGCTGTTGGTATCTTCCCCTATTTCTAATTTGCCTAGCAGGCCATTCGTCAAAGCGGTGCTCAGGACTTTTTCTGTTTCCGGCAGCAGCGTTTGTTTGAAGGTTCTCCAATCAATGGGCCTGGGCGCAGTTTGGGCGGGCCCAAAGTCCACGTCCACCGTAAAGGTCACCAACACATGTACCTTGAACGATGCGTGGCCCGCAAAGGGCGGTCCCCAGAACGTAAGATCGCCGCTGAGGTCAAATTCTACCTTCTGCCAGGTCACAAACCACACGGTCGCCCCTACCTGCAAATTGGCATAAGCATGGCCGATATAACGCTTGGGTTGCCACCAAACGATAAAATCCAGCCCCGCCTCGAAGTGGACAAAAATGCTGAACTTGCCCCCGGCGTTAAAATTGACCGACAGGTGCCCGCCGAACATAAACGCCTCCGGCACCACCGTAAAGTACATATCCGCCGCCACGGACAGGTTTTGGTACGGGGTCCAGGTCAGCGCCATGCGTGGAATTGCCTGCGGGTAGTAGGGCTTGGGCGTGTAGTTGGGGTTGTAGCCCCCAAAACTGACCACAAAATCGCCCGCTTTGCCTCCATTCCATTTGCCCTCAGTCTGGTCTTTGGCAATGACCAAAAAGGCAAAGCCCCCGCTCAATACCGCCGATGGCTCAAAAATATAGGAACCGGGCAGCACCCGCCCGTGGATCTCCACCACCCCCCGTTCGGGCAAAATAGTGGCCACAATACCGATGTTCAATTTGGCCAATGGGGGAATCGCCGCGCTCCCGCTTGGGTTTTGGGGCAATACCAAGGATACCCGACCCAACAAATCTATCTCAAATTCATGGCCAAACTTGAAGATCGCCAACACAAAGGTGTTGATCATCTTGAACGACTCAATACGCACCCCCAAGGCCGCCCAGTAGTCGCCTTTGCTGGGGGATATCTTCCCGTTCATTTTGCCAAAGTCGGGTACGTCCCCATTCACCACCGACTCTACCAAGGGGTGAATGTCAATATTTTCCGGTGCAGGCAGTTCTACCTGGCGGTTGTACCCAAAGCCGAGAGCCACACCGGTCAATTGCAGGATGGGCGGCCCCAGCGGCGGGGTGGCCAAAAAGCCATAAACAAAAAATGTTTTGTACTTATCGCCGTCTTGGGTAGCCTCGCCAAAAGAGCCAAAAGCCGTGAGTTGGAAGGCTTTTAGCCCGATGGAAAGGGCCCCCGAATAGGTGACACCTTGTGATTCGTCGGCTTGTTTCATAAAACCCCCGTCAATGGTCAGGGGTGGTTTGTGGTAGGCGATGTTCATGCCCTGAATGGACATTTTCAGGCCATCGTCGTCGGGGGTATTGTCTTGTGCGGGTGGTTTGGGCAATAGTTTCTGGATGGGAAACTCCATCGAAAAACCGATGAGGTCGAGCTCCAGCGGCCCCAGTTCCAGCGAGGCCGTGAGGTCGAGGTGAAAACCCTTTTTCAGGGCCATGCTCATATTGTGTACGGTAATCGGCCCATATTTTTTGCCCACGGGCGCGGGCGTTTCCGATTGGGCTACGTCCTTGGCGGTTGGGTCTTCGTTGGCGGCAAGCACTTTGTCGGGGTCTTTTTGCGAATCGTTGCCTTTACTGCCCGAAAACAGTTCGATTTTTTCATCCCCCAAAATGATGGTTCCCTGAAAGTTGAACCCCTTTTTCAGCCCGATTGAATTTTCTGGTGTTTTATTATCCCCGGTGCTTTGCTGTGCCACCACTGGCGGTACGTACATGGCTTCCAGCAAGCCGTTGATAACGGGCAAACCCTTAGCCTTTACCTCTTTATGTGAATAAAGCACCCTAAATGCCTCGAAACTCAATTGGGTGTCGGCTAGGTCTTTCCCGATCAACGGCAATTTGCTCAGGTCTAAGTGGACCTGCATGTCTAAGTCAAGCCCGAACAGGGTGGTTTCTTCGGTAATCGTACCTTTTGCCGAAGGGTTCTCCAAATTCATGCGGCTGGTCTGGAGGATAAACATATCCTTGACGTTCAACTCAATGGGCACATACGGTTTAAAGTCCAATTGGACGCTGTCGCCCCCGTCGGGGCTGTACATCACCGCCCGGAACTTTTTGTTGATGGTCACCGCTTGGTCCTCGTTCGGGGCTGCTGGTGGTGCTGATAGTGCTGGTGTCCCGCTTTTGGTTTCCTTTTCGTACAGTACCTCGATGATGGTGGTGTCTGTGTCAGGCCGCCCCTCAGTGCTAAAATACATCCTGAACCCGATCAGGGCATCTTTGGCGCTTTGGTCTTTGGTGCTTTGTTTATCTATTTCAAACACCAATTCCACCTTGTCCAATTGCGGCAGCCCCGGAAACCCGCCTGTATCTATGATGTCGCTCAGGCGCAAGGGGCCGGCGATGGTGATTTTGGCGTAAGTGGCATAACCCTGCGCCACAATTTCCCCTTTTTCATTTTTCGATTTGACCCGTTCGTAGGCCAGCACGATCTCCACGTGGTTTTTATCCAACCCGTGATCTTCCGGCAGGTCAAAGCCAATATCAGACAACAACTGGGGCAATGACCCGATGTCAAAGCCCAAGGCCGCCATAAAGCCCATTTCCTCCTGGCTCCAGCCGATGACGAGTTGCTCGAGTTGGAAATGGGGGTTGTTGTCTATGTTGTTGAGAAAGGGAAGCATACACTGAATATTTTAATACATTGTCGTAGTAGCTGGGGGTAAAATAAAATAATTTTGAAACTTTGAGCGCTGCAAAAAGTACACTACCCTCACTATTTGCGATGTTGGCAATTATAAAATTATGGGTTGAGTTTGTTCTTATTTTTTGCCTGCTCAAGATCTGTTTTTTTGACAATTAGTTCTTCTTTTTCAGTTGTATTGCCTTTTATTTTGTCATTCTTTAAAACCTCATTAAAATCACTTAATGCGACCTGTGCTAGTATATGAGCATTCCCGTAGTAAACTGACGCATTTTTCCAATCTATCTCACTAGGCTCTTTATCACACGCAGTTTCCGTATTAAAGGCATTAGAATCGGCTGCTGAGATTGCTTTTTCCGCTCTTTCTTTTGCTTCCGGAAAGTCGTCCCCCAATTGTTCAATAACAAAAACCCACGCTTCCTTAATAGCGGTAAAAGCAGTTTTGTTTGCTTCATATAAAGCCTTGCCATTAGTTCTTCTATCCTTGGCATCCGCAATGTCATTAATATCATTAGCACACTCAGAAATATCAATGGATAATTTTTGGCAATCTCTGTATGCCTTGATTATGTTCGTTGTTGCCTCTTTTTGCTTTTTTATTTCATCAGAGGTTAATTCTCGTTTAGAATCGCTTATTATTTTTTGTATTTCATCATATGTTTTTTTTGATTCTGTATAAGTGCTTATATGAGGCGATGCTTCCCTAACCTTACCATCGTTTTTCTTTTTAATTTCATCGGCGGCATCCATATCAGACTGTATTCTATCTGCTTGTTGTAGTATTTTATCATATGCGTTTCTGATTTTTTCTTGGCCATCTGATATTTTATTAAATAAACTAATTGCTTTACTTACGAGGGTTTGGTTATTTTTCGTTGTTAAAAGTTCTACAATTTTCTCATAATCCCCATCTTTACTGGGCATAAATTTACTCGCAAGGTCGCTTTCGGCTTTACTGGGGCTTTTGGTAGCCGCCATAAATTTGCAAAAATCTTGGATTGCTTTAGCAGCAGCCCCACCCGCGATACCGATTGTTATCATATCTTTGGATAATGGCGAAAAGTCTTTATCTTTTTCCTTATCGCCTATGTACTTTTCAGCCGCATGAAAAGCTTTGTGTAGCCCGTCGCCAAGTGAGGCAATGGATCCAAACAGCGCAGCCCCATCCTCCCATTTCTTTGCTGTCACGATCTTGTCAAAGACATAAGCGACTTGCTCTAATTCCGTAGGTTTAAATTCTGCCATAACTAAAAAAGTTTAAAAGTTAAAAAAATGGATTAAATGAGGCTTAATTCAGCCTCATTGTTTTCCGGGTGATGAATATGTCGAAAGGTTTCCCAAGGCAAAGCGACGAGGTAGCAGGGAATATTGATATTGCTCAGGCTGACCAACCCCGGTACATAAATAAAGGGGTAGGTAGGTACTCTGATCGCCAATATCAAATGGACCGCAAACTGCGCCAATTGGGAAAACATCGCGATTATTTTTTTGACCAAATCGCCTATCCCTTTGAAAATGGCCGCAACCAATTTTTCAAGGTGCTCGAAAATGGTGTCTGCCAAACTGCGCAGCGTAATGGGCGGGTCTGCCGCAAAAAAGAGTTCAAGGTCGTGCCAGGCATCGGTTGCGGCATCTTCTATGTAGAGCATAAAGCCAGAGAAGGCATCCTCCAGTTCCGCGAAAGCATGGCCTTCTAGGAGCCGTTCGGCAAAGTCCCGCATATCCGAGGGCAGGTTTATCATGACCTGCTCCTCCAAATAGTCCATAATCTGCTGGGTACTGAGGAAGGTATCGTCTCCGTCGGCGTAAACCACCACAGTGTTGTGTGCGCTTGGTGTTGTCTTTTCCGGTTTGTACTTGGGGAGCTTGCCTTTTTCGGGTTTTCCGGGTATAAGCGACTCATCAGCTTTTACCGTTTTTATTTTGATGATGTCCAAGAGGTTGTGGTCAATAACAAAACAGATAATCGAACTGAGTACCTGAATCACTTTATCTGTTTTTGCAAAAGAAGGATGATCCGTAGCGTACGTAGCGGATAGTTCCGCTAATCTTTGAACAACCGCCCGCACGACCAACTCGGTGGGCAATGAAAAGTCTATTTTGGCTACTTCCGTGAAAATTCGGTTCAGTGCCTCCGTTATTTGCTCTTCCGTGTAAGGGGAATCGGCCGGCAGGAATCGCCACACCAAATTGCCCAGCAACTTGCTTAGGATGTCGGGGTCAAATCCGTATTCCATTAGGTCTATTGCCCACTCCAGGTCGTTGATGATTGTCTCTATATTTTTGGGCAATTCCGGCAATTCGGGTAGTTTGGTATTGGTCAGGTCGGCCAGTCGGTGCAGGTCATCCCCAATATTGCCCTCTTTTATGTCGTGATAGACTTCCGTTACGGTTTCCCCCTGGGCATTTTCAACATCCTGTATGAGGTGGCCGATAATGTCCAGTACCATATTGATGTATTCGCCATATTCGGGCAAACCCAGCGGCTCCAAAAACTGCTCCAAAGCCTTGATTTTATTTTCGACCCACAACACCGCGTTGGCGGTATCATTCGGCAGCGAAAAATCCAACAAAGGCGAAATATCCTGGTCCTTCAATTTCTGATACACTTCGCTGGCCTCCAAGTAGCCCCGCAGCGCCATAATGTCCACCTTCTCCGAAGCCATAGAAATATAGCCCAACGCAATGCCGTCGAGCATTTGCTCGTACTCGACAATCTTGCCGGGCACGGTCTGCAAGGCCCCTTCCAGCTCATGCGCACGGACGGTGGCGGCCTGAAGGATGTCGCTGAGGGTGGATGCGGTTGATGTATTGCTGTTAGGCATGGTGTTGATGGTTGGTGTCGTGAGTCGAAGGCGCAATGATTTTTAATGTGCAAATCCTCCCTGCTTTAGGGGCTAAGAATGGCAATGTACCAATTGTCTGCCTTCGTTAGTACCTCCAGTATTTCAATTGTTATAGAATGAGGGTTTTGCCTATCAAAAGTAACTGGATGCTTAATAGTAAGTCCATGTCCAATTACAAAACACATACTATTCAATTCACCTACGGTGCTAATCTTAAAACATTTCTCGTCTATTCTCTTCACAAGGCCTACATCAAAGCCTGTTTCAGGTGATACTATAATTTCTCCTCCGATTGAAAGTCTGCTCGAAATAATAACCCAAGAAAGACGTGCAGGCCTCCCTTTCCTGATATCTATAGATTCAACATCCAAACTGCCCTCTATTTTAACCCCTCCGTTGAAATTTGCCCACCCTTTTACCGACAACTTATTTAACCCAACTTGCGTAGTTCCTATACCAACAGGGCAATCCATTTTAAAGAACGTTGTTTGGCTAAGGGTTAAATCTCCTCCAATGTCCACCTTCCCATCCAAACTCGTGTCCCCCTTCACCGACAAGGCATTCCCCGCTACTGGCAGCGTATTGATCCCTACCTGTCCCTCAGCCATCACCATCGGCCCCTTAATAAAAGTCACCTCAAACGTAGCATCCCAATAACCGGGCAGGTTCTCCACGGCCACATACACTTTCACCAAGCCCGGATTGCCGCTGAGTTTTATGTTGTCAAATGGGAATGTGAGAAAAGAAGCAGACTTTTCCCCATCAGGAACGATGATGATATCGCGCCTCCCGTGCTCATCCACCGTGCTTGTATAATTCGGATCTGCTTGAAAACCCGGTGGCAATTGCCCAAGGGAAATGTTATTCACCTCCGATGCATTGCCAAAAGCGAGATTGCCATCGTAGCCAGGAGACTTGCCCTCCTTGTTTTCGCTGGCATAAAACCCAAAAATAAATTTGGTCTCTTTACTGATTGTCAACTCCTTGCCATCCAACGACTGCATAAAAATGGCGATTGCTTGACCACCGTACTCATTTAGCAAGAAATTATTGCCCAATACCCCAAAATGCACGGGGGCATACGACACGCCCTGGTGGTTGATGACCTGCAAAACGGCATTGCGGCTAAAGGAAAAGGCAGGATCAGTGGGATTTCCGCCCACCATTTTCCGAACCTCTTCAAATTTGACCTCGTAGCCACTGGTGCGGGTGCCCGTGCCCGGCGCGGCGTAAATGCCCGACAGCGCGATGGTCACCGAGGTATTGGCCAGAAAAGAAAAATTCGCGCTCGTCGCTTTTACCTTAAAACTAATGGTATTGCCCTGCTTCTCAGTAGTCACTATTGGTCCGGTGGACGAACCAAAAGCGGTTTCTACGGCAGCTTTCAACTTGTCGCAGAATGGTTTGGCATCACCTTCAGCCAAATCCTCGTGCAATGTCCCTTTGCGGAAAGAAAGGGTAAAAGCCCCTACCTGATACGCGTCGGCACTGGTGTTTTTGATATCGAGGTCTATTTGCTGCACATCGGTGGTTCGGCCCAGATCCGATACGATATAGATGGCCGGGGCGACATTGCCCTTCCGGTTGGTCATGTTGATCTCAAATGGATATACCGAGGGCAGTATCACTGGCGTATCGCGCAGCGTGGGTGTGGTTGCAGGAACTTGTGTGGGCATAGTCAATGCTTATTTTTTAACGTTAAAAACGACGATTTTAAAGTGTTTTTGGTCAATTGGAAGCCATCGGCGGGGTCGGCCACAATGTTGCGCTCCCCGGCAAAATCGTACCAATGCCAATCTTTGCCTTCTATATTGGGCAGGTTGAGCATGGCGTCTTTATCGAGGGAGGGGTTGGGTTGCAACACGGCGCACAGTTTGAACCACATTTCCAAACGCTGCATGGCGGGCAGGAAAAGGGCCGGGTCAATATTGGTATTTACAACCGGCACAATACCACTGGTGCAGTGTACGCCCGAACGGGGGTCGAGCAACAGGGTGGCGATTTGGGTCTCATTGATGGCAATGGATTCTTGTGGCTTCTGGTTGCCCTTAAAAGTGTGGAGTAGATGGCCATTCGCTTGGGCATTCGCTTGGGCATTCGGATGCTCGGCTTCCGGCACCACCAATTTGCCCAATACCGCGTCGTCGGAAGTTGCCGCGCCGTTTTCCACCCAATAACCGATCAAACCGTCGCCCACTTGGTGGTGTTCTCCCAAGCGGTACGGGATTTTTACGTTGGGCCAGTTGTCGTTTTCGCGGTCATCATACAAGGCGTTGTTGGAAATATCTTTTACCAAGGCATTCCAACTTTGGTTGATAACAGGTAGGCCCTTGAGTTGGAAATGCACCGCCGCCCGCACCACGGCAATGGGTTGCCCCATCAAAATGGCCTGGCTCGTGTAAAGGGCGGCATGCGAAGGGGCCATATTGTCCTGAGCGGCCTGCACCGAATCCAAAAACGCAGAGAGCAACGATGAACCGCCTTTTTCTATCCATTTCACCACCCGTTTCAGGTGTTCGTTGGGAAGGTCGTCTATTCTTCCGGGGGCATCCGGTTTGTAGGGCGGTTTTTGCCACTTAGCCTCTTGCGTGAGGTAACCGAGGGCTATGCCGTTTTGGTCAAAAACCATCAGGTCATTGTCTAGGTAATTGGGTATCAACCAACCGCAGATCGGGTTGGATTCGGGCAGGTTGTGTACCCTGACCAAATCTTTGAACGCTTTTTGCGCGAGGGGATTCCGGTTGCTATCGAGCATACTGAGGTGCAAACGAGCAGGTTGGGTGAGCCTTGGCCGCAGGAAAGGTTGGCCGTTTTTATCTTGCATGGTTTCGGCCCAAGCGATGCTGTCGGGTATTTTGATTGCCGTTGTCACCCCAAAATTGTCCATCAAATTCAGTCGGCCCAAAGTAATGGTACCGCTGCGGATGGGGTTAAAAAGAAAACCCGTCAAAGGCGCATACCTGTCCATGTTGCCAATGATACTCGCAATGTTTTGGGCAATGTCCCGCGTTCCGGCAAACCCCATCGGGTCCAGCAGGGGCAATTGGGCCGTCATGCCCCTCATGCTACAAATATGGTTAAAGCCCGATAAACTTTGTGCCAGTACGGTGTGGTCCGTCAACAGCGTTTGGAGTTCGAGCAGTATACGATATTGTGGCGTGGTTTTATCCAAAAAATTGAAAACCCGATCATTTAAAATTTCCAAAAAACGCCCCATATCCTCGGTAGTGACAAATGTATCGGCATCCTGCTGCTGTTTCTTATCCGAGAGGTCAAAATAATCCCCCTTATGGGCCTTGACCAGTTCGATGAGTTTATGCGCCATGGCCTTGCGGGCGTTGGCGTTCAGGATGACACTTCCCGAAAAAATCGAAGTTTCGCCGGTCTTAAACCGTTCGGTTTTTTCAAAGTCTGGGCCGTACTCCATAATATTTACGCAGTCAACGAGAGCATTTTCGGCTATTTTGCCCTTATTGTCCCTAAGCAGTTGGGTATCGAGCAATTCCACATCCCATTCTAAAATAAAGGGGTTGGTTATTTGCTCCGATAGGCGCAGGGTGTTCGCTTTTGGCAGGGCCGGATTGGTGGGGGCTATCGTCGTATTTGGCGTGAAATTCCAATCGCCCACATATATTTTTGCGTTGTTGTTGCCCGCCTTATTGAGCAGTCCCTCGTCGTTATCCTCGGCGGATAAACCGGATAGGAGCAGTACGGGCGGTTTGGGTTGCCAATAGTAATGGCCGGGGGTACAGGCAAGGCGATACGGGAGTTTTTGGGCTTTTAGTTGGTTAAATACGGTTTGCCATTGGCTACAAACGGCGTGGGCGAGCGACTGCTGATTGGCATCATTCTGAGTGGAAATGAAATCCGATCCACCGTGCTCGGCATCGTTTTTGGTTAATACTATCTCCCCGCAACTGCTTTTTTTAGCGGTTGCTTCCGGTATGGCGATTTCCCTCAAAAAAGCCTCCATCCGCTCCAGCAGATCGTTGTCAATGGCATCGGGTAAGGGATAGGCCAACTGCATGTATTTGCTCCAGTCCATGTACAACTGCTCCTTGAGGGTAGTCAGTTCGCTGAATGCATCGTCGTACAGGTGTTGCGCCTTGTTCAATTCCGCCAAAGCGTCCAATACTTCGTGGCCTACCTCCATTTCCGATGGTTTATCGCCTTTGTTTTCCCCTGCGGTAATGGCCCATTTGTACCCGCCGCTGAGGCGGCTAAAACCGTTGGTGTGGCGGGCTTCGAGGAATTTGGGGCCTATGTCCCCGATTTTTCCACCCAATTGGGAAAACAGGTTCGCAGATTCGAGTTGTTCCTCCACAACAGCCTTGTTATCAGGGTATTTGGCCGCCATCATGGCGGCCATTGCCTCTGTTCCGGTATGGCCAAATGCGATTTTGATATTGAGGTTTGGGGCTTCGTTTTGAAAATGTACTTGGTGGCGGTCGCAGATGAAAGTTGCGTAATAAATCGTGCGGCCATCAACATCGGGGATGGTTTCCAAGGGCTTGTCCGCAGCATCGCAAATATCCACATGGAAAAGGCTGCTCAGGCGCTCTTTTAGGGGGGCATTCTGATTGTTTTTTAGATACTGGAACAAAACATCGTCTTCTCCGTCGTTTACCCAGCCATACACTTCGTAAACAACCCCTTCTCCCATTTTTTCCGGAGTCATTTCCCGGTCACAAAACCCAAACACGCCTTTGCAGTTGGGGTAAAAAGAACTAAAGTTGATATCGCCATAACCAGTTATGGTCAGTGCTGTCCCGGTGAATTTGCGAAAGTTGTTATCTTCCGAATAAACAAGGGGCGTATCCGATTGCAAACCCATGTGGGCATACGGCCTTCCATTAAGCCCCTCTTTGGATGCGGCAGGCATATCCTCAACCGGTATCCCAACGGGCACAACGCAGTAATTATCTTTGTCCGCGCTTATTTCCCGGTGGATATAATCACTTTGTACATAAAACGTTTTTTCAACGCTAGAACCCATTTTTTTAACAATCAACCAATAGTTTGGAGCCGCAGGTAGTTCGCCGACCCTGTCAAGGCCCGAATCTTGCGGTATGGACTGCCCCAAAAAATGGGGTAAAATAAAATGAAGGTGAAGCCCTTTTTTCAACCGACAGTTGCGGTCGGAGAAAGGTTTGTTGCCGATGGAGTCGCCCAAAAAGGGTACATCGTAGTTGTAGTCCTGCGAGCCGTCACTCCAGGGTAGCCGCTCAAAATCGGCTAATGGCGAGCATACCAAGCTATCCTCTGGCAAGAGCAGCCCTTCGATGCGGATGGGGACAAAGAGTGATCTGGCCATTGTGCTAAATAGTTATTATTTATTTATCTTGAACTCCAAGACCTGTCTGCGCCCCCACTGCAAAAGCTATGCTTACCGGCTGTCAGGCGCAGACCCTTCAGTTGAACGAACCGACGGCCAGGCTACCCGATGCTGACCATAAGTAAACATCGTTTTTCCTGTCTTTGCTACAACAGGGCGCTGTGAAGGCAAATTACGGGTTTTCCCGTGTTTCCGCGCCGACTTTTCGGGCTTTTTTTTTTACTGCTGCGTGTGCTGGCGCAGGATAGTTGCGCAGTACCAGCTATTCGCACCAATCATTAACATAGCCTACTTTCGTTTGCATAACCCTTTGTTTTGGTGAAAAAACTACACCAAAAATAGCGTCAAAATAAATTCAAATCAATGATATTGAGTGTATTAAGCGTGGAAATTGTGGGCGGTTTGTTCAACGATAGGCTATGCGACGTGCCAACCGAATGGGAGGCATGAACACCATACACATTGTTGTAGGCTGGGCTTTCATTCTTCTAAGTATAGATTTGTTATTTCATTTGTCATTTTATGCCAAACTGCTTCTTGAGCATACCAACCATTACAAAGTATGGTGATTCCAAAATTCTTTTCAGGATATATCATTAATATACTGCAAAACCCGGGGTTATTCCCTACATGAAAAACAGATGTTCCTAACTTTTTATCTTGATATATCCACCATCCCCATCCTATTGAAGTTTTACTGTCTGGTATTCCTTTCTGGGTTGCCCACATCTCCTTTAGTGTACTTTGTTTCAATATCCCGCTGAATGTTGAATCTGAGTATATTTCTAAATTATGTTGCATCCATAAAATGAGTTCTTTCGCTGTGGATATTAAATTCCCGCTTGGGTTGTGTTCATATTCTTCACCATATACACTATAACTTTCTAGTAGGAGAGGCTGTCCATTAATAATAGGATTTCTTTTGCTATCTATTCCTAATAAATTTAGTCGTCTGATTTTTCTTGAATTTCCTGAAACAATTTGAGGAAAAGCCAAATGAGAAGAATCAATTTCTTCATAGTAGTAAGTACTTCGATACATTTCTACAGGTTGCAGAATGTTTTCGTAAATGTAATCATCAAACCTTTGCCTAGAAACTCTTTCAACCACTATACCAAGCAAGTCGTACCCAACATTGCTGTACGTTTTATAAGACATTTTTTCTCCTGGGGTAAATTTCAGTTTTGATTTTTCCAAATTTTGTATATACAATGAAATTGAACTTGTATCATTAGGTGATTTCGTTAGTTTATTATTCCATTTTAACCCAGAAGAATGAGTAAGAAGATGCCGAACTCTAATCTCAGCGTATCTTTTGTCCTTCATTCTAAACTCTGGAAGAATGTCAACCAACTTATCTTCAAGGCTTAATTTGTTGTTTTCGACAAGTTGTAATATTGCCGTAGCTGTAAATAATTTAGAAATTGACGCTAAATGAAACATTGTGCTACCAGAGACTGCATATCTATGCTTAAATCCGTACTTCCATAATGCTGAGTAAATTTATTGCCGTCATCTACAATCCCTATGGGTGCAATTCAAAATGTCGCTTTAAGCTACGGACTTTAGGACATCTCTTATGGC
>CALMIR010000026.1 GCA_937864265.1 uncultured Saprospirales bacterium | reverse complement strand
GCAACACTAAGAGCACTTAGAAAGTAAGGGTGTAAGAAGAAATTGGGTGAGGGTGTGCTGCAACACTAAGGCACTTAGAAAGTAAGGGTGTAAGAAGAAATTGGGTGAGGGTGAGGGTGAGGGTGAGGGTGTGAGTGAGGGTGAGGGTGTGAGTGTGAGTGAGGGTGAGGGTGTGCTGCAACACTAAGAACACTGAGGGTGTAAGGAAGTAAGATCATAAATCGGAAAGAGACTGTATTAGTAATTTCATTGAAGACATTGCTGAATTTTCAGCGCCTATCATTAAAAGTGTGTCTGCGTATCTTAGCCCCACTCACACTTCGATTCCTCCCTGCCCGACCGGGTGCAGCCCGGGCGGGAAGAGCCGAGCTTTACACCCCGCCATCGAATACTTCCTGCCCGACGACAAAGGAGGCGGGAAAAGCCCCGCCTTCCGCTCCGCCCTCAGTTACTCAAAAGCTCAACTTTAAGCCTGGCCATAAAACCTACCTACTCAACACGCTGTTCACGGTGCGCCAGATGCCCAAAGGGTTGGCGTTTTGCAATTCAGGCGGAAGCAATTCATCCGGCCAATTTTGAAAAGCAACAGGTCGGGCAAAGCGGCGAATGCCATCTGCACCTACGCTGGTAAAACGGCTATCGGTGGCAGCGGGGAAAGGCCCGCCGTGGTGCTGGCTCAGGCATACCTCCACTCCGGTAGGAACGCCATTAAAAATCAAGCGTCCGCAGCGCTGCTGAATAGCGGCTACCAAGTCGGGGAAATTGGTAATTTCTTTTTCCGTAGCCATAATAGTGCTGGTCAATTGGCCGACCATCGTATGAGCTACTTGCTGCATTTCACGCTTATCCTCACAAGTGATAATCAGGGAATATGGCCCAAATACTTCCTCTTTCAGTACGGGGTTTTCGAGGAATACTTTGGCAGATACCCGCGCTAAAATGGGGTAAGCACATAGGCTGTCATTTGGCAATTCGCCCTGGGCCTGGATTTCTACCCCATCTTGTTCTAATGCCTGTTGGCTATTGATGCGGTACGACTGAGCAATGCCCGGGTGCAACATTTTAGCTGCAGCTGTATTTTGCAACTGCTCCCCCAAATCTGCTGCAAATGCTTCTAAATCCGCCCCTTTTATTCCAACGATTAAACCGGGATTGGTACAAAATTGACCTGCTCCCAACGTGATGCTGCCACAATAAGCCGTCGCTATGGCTTGCCAATCGGTTTTCAGCTTTTCTGGAAATAGATAAACGGGATTGGTACTGCCCATTTCTGCAAAGACAGGGATGGGTTGCTCCCGTTGATTGCCCCATTCCCATATTTGCTTGCCTCCCTTAAAAGAACCGGTAAAACCCACAGCTTGGGTCAATGGGTGCTTGACCAGGGCTTCACCAACGGTATAAGAGGCACCATACATGTGTTGGAAAATTCCAGTAGGCATATTCAAATGCTGAACCACCTGTTCGATGATGCGGGCAACCATTGTGCTGGTTCGGGAATGAGCCGGGTGGGCCTTTACGAGTACGGAACATCCGGCGGCTAAAGCACAAGCAGTATCTCCACCTGCTGTAGAATAAGCAAAGGGAAAATTGCTGCTGCCAAAAACGACAACCGGCCCTAAGGGAACCAACATTTTTCGCAGATCGGGTTTGGGAGGTGTTCGGTTTGGGTCAGCGCTATCCATCCGGATGTCCAACCATTGCCCTTTTTCACAAGCATCGGCATAACTGTTCAATTGAAAGACCGTTCTGGAACGCTCTCCTCTAAGGCGTTCTTCGTTCAGATGCGTTTCTTCCATAGCGGTATAGATCAACTCATCAGGGGCGTCCAACAGGCTTTGCGCAATGGCGCGCATAAAATCGGCACGTTGTTTCAAAGAATAATTGCGGTACTGCTCAAAAGCGGATTGTGCTTGTTGTAGTGCCCAGTCAATTTGCTCTGGCGTGGCATCTGTGAAGTTCATGCTATGCTGGATTGAAGGTTTTTAATAATGGGAAATCAATTGACTACAAGATGGTATTCAGTAACAATACAAAAATTAATCCGATAATACTAATGATGGTTTCCATAATACTCCAACTCAAAAAGGTTTGCTTGATGCTCAGGTGAAAAAATTCCTTGAACATCCAAAAGCCAGAGTCATTCACATGTGAAAAAAAGACACTGCCAGCACCAACGGCCAATACCATCAATTCGGCGGAAGCCGCACCACTTTGAACCAAAGGCGCTACTATACCGGCGGCTGTTATGCCCGAGACCGTAGCAGAGCCGATCATCACGCGCAACAGTGCTGTAACCAACCAGGCAAATAGTAAGGGTGGCATTTGCCATTGGCTGCTGAGTGCAGCAATTTCTGCTCCAGTACCGCTATCCACCAATACTTGTTTGAAAACACCGCCAGCCGTAATAATCAAAACAATCATGGCGATATCCGATACCGATTCGGTGAGCCATTTCATGGTGGTATCAATGCTATAACCTTGTCTAATACCAAATACATAGATAGCCGCCAAAAAGCTAATCAACAAGGCAATGGTGCTATCGCCTGTGAATATGAAAAAAGTTTTGAGCCAGGAATCCGTTGGCAAAAAGGTTTTAACGACAACGCTTAGGGTGATCAAAAGAACGGGAAGCAGCGCGATGAAAAAACTGGGAAAAAGAGCAGGCATCTGGTGTCTGGCAGCCACTTCTGGCGCTTGAAAGGAGTCTCCCAAAGGGGCATCCACTTTCAGGCGGTTCAACATTTTCCCAAACAGGGGCCCGGCAATGACTACAGCGGGTATCGCCATTAAAATGCCGTACATCAGCACTTGCCCGGTATCGGCTTCCAACTCATTGATCAAAAAAACGGGCCCTGGATGGGGCGGCAAAAAACAGTGGGTAACACTCAAAGAAGCGGCCATGGGTATGGCTATGTACAAAATAGGCATGCCCGTTTTTCGCGCCAGCATAAAAACCAAAGGAATCAGAATGATGAACCCGGCATTGTAAAACAAAGGAATGCCGATCATAAATCCGGTCAATAACACCGCCCATTGGATGTATCGGACGCCAAAACTGCTGATCAGAGAATTGGCGATACGCTCTGCTGCCCCACTAACTTCCAACACTTTGCCCAATGCTGCACCCAAAATAATGACCAGTACCAACCCGCCCAAAGTACTGCTGACGCCCCGCTCAATGGATTCGACTACTTTCATAGGAGGCATACCAAAGCAAAGCCCGGCCAAAATGGCGACCAACAGCAAGGATAAAAAAGGATTTACTTTTTTTACCGTTAGAAATACTTGGAGGATTACAGCCAGAAGAATAATCAAAAAACTCATATTAAAGCGGTTTTAAGTGAAAGGAACCTTTTGTAGCGCGATACCCTTTGCGGTTAATCCATGATTTAAGGTTACTGGCTTTGGAGCAAAAGTGGAATCATGGAAAAACAAAGCTAATATCATTTAATTCTTTGACAAATCGTGTGCAAAAAATTACTCCTCGTTTTATCAAACTCCTTCACATAGCAGGCACACTTGAAATGCCCCGTTTAGTCCGCATGCGAAGGCCAAATCGGTAACATAATTTTTCTGCGTTATATAGACCACAAAAGTTAATTTGTACCTTCGGCATCGATTCTATAGCGACGAGGTAGTAATTTACTATACTTTGGACACACGCCTTTAATCCATTGATTATCAGAAGGTTGCGAGGATTAAAAAATTTTAAGATAACCCTTGATAGTCAGTCGATTAAGTCGTTTTACGTCCAAAGTCAAGTAAAAATGCAGCTCACTGTATTTTGATTACAATAAAAGTCACCGCATGAAAGCACAGCGTTTATTGGAATTATTTTTAGTGGAAACCATACTTTATATCTTATTGTGGCTGTGGGACGACTACTTAGCCAGTTTGCTCAGCCTGGTTTTTGGAGCCATTATCGTATTGATACTGCTGGTTTCTTTAATTGTAGAATGGATTGAGCCGTCCAAAGTACCGCGCTGGTATTTTGTCTTGATGCTGATTTCAATCGCAGCGCCACTTGTTGCCGCTTTGCTCTTTGCTTTTATCGGCGGTGGGCCAAATTGGATGTATGAAATTTAAAGTAAAAAATGATCCCCGTATGGAAGATAAAGAAATGATCGTTTCAGCCATTGTAGCTGCCGATTTGAATAATGTGATTGGTAAGGACAATGGCATCCCCTGGTACTTATCGGGCGATTTGAAGTATTTCAAAAAAACAACACTGGATCACCACATCATCATGGGCAGAAAAAGTTTTCAGTCAATCGGCCACGCCTTGCCCAAGCGAACCAATGTGGTGATCACCCGTGACCCTTTTTTTGTAGCCTCCAATTGCCTGGTGGCCCGCTCCGTAGAGGAAGCCTTAAATATGGCCTATGACAACGGGGAGGAAGAAGCCTTCATCATCGGTGGCGGCGAAATATATAAGCAAAGTATGCCCTGGTGGGACAAGGTTTACCTTACCCGGGTAAATACAGCCATAGAAGGCGGCGATACCTTTTTTCCCATTCTACCGGAAGCCGATTGGGAATTGCTCAGCACTGATCCCCATGACGCTGACGAGAAAAACGATTTTCCCTACACGTTCCAACTTTATCAAAGGCGTTGAAATTTTTTTAAAAAAAAGGGAGAAAAATTTATGGAATTTTCGCCTTCCTGCGTCTATGCTAGTAAGGATAGGGCAAAGCGTGTCCTAACACCTGGAAAAACCGTGAAAACATGAAAGAAAACTTCTTGCATTACATTTGGCGATTACGCCTCTTTGATTTTTCCAATTTGTACAGCACCTGTGGCACACGCATTGAGGTGTTGCATCCTGGCATCCTGAATACCCATTCAGGCCCTGATTTCACCAATGCCCGCCTCCAATTGGACGACACCCTTTGGGCTGGAAACGTGGAAATACACCTCCGCTCTTCGGATTGGATCAAGCACCAACACCAATTGGACAAAGCCTATGATAATGTAATTCTCCACGTTGTTTTGGAGGAAGACGAACCATTGTATCGAAACAATGGGGAACGCCTCCCCTGCCTGGAACTCAAACGGCTGATTTCTCCCGGGTTGGTAGGTAAATACCTGCGCTTGTTGCATTCAGAATATTGGATACCCTGCCAGCATCAGTTTCACGAAGTGCCGGCCTATACCCAGACAACCTGGTTGGAACGCATGGGAATTGAACGACTGGAACAAAAGTCCAGTTCACTGGAAGCAACATTAGAGACCTTAAATGGCAACTGGGAGGCACTCCTTTATCAATCCCTTTTCCGCAGTCTTGGGGCAGCTATCAATGCGGATGCGTTTGAACAATTGGCCAGGCATTGCCCTTTGAATCTATTGGCCAAACACAGGCACAGCCTTTTTCAGATGGAAGCCCTGTTATTTGGTCAAGCAGGATTTTTAGATGGGAATTTTCAGGACAATTATCCACAACAACTACAGAAAGAATATAATTTTTTAAAACAGAAGTACCAGCTACAGGCGATGCCAGAAGCGGCTTGGCACTTCATGCGGCTAAGGCCGGCTGGTTTTCCCATCATTCGGATAGCAGAAATGGCGATGTTGCTATCGCAAACCAATCACCTGTTTAGCAAAATCATGGCCGCCAAAAACATACAGGAACTGGAAAACTTATTTGAGGTCAGGTTATCGAATTACTGGGTTCATCACTATGCTTTGGATAAAACTGCCGCTAAAAAACAGAAGCGCTTGGGCAAATCAGCCGTACATGGGATGATCATCAATGCCGTTGTTCCAATCATTTTCCTGTATGGGAAAAGAATGGGCGAGCACCTGATCAAAGAAAAAGCCTTAGGGCTTTTGGAACAACTGCCTCCAGAAGATAATCACATTATTCGGAAATGGCAGGCGCTAGGACAAGCTCCTGAGACAGCATTCCAAAGTCAAGCCTTGTTGCATTTAAAAAAGGCTTATTGCTCCGAGAAGCGCTGCCTGGAATGTGCTATTGGAAACCGGGTACTCAATCGAAATAATCAGGTAGAAGAAGCCCCCAGCAATTGGCAATTGACCTGGGAGTTGAATCTGGAACTGGAGGCCATGGAGGCAGGGCGCTGAGCCAAGCACGAACAAAGCTTAAAGCGTGGCTTTGAGTCGCTCATATTCTACTTCTGTCAGGGGTGGCGCATTTAACGCACCCATATTTTCAATCAATTGGGAAGGCCGACTCATCCCACAGGCAATGGTCGTAACAGCCGGATGTTGCCAACAGAATTGCAAGGCCATTTGAGCAGGGCTTCGCTCAGGTAAAGTCATATCGTGCAGCACTTGCTGAACGGCAGCTACTGTTTGGCTACTGTACTCCTGGTAAACTGTTGCCGGTTTATTGCCTAGCAAGCCTTTGGCTAAAGCACCACGCACAATGACACCGACTCCTTTTTGTTGGATCATTTCCAACACTTGATTCTCCTGCTTTCTGTCCAAAAGGCTGTATTGCAACATAACGCTGACTATATTAGACCGATTGAGCCAGGTTTCAATCACCTGCGGGCGGATGGATGAAATGCCGTAATACCGAATATGGCCTTCTGCACAAAGCTCTTCAAAAGCTTCTATCGTTTCGTCAATTGAATCCTCCATGGTGCCTCCATGCAATTGATAAAGATCAATGTAATCCGTTTGCAAACGTTGCAAGCTTCCTTTTACAGCTTCCTTGATATACGCTTTTCGAGGATTCCAGTCCCAGCCACTGCCATCAGGCCGCCATTGATTGCCGACCTTAGTAGCTAAAATGACCGATTTACGCCTGTCCTTAAGGGCACTACCAACTTGGCTTTCGTTCCATCCTTTTTGGTATAAATCAGCTGTGTCAAAAAAGTTAACACCCTGATCCACAGCTTCGTGCAATAGTCGTTTGTTGGCCTGTTCATCCGTACCCAATGACATGCAACCGAAGCATAAAGTACTGACAGCAAGGTTCGATTGGCCTAGTAAGCTTGTATTCATATCACTTTTTTTCTTATTTTTTTTTCGTGCATTGAAACCTTTACGGAAAAAAGGAGTAAAAAGTATATATTTGTTACGAAGTCCATAGATGAAACACTATTTAGCCTTGTTGAAGCCTTCAACTTGAGCTATAAATCAAATCCACTACCTGAGTAGTCCATCCCAACAACTTTACAAAACTGGATTTCCATTTTTATCCATACAAAAACTTGATCGATGTTCATAGGGGGATTTCTTTCTATGCCCATTGACTCCTTGATATCATTACACCAGTTTCGTTAAAAACAAATGCACAGTTTATCATCATGGATACCTTAAAAGAGTTAACGTACATCGTTACCAAGAACAAGCTAAAAGCCATAGAGCTTTTAGATACTAACGCTAAAAACAAAAGCCGAACCCTTAGGTTCTATGAGGCCATTTCTGAAGGACAATTTACAACTGATGAGGAGGCCGCTGCTTTTTTCTTTCCCGACACAGATGACTCCGCTCAATACCGCAAGTTAAAATCTCGTTTGCGAAAACGCTTAATCAATTCCTTATTTTTCATTGATGTAAAACAGCCCGCTTACAATGACCGACAAAGGGCATACTATGAATGCCACAAAGAATGGGCTGCTGCCAAAATATTGTTGGGCAAAAATGCCTGGAGTTCTTGCGTGGATATTAGTGAACGTATTTTGAAATATGCTGTCAAATATGAATTTACCGAAATGACGCTAGACATTCTCAGAATTCTTTGGCTCAATTACGGTGCGCGTGTCGGCAACGTGAAGAAATTTGAAGAATACAAAGCGCAGCATGAAATCTATGAGCAAGTTTTCATTGCAGAAAACAAAGCAGAACTTTTATATACAGAATTGATCGTTCACTATGTCAACAGCAAATCGACCAAAGAAAACATGCAGGAAATTGCAGTGGACTTTTTTGAGCGCTTAAAACCCAGTTTGGATCAATTCGATTCTTATCGACTTCATTTGTACGGTGGAATGATCGAATTGATGATTCACACCATCATTAATGACTACAAAAGCACATTGGTCACTTGTGAACGAATCATCCATTTTTTTGAAAGCAAACCTTATAGCGCCAATACCCCTTTGCAGGCTGCTTATTATCAAAAACTGGTTTGCCACTCCCAGTTGGGACAATTTGAGGAAGGAAAGTTAGCCGCTAAAAAATGCCTGGATTTCATTGAGGAAGGTTCGGTCAACTGGTTTAAATACTATGAACTGTATTTTATGCTGACCACCCATACAGAACAGTACAAAGCGGCATACCAAGTATATCAAAAGGTCACGTCGCACAAACGTTTTTCCTTTCTACATGACAACGTCAAAGAAATTTGGGTCATTTTTGAAGCCTACCTCCATTACCTCTACGATTTAGATGTTCTCAAGCTAGAAGACTCTGAGAGCCATTTTTCCAAGTTTAAATTGGGACGCTTTGTAAATGATACGCCTATTTTTTCCAAAGACAAACGGGGGATGAATATCGCTATTTTGATTATTCAAATTTTGGTGCTCATTGCTCAAAAAAAATATAATGAAGCGATCGATCGAATGGAGGCCATTGAAAAATATTGCAACCGCTACTTACAAAAACCACATACCATACGATCTTACTATTTTATCAAAATGGTGCTTACCATACCAGCAGCCAGTTTCCACAAAAAGGCAGTAGTTCGCCGGGCAGAACCCTTTTTAAAGAAACTAACTCAACTCCCTATTGAGGTGGCCAACCAAACACATAAAATTGAAATATTGCCCTATGAATTACTTTGGCAATTGGCATTGAATACCTTAGAAGAAAAAACTTATATGCGCAACAGAAAACGCAAGTCAAAAACAAAAGAAGAGATCATCGAATAAAGTGTACCAAGTATTTGAAAATCAACCTTCTTGGTCAAACTTTTGCTTTAGAAACGCAGAAAAATGAACTTCCAGATTTTGTCCTTACCCTATCGGGCTAAACGGTTCATTTTAAGTGTCCGCTAGGGTAAGGACTTTGATCAATCGGAAAGCAATTTTTGCACACTACTTAATAGCACGATTTGTCCAAGAACGGTTTTGTTTCCTACATAGATTTTTCCTCCCATAATACAATCGGCTAGTTACATCCAAAACTTGAAATAAGGGCTGCTTCAGTGGGAAGCATATCCCTCTAGAATATTCCTTCCTCACAAACTCAACAAGCTTGTGTACGGGGATATTTTTATTGGGTTTTGATAGTTTTCTGGCAATTTGAAGGGAATGATTTGCTCGAAATCAGGGGATTTGATGCTATTCATACACATATAAATAATAAATATAGAAAAAACAGCTCAATTAAATTCCACATAATTTAAGTGTTCAAAATTATCTAAAATACTTTTAATCAATAAATTAATTCGATATAATATTTTTTTTTTTAAATACTGAGAGGGGCAAATGAAGTTATATTGTCTAGGTAGCAGGTAGGGAACCAAAGTATATTTGTACTGCAAGCTATGGCGAATCAGAATTAGTAATTAAACAAATTGCACAGATAATGAGAACGACCAAAACAAGTAATGCACAGCTACGCCATTGCAAAAAAGGAGTCATTGTTATTGATACGGTAGCACCCGGTAAATAACAAATTCTTTAAAGCATGGCAAAAACACGTTAAAGACGATGTTACAAAGTTCCCCCCCTTTACTTACATCCTTGAATCATAGTTCAAGGCAAGTAATAGGTAAATTGGTTTCGCCGATTCAGGCAGATGTCGTACTTGGTCAAGTTCAAAAAAACTGTACCGGGCATGGCATCTGCCGAATCATTCCGGCAGGACAAAATGAGTGTCAAAAATGCCTTTACATCCCAGCACTTCTGAGTAGAGGGATGAGCGGCATGCTTTGTATTCGGTTTGAGAAGCAACAGATCAATCGGAAAATGGCTGCCTACCATTTCAATGGATATTTTTTAATGGCGTCTGCATTTTCAATGCCATCTTGGCTGTGCCGAGAACTAGACATGGGCGTCAAAATACTGAAAGCAGGCAAGTATCCGGTTTTTGATGAAAGGTCGCATTTTTTGGTCTTGTTTTCGCCAGATTAATGCCGACCAATACGAACAGCAAACGAGGTACGAAACGAATAATCGTGAAAATACCTGAAAATAATTTTGTTTTTAACGAGTGATTTTCCCCAATGGTTCAGTAGCAACTGAGCCAGATGGGGGACTCTCAAAACTTCATAATTCTCTTGTTGATGTATAGTGTTTTTCAATGGAATTGGGAATTAGTCGAGGACCAGAGCTTTTGCAATGGTCAAAACTCTGGTCTTCCTTTTTACCCGCACATCGTCAACAACAGAATTATATCATTGTTCCTCTGACAGAACAAATTTGCGCTTTGGCAAGTGACCCCTTGTAGCTTGTCAACTAGGGCGGCAAAATATCTCATGAGCATATCTTTTGCCGCACCATTAACCGAAACAGGATGAAAAAATCCAGACAATTTGGGGGGAGGGCAGGTTAGCTGGCCTAAGACAATCAGCACAACCTGGCCCTCTATTTTATTTTCACCTGCTTCATCTCCTCCCTGGCAAAATAAGTTGGAAAATACATCAGCTCTGCTTTGGCCGGATTGACTTGATAGGTGCCGGAAAATTGGAGTGGCAAGATTTTTTGAAAAAAATTCAAATGAGGTATAGATGTTTTTAATCGGCACGCAACATTTGCAAAATAGCCTATGTACCTATTGAAATATGGTTAATTAAATCAGTATCCATTTCAAATTTGGCATTTTAGGGTATTGTTGATATAAAAAAATCAATAATGTTTTAGCTAGAAAAAAATACCCACTAGACCGCCTACAAAAAAGCTAAAAACACTGGAACTAAACCATTCAAAATGAGGTAAATGGTGTAATATAGATGTGAAAAGGCCTTTCTATCGATTGAACCTTTAAAACGATCACCCATGCTTCAACGTAGCTTCCACATTTACAAAGAATCTTTCCGGGGTTTATCCAGAGACATTTGGCTTTTATCCTTAGTGATGCTCATCAACCGCAGCGGTACGATGGTACTGCCATTTCTGACGGTATTTTTAAGCCAGGTTAAAGGTTATAGCTTTAGCCAGGTGGGTTGGGTTATGAGTTGTTTTGGAGCAGGCTCCGTTTTAGGTGCTTTCCTGGGAGGAAAACTGACCGACCGTTTGGGGTATTACAAGGTGCAGGTGTTTTCGCTGCTGACCAGTGGCGTAGGGTTCATTGTATTGGGCTACATGGAGGATATCGTTGCCTTTTGTATCGCTATATTTTTGGTGAGTATGCTGGCCGACATGTTTCGTCCGGCCAACTTTGCCGCGGTCGCCGCTTATAGTAAGCCGGAAAACCGGACTCGTGCACTCACACTGATCCGACTGGCAGTCAATCTGGGCTTTGCTGTAGGCCCTGCAGTTGGTGGCCTAATCGCTGCTTCTGCCGGATACGATTGGTTGTTCTGGCTGGATGGTCTGACTTGTATTAGCGCTGCAGGTTTTATGGTGCTGAGTCTGCCCGAGAAGCAATTACCGGTTGCTACTACTGTTGTACAAAAGGGGGCAATTCTGGCCGATATTCCATTGATTTCTCCCTATCGCGACAGGCACTACTTGTTGTTTATTTTGTTGGTGCTGATCAATGGTATAGCTTTCATGCAGTTGTTTTCAACTTGGCCCGTTTATCTGAAGCAAGAGTTGTTGTTGGATGAAAGCCATATTGGCCGGTTGATGGCGCTTAATGGCCTGCTTATAGCCTTGTTTGAGATGCCTTTGATTTATATGGTGGAAAAAAAGTTGACCAAGCAGCAGGTCATAGGGGCAGGAACGGTGCTGATCGGTATCGCCTATCTGACTTTCAACCTATTTGGTCCTTTTGCTGCGGTGGCCTTATTGTCCACCCTTTTCATCACCATAGGCGAAATGCTGAGCTTGCCTTTTATTGCGGCAATGGCCATCGATTTCAGCCAAGATGAGCGCAGCAGGGGGGAATATATGGCCGTGTTTACTATGACCTATTCTGTCAGTCACATCATTGCTCCCAACCTGGGCATGCAATTGGCTGGATGGGCAGGCTTTGAAGCGCTATGGTATGTCATGTTAGCATTTGCTTTGATTGCATCGGCAGGCTTTATAAGTTTCAAATTGAAGGCAGCACTGCCAAAAGCTGCATCGCATGATAAAACGATTCCCGAAGTGAGTGAGGAAGAATTGGAAGAGGTGCTGGGGATATAATGGGATGGGGTCGAATACACCTTGATGGGTATTCGACCTCTTTTTTCTGTTATATCGCAATCAATGTTGGAGTCAATAAATTTCCAACCTGTCATTCTTAGAAATATCTGTCGGTGTCGGTGTCGCAGTCGCTTTCTTTTCTTTATACACCAAGGTCCGATAAGGGAAAGGAATTTCTATACCTTCCCGATCAAATCGGTTTTTGATGGACTCGAGCAGATCGCAGCCCATATTGAAGGCGTCTGCAGAATTATTGGCCCAAGCCCAAGCCCTTAGGTTGACAGAAAATTCGCCTAGGCTAAGCACTCGAACTGGAACAAGCTCCGTTCCTTTTTCCAATTGTTCGGGAGTACGTGGGTCAATATTAAGCGGATGTTTGAGTACCTCCTCTTTGATAATTTTTCGCGCCAGCGCTATATCCGAGTCGTAGCTGATGCCAATATCGATCCATTTGCAAATTTTTTCATCGCTGAAATCGGCGTTGACAATGATTTCTTCGCTGATGATCGAATTCGGGATGATGATGCGCCGGTTTTCAAAATCGCGTATCACGGTATGGCGCAAGGTGATGTCTTCCACAACCCCGTTCAGTTCCCGGACTTTAAGGCGATCGTTTACCCGAAAGGGGCGAAAAATGATAATAAAAAGGCCACTGATGATATTCCCCAAGGCATGCTGAGAGGCAAAACCGGCAGCGACGGCCAAAATGCCCGCACCAGCCAGTAAGGAGTTAGCCAGCGCACGCATGCTCGGCATATTGTACAGGGCCACGCTAAAACCAACAATGTAAATAATGGTAACGACCACCCGGCGCAGGAATTTATAATTGGTCGGGTCATTTTTTAATTCTGAAGTGGATCTCCGTATGAGGCGAACAAATATACGATTGACTATCGTACCTAACACGATGGTGCCAATCACAATGCCTAAAAAAATACCTATATACTCAACCTTGGCCAATAATTCTTGATCCATTTTTTCTGTTGTGAAATCGCTTTGGGGAAAAGATACTGTTTGCTTTGATCTTTAACGCGTATGAGATCCGTTTAGCTATGTTTTAGCCAAATTTAGTAAAATTTTCATTAAGTCGTGTGCAAAAAATTAGCTTGCAGCATTAAAGCAATTCTACTATATTTGCGGCGGCGCTCTGTGCTGAGTTAAAAAAATCAGTGATCGAGCAGCCCATCATAAGGCTATACTTTAATTTTAATGACTATATGTAAACCTGGTAGTGCCACTGATTGCACTATCAGGTTTACCTTTATAAAATGGCACTGTTATGTACGAACTAGAGGAAAAATACCTTCAGCGACTGGAAGAAATAGCCACGGATATTCAAAATTCGGACATCTTGCAGCAGTATCTCGAAGAAGAGGAAGAAGAATACTATACCCAGCTCAAGGAATTGTACGAACCTGCGATGAAGGAATTGTACGATGAGGTAGCCGAAAAGGATCCACTGCAATTGATTTCCCTGGAAACTGTTTTGCTGGCTCAGGAATTTGAAGGACTGTATTTGCCGCGTATTTTAGGTTATGCCGTTCTTCGAGGCGAGTTGAGTGCCGATTACAAATACGTGCGCCCCCAAAATCACTTCAAGGATGTATTGATGGCCATCTGCGAATCGGCTAATTTCGATATTTTGCGCAAGCGCATCGGTCAGTCCATTCAAATGGGTTTTGCCCTGAGCAGTGATATTTGGGTCACCAATCTCATCAATAGCCTGGATAATAAAAAAATACGCTACTTTCTGCAAAGCCAAAAGGTAGAGCGTTATCACTTCCCAGAAGAGCGTCAGAAAGGACTTGTCCGTTATAAACGTCAGTTTACTCACGACAATTTTTATACGGCAATTTTCCCCAACACAGTTTCTGAATTAAAGATACAGTTCCAGTCGCTAAAACAGTTCCTGCTTTATCGGGTACGCCCAGGCATGAACAACGAATCCATCGTCCCACACCTCAAGACTTTTGTGGAAAACAAAGATTTTCAAGGGCATACAGAGCACTTGGAAATCATGTCCATCTATGCGGCTTTCTTTAGCTTGGATGAAGCACAATCTAAACTTTTAGCCAAGCATTTCAACGCGGTCAGAAAATCCTTCCCCGATTTTGAGGAACGCTTCCTGAACCTGCTCCTGGAATTGCACCACAGTCAGGAAAACCCAATGACACCGCAGGCAGATCTCCAATTGGCTACCCTGATTGACTATAAGCAAGAAGACAGCATCTCTCGATACTTCGAATTGATGCGCACGATCCACACTCGCGGTTATGTAAATGTGGATGTACAAGAAGCCGTTCAGCAGTTTTATAGCTCACATGAAGGGCTTTCCATCATCAATGAATGTGTGCGTCTGACCATTCTGGGCTATTTTACCCGTTTTATCAATAACCTGGAAGTAGGGGATTACAGCGAGCTTTTTGAAATATCCAAATTGTACCCCGTTTACATTTCCATTTTCGCCAATCAAAAATTCAACCAGGATTTAAAAGAGCTGTCGCTCCACTATGTCCAAAAGCTCCTGCTCAAATACACCGACAAAAGGGGCAAGGACTACCAAGACATTAAAAAATTCGTCTCCACAGCCTTCGTGGACTTTGGTTTTTTGACGGAAAAAGAGGTCGTGGAAATGTTCAAAACCCGCCGCAAAAAGAAGAAGGAGGAGTAATACATGCTTTATCAAGACAATCGCTACTATTTCAGCGGCATGGTTGATCCGCTGGAACTGGCTGAAAAATACGAGTGCCCGCTCTATGTATATGATAGTGCCATCATTCAACGGCAATACCATCGTATGGTAGATGCCTTTGATGTGCCTCAATTGAAGATCAACTACGCTTGTAAAGCGTTGAGCAATATCAATATTCTCCGCTTGTTCAAGCAATTGGGTGCGGGCATCGACGCGGTTTCCATCCAGGAAGTTAAATTGGCGCTAAGCGCTGGATATTCCCCACAGGAAGTCATGTTCACCCCCAATTGTGTAGGCATGGAAGAAATCGAATCGGCTATCGCACTTGGGGTAAAAATCAACATCGATAATTTATCGATCCTGGAAGAGTTTGGGCAACACCACCCGGATATGCCCATCGGCATACGCATCAATCCGCACATCATGGCGGGAGGCAACTCTAAGATTTCAGTGGGACATATCGACTCCAAATTTGGTATTTCCATCCATCAGTTGCCCATGATATTCCGCATCATCGAAGCGACCAAACTCCGCATCGAAGGCTTACACATGCATACCGGGTCGGATATTTTAGACCCCGATGTCTTTTTGGCGGGTGCTGAAATTCTGCTACAATTGGCACCCCAATTCAAATACCTGCAATACATCGACTTCGGCAGCGGCTTTAAGGTGCCCTACAAGCCCATGGACGCCGCCACGGATATCGAAGAACTAGGACAGAAAATATCTGCCCGCTTTCGCGAATTTTGCCAAGCGTACGGCCGCGATCTCACCCTGATTTTCGAGCCAGGAAAATTCCTGGTCAGCGAAGCTGGTTATTTCCTCGTTCAGGTCAATGTCATCAAATATACTACTTCTACGGTCTTTGCAGGCGTTGACTCGGGGCTGAATCACCTCATTCGCCCCATGTTTTATAATGCCTACCACAAAATCACCAATATTTCCAAACCTGAAGGTAAGAAACGGTTTTATACCGTAGTCGGCTACATTTGCGAAACAGATACCTTTGGGGTCAATCGGCAAATCGCAGAAATCAACGAAGGTGATGTATTGTGTTTCCACAATGCTGGGGCTTACTGCTTTTCTATGTCCTCTAATTACAATTCGCGGTACCGCCCAGCAGAAGTAATGGTTCATGAAGGCCAAGCTTACCTGATCCGCCAACGGGAAACCATGCAGGATTTGCTGCGCAATCAGATTGAAGCGCCAATTTTTGAATAGGTAGAGGAACTAAAAAAGCTTCATCCTGTTTAAAATAAATGGAATATTTGGTTTCCCAAAAACCACAGCAAAAAATAAGCAGCCTAGGAAATTGGGTATTCTGGAAGGTAAAATGAAAGTCACGTTTTCAGATGATTTCAAAATAACTGAGGAAGTTTTTTTAGGGAGATAATTCCTGTTTCCTTTGATCATCCACGCTTTATTCCCTGAACAAAAAACTGCACCATGCGTATCTATGCACATATTCTGATGCCCCTCATTTTTGCATTTCCCAGTATGCTCTTTTGCCAAACTTTTCCACAAAACAACGCCACCTGGCAGGGCGTCGTCTATGGCATTGCAGGGCCTATCCCCTACGAGCAATACCTCTGCGGCGACACCCTGATCAATGGCCAGCACTATGGCGCCTTTTACGAGCAATACCTCAATTTCCCGAATGATACCGTCCGCGTTTATCGGGGCGCCATTCGGGTGAACGGCCCCCGGGTATGGGCCATCCCGGCCAATACTGAGGAGGAAATTCTGCTCTACGACTTTAGCCTGCAAGTAGGCGATGAATTGACCCTACCCTATTTCGACGATCCCAGCACCTTTTTCCTAAAGGTAGCCAATGTTTATACTGTTCAGCAGCAGGGTATTTCCAGAAAAGTCATCCAGTTTGTGCCCCAGATGGGGATTGAGGAAAGCTGGGTGGAAGGTGTTGGCAGCATTCGGGGGCCAATATATCGGGGGGTGTTTTTTGCCGATTTTTTGCCGGAACTCCACTGCTTCAAAGAAGACAACGTACTGCGCTACCGCAACATCATGGATGCAGCATGCGATTTTGAGTACAACTGCGATGTCGTTTCCGCCACAGATCCGTTGCCTATTGGCGAAATCGCGCAAGCTTTTCCCAACGTAACGCAAGGAGAATTTACCCTAAATATCCTGCACCAGGGCCACTATCGATTACTGGTTTTTGATGCCAATGGTCGGCTTTTAAAGCAATTCGACCAGCTCCAGCCCGGCCAACATATTTTATCGCTTGCGGAACTTCCTTCAGGAATATATGGGTTAAATCTGATAGAAACCAATAATCCGCTATATTTGCAGCATTTTAAAATTATCCTGACAAGAACCGGACAATGACGCTTTCTACCCGCTACAACCCACGCGAAACTGAGGAAAAATGGTACCAGCACTGGATGGAACAAGGCTATTTCCATTCTACACCCGATGAAAGAGAACCTTTCTGCATCGTGATCCCCCCGCCCAACGTGACGGGTGTGCTGCACATGGGGCACATGCTCAACAATACCATTCAGGACATTCTGATCAGGAAGGCTCGATTGGATGGCAAAAATGCCTGTTGGGTACCCGGTACCGATCATGCCTCTATCGCTACGGAAGCCAAAGTGGTGAAAATGCTGCGCGATCAGGGCATTAAAAAATCCGACCTGAGCCGCGATGAATTCCTCCAGCACGCTTGGGGCTGGAAAGAAAAATACGGGGGCATCATCCTCGAGCAACTCAAAAGACTGGGTGCTTCCTGCGATTGGGAACGCACTTGCTTCACCATGGATGCCCAGCCCAGTGCTGCGGTTATGCGGGTTTTTGTCGATTTGTTTCAAAAAGGCCGCATTTACCGGGGTTTGCGTATGACCAATTGGGATCCGGTGGCCAAAACGGTATTGTCCAACGAGGAGGTGATTTATTCGGACGAAAACTCCCAGCTTTTTCATATCCGATACGACATTGAGGGTGAGCCGGGGCGTTCGGTGGTCATTGCTACACAGCGCCCGGAAACCATCATGGCCGATACGGCGCTTGCAGTTCATCCACAGGACGAGCGCTATGCCGATTTGATAGGCAAAAAAGCCCTCATTCCGCTCATCAACAAGCCCATCCCCATTATTGCCGACCATTATGTAGAAAGGGAGTTTGGCACCGGCGCATTGAAAGTAACCCCGGCTCATGACCAAAATGACTACGATATAGGCCAGCGGCACCAATTGGAAGTGGTGGACATTTTAACAGAAGATGGCCGATTGAACGAGGCGGCTCAGATACTGGTGGGAGAAGATCGCTTCGAAGCCCGCAAAAAGATCAAAAAGCTATTGGAAGAAGCTGGCCATTTGATCCAATTAGAGGCTTACCGTACCAAGATCGGTCGTTCAGAGCGCACAGATGCGGTGGTAGAGCCTCGCCTCACCCAGCAGTGGTTTGTGGATATGCGCCATTTTGCGCGCATGGCCCTTAATGCTGTGAGTTCCAATCAGGTGCGATTTTACCCAGAACAAATGTGGAACATGTACCACAGTTGGTTGCGCGAGGAGAATGTCCGCGACTGGTGTATTTCCCGTCAATTGTGGTGGGGCCACCGCATACCTGCCTGGTATTACGGCGAACATTTTTTTGTAGCAGAAACGGCAGAAGCAGCCCTGGAGCAGGCCCGCGCCAAAACAGGCATTGCTACCCTGAACTTGTCCGACCTGAAACAGGATGAAGACGTATTGGATACCTGGTTCTCTTCCTGGCTCTGGCCGATGACCGTGTTCAACGGCTTTGAATCGCAGGAAGAATTGGCCTATTATTACCCGACCAGCACCCTGGTGACTGGCTGGGACATTATGTTTTTCTGGGTAGCCCGCATGATCATGGCCGGTTACGAATGGTCGGGCGAATTGTTGGGTTTAAACCAAGTGTTGGAAAAAGGGCGATTCCCCTTCCGCGATGTATATTTTACGGGCATGGTACGCGACTTCAAGCGCCGGAAAATGAGCAAATCACTGGGCAATTCGCCCGACGCACTGGAGCTGATCGACAATTATGGGGCTGATGGAGTTCGCTTTGGTTTGCTTTCTTCGGCAGCGGCTGGTAATGATATCGTATTCGACGCGCCTATTGACGAGGCGACCAAGACCGTGTTGAACGAGAGCAAGCTCTGCGAGCAAGGCCGCAATTTTTGTAATAAAATGTGGAATGCCCTTCGCCTCATCAAAGGCTGGGAACAAGCAGAAACGGCGGCTAGCCCGGCACAGGCGGCCATCAACGAATTGGCAACCACTTGGATGGAGCATCGCATTAGACAAGTACACCAGGAAGTAGAAGCACAGTTCAAAGATTATCGGCTTTCCGAAGCCATAATGAACTTGTACAAGCTCATCTGGGACGATTTTTGCTCCTGGTACCTGGAAATGATCAAACCCGGCTCGGAGGGCAGCGTTGAGAAAGCCACCTACCTGCGAACGCTCGACATTTATGAATATTTGATGAAACTGCTGCATCCTTTCATGCCTTTTGTTACGGAAGAAATATGGCATCAGTTGAAAGACCGACTGGCGGGCGAGGATTGCATCGTCACCAGCCTGCCGACGGTTCAGGACTATGACCTAGCCCTAATTGATGGGGTAGAAAAAGCCAAAACCGTTGTCAGTGCCGTTCGAGAAACCCGCAACAGCAAAGGTGTCAGCCCTAAAATTGCCTTGAAAGTATTCGCTCAGGAAAGCGCTGGCACCCATGCCATGCTTCAAGACGAAGGACGCTGTGCGATGGTCGTTAAAATGGCGAATCTGGAACAGTTTGAACTTACCAGAGATAACATCGACAACAGCATCGTATTTCAGGTTGGTCCCAGCAAGTTTTACGTCCAGTTGGAACAGCAAATTGATGCCGAAGCGGAATGTAGCCGATTGAAAAAAGAACTAGAATATTACGAAGGCTTTGTAAATGGCGTTCAGAAAAAGTTGGGCAATGAAAAGTTTGTGAATAGTGCCCCTGCCCAAGTGGTCGAACTGGAACGCAAAAAACTCAGCGACGGAGAACAAAAAATTAAAAATATTCAGGAGGCCTTGGCGAGCTTGGATTGTGGATGATGGATTGGTTGCAAGTTTCTGGTTTCTAGTTTCAAGCTGACCTGTCTTGCCTGAAACCAGAAACCAGAAACACAGCCTAGCTTTAGCCCTACCTGAAACCAGAAACTTGCCCGTCTTCTCCCGCGTTTTTCGCGAGCTCAGCCGGGTAAAAAACTTGAAACTTGAAACCTAAAACCCGCACCCGATCGGCGAGCCATCCGGCACGCGGGGTACTTCCGGCAGCTTGAAAGAAGCCGGATCGTTTTGATAGCGCTTGATTTGTTCTGATTGGTAGTTCACGTGTGCCTGAGTAGCGTTATAGGAGTAAACAGAGATTCCAGAAGTTTGTACCCTGTTCGATACAAAATAAGGCAAAGCCCTCAGAAGCCATCCTTTAACCTCTGTGGAAGTGTTGGGGGCAATCAGCAATTGCAGCACATGCCGCAACAATATCCGTTCACCCGCCATTGCAATCCTTTTTTCGGCATCTTCTTTAAAATTTCGGACATCCAGTGCGGCCAGAATTTCTTTCACCAATTCTTCCGGCGATAAATAGTTATCGTTGCCAGCTTTTTGTTCTGCCAACCGTGCCAGACGTTCCGGGTTCATGATATGGCCTATTGTAATTTCCATAGCTGTTTCTGCTGCAGCCAATGGATCAAAAGCCAGTCCGGTATGATTGTCAAATAACTCTCTGCCTCGATCAAATCCGATGGGCATAGGTGGGATGAGCCCGACAATTTCTTCCGAAAGACTCAATTGAGTCGGGTCTAAGGTTTTCAACAAAGCTTCCAGCGCTTTTTTTTGCGCAAGTGAACCCACATTCCTAAGTGGCTGCCTGCCGTCGCCCCGGTAAGCGTAGTTATAGTCTATGCCGCCGATCCATTTGGCGACAGCCTCTACCTGATAGCGGTGCCCGAGGTAAAGCGGTACCAGTACTTCCTCTAGTGTGGCCATAGGCGCATCAAGCGGAATATTGCCTGCGCCAAAATTGTCCAGCGCTTTTTTCCGCAACTGCATCATACGATCCAGTTCTTTAACAGCATCCGTCCCATTGTCCCATAGGTGCGCTAGGGGATGAGCGGTAGCCGATCCTCTGGCGCCTTCGTCTGAAATGTACAACAAGCCCATGTCGTGCGTTTCTCGAATCAGCTTTTTTAAGGCCATTTCCTCATCTGTTCCCTCAGGAAACGTCATGTAGCCGTACATAATCGCCCGCTTATCCCACTCCCCTATCCCGGTAGCATAAGCTTGGGAGTAATCCATCCCGCCGTTTTCATCCATCACAATATGGGGATGCGGATAGTCCATGACAGAAGCTAGGTTGTTATTGCTGGCCGCAAAGTTATGAGCCAGCCCCAGTGTATGCCCTACCTCATGAGCCGAAAGCTGACGCAAACGCGCCAATGCCATTTCCTCCAGTCTGGGGTCAGGTTCTTGTCCTGTGGCATAAGCTTCTACCAGACCCTGTGCAATCAGGAAATCCTGTCGTACCCGCAGCGATCCTAACAGCACATGCCCTTTGAGTATCTCACCAGTACGCGGATCATATACGCTGCTGCCGTAAGACCAACCCCGCGTCGAGCGATGCGTCCAGTTGATCATGTTATAGCGCACATCCAGCGGATCGGCACCTTCTGGCAATTCTTTTACTTGGAAAGCATTTTTAAAACCTGCTGCCTCAAATGCTTCATTCCACCAAGCAGCACCCTCCATCAAGGCCGACTTAACGGGCTCTGGCACGCCTCGATCAATGTAATACACGATGGGTTCTACCGCTTCACTGATCGCTTCTGAGGGGTTCTTTTTTACCAATCGATGTCGGCGAATCAGTCTTTTGTCCAAGCGCTGGTCGATGGGCGTAGCGTAGTCGAAGTAAGTCAATGGGAAATAGCCACTCTCAGGATGAAATACCCGGGGCTGGTAGGCCAAATCGGGCAGCTCAATAAAGCTGTGGTGGGTAAATACCGTAAGTGCTTCGGGAGTAGGGGTAACGGAGCGGATATGCCCGCCCTGCGGGTCGCCTGAGAAAGTAATGAGTGCATGAAATTCCGAATTTTTGGGAAAATTCTTGGTTCGATCGAGCGACAAAACAGAGCGATTGGCATCTAGCGTGTAAGTACCCTGTTTGTTATCGCGCAAACGGCGGCTGACACCATGCGCATCCCGCAGTAAGAAATCGCTGAGGTCGATCAGCACTTTTCCTTCTGTTTCTGCTTCTACCTTGAATCCCCAAAGCACCGATTGGGCAAAAGCTTCTTCTACCGCTTTTACTTCTTTCTCGTTGCTGCTGATGGCCCGATAATCGTAATTGGGCTGCAGCAACAGCACTTTGGGCCCCGAACGGATGAATTTTACGACCCGGCTTTCGCCCAACTGGTTGCGATCAAGCCCCAGGTCGTTAGAGCCAACGCCGCCGGCCAGGGAATTGACGTACAGAAATTCCGTATCCCATTGGCTGATCTCCAGCAACAACTTGCCTTCCTTGGTGCTGTAATAGAAATTAAAAAAGCCTTCATAAAGTTCGTAATCTTTAACTTTGTCGGCGATAGCCGTTTGAGCTTTTGCCTGAAGGCTAAAAAGCGCCACTAAGACCAGCGTGCGTACTATTTTCATAAACTACTGATTAACTGTTGAGCTAATGTGGGTAAAAATAATCAATATTTTTTTGGCAGCGTTATTTCTACTATTTGCAGTGGTGCAATTCAATGACCCGGATCCCTTTTTATGGGCTGCCTTATACACTTTTGTTGCAGTGCAGTGTGCTCTAGCCGCTTGGGGAAAATATTATCGCAAGGTTTTGCTAGGCGGACTGCTGATATGTCTGATCTGGTTAGCAACATTGGTACCCGCATTCATCAACTGGATAAAAATGGGCATGCCCACCATTGTGAATAGTATGAAAGCAGAAGCACCTCATATTGAGCTGACGCGGGAATTTCTAGGCTTGGTGATTGGTGGTCTTACATTATTATTTTTTTTCAAAAAAGCGCCAAAATCTTGATTTTTTACAAATAATATACTAGTTTTATCAACATTTTGAACAAATCCCCGTAATAGCCATTATAGAAGAATTACACCTGTTTGATCTATTCAATAAAACCCATACCCATATTTTCAAATAGGCACAAACTAAAATCCAGCGACCATGGCAGGTCCACTCATTTCCCCTTTGGTATCCACGGAATACTTCCATCGGTTACTGCAATCCATCATTTTTTTATCCGGCGATGATTATCAGCAACGTACGCTTTCCGGGGCATTGGAATTGTTCGCCCGCACAGCCGGATCGGATACCATTTTGCTGTATAAGAGAAAAGAAACCCACGAAGGTGTGTTCATGGATCTTTTTCTGGGCATGTGCCACCAGGGCGGGCAGGAAGATTTTGTTCAGATGGATCATATGGTTTTGCCTTTTTCTCCGGAAAACGAGGCTGTATTCGTCCCTGACGGTGTTCCGCAATTTTACAGAAACATAGAAGAAGGCAAGAGAATAGCCGCCAATTTTCCATACATCCCTTGTGGTAGCAATTGCCTGATCCCTATTATCATAGATGATCAATTCTGGGGGCTGCTTGGTATGGCATTTGATAGTCCATTTGAAATAAACCCTATTCATAAAGACGATTATATCCTCCAATCATTTGTAACTAGCCTGTCCAATTATCTGGCTCGCATGGAAGCAAAATACGCTTTGGAGGAAAACGAGCGCAAGCTTCAATTGATGATTGATGGTGCAGATGTGGCCACTTGGACCTGGTATTTGCCAGAGCGGAAAGTCATTTACAATAAATATTTCTACGAGCTACTTGGTTATACACCCTGCGAATTAAACAACTCAAAAAGTAGCCTTCTTGAGCTGATTCACCCGGATGATGTGGCTGAGTTTGGCCAGAAAATTTATGATTACGTTCAAATCCCTTTCCACAAAGCCGTTTTTAACGATGAGGTAAGGATGAAAACCAAATCGGGCGATTATAAATGGATCATTTGTCGAGGAAGAATTATTAAATGGGATAACCAAGGAAAACCATTGGCAGGTACGGGTATTTGCCTGGATAATTCAGCCACCCGAGCGACCTTAATTGCCTTAAAAGAGAGCAGGGAAAAAAACGAATTGACCATACAGGCCGCTCAAATAGGTCTTTGGGAATGGGATATACCTTCCGGTGCAATTGAAGTTAGTGACCCTTGGTTGCAAATGTTGGGCTACGAAAGGGATGAGATCGTTCCACATGTGGACTCATTTTTCAATCTGATGCACCAAGAAGATATATCGAAATTGTGGTCGGAGATCAATCAAAATTTAAATAGAGAAAAAAAGTTTTTTGAAGCGGAAATCCGCCTCAAGACCAAATCAGGGAAGTGGAAATGGGTTTTTGACCGCGGTTTGGTCACTCAATATGACGCATCTGGGATTCCCATAAAAGCACGCGGCGTTCATCTGGATATTGATCAACTCAAGCTAACAGAAGCGGCCTTAAAAGATGAGAAAGCGGTGCAAAAAGCCATCTTGCAGGCATTGCCTGATTTAAAGTTTCGAATGAATCTGGACGGCTTTTTCCTGGACTTTTATGGAAAAGACGATCATAAGGATCTATTAATGCCATCCGGGATGTTTATTGGTAAAAACATCCAAGATATATTGCCCAATTATATCGTTCAGGCAGGCTTAAAAAATGCACAATTAGCCATTCAGACTGGTCAGGTTCAAGCGTTTGAATACCCCGTGCTGCTCAGCAAAGAAAAAGAGCATTTTGAGGCTAGGGTGAGCGCCATTAACGAGCAGGAAGTCGTTATCGTTATTCGCAATATTACCGACTTGAAATTGGCTCAGCAGGCATTGCGCGACAAAATCAAAGAGCTGGATCAGAACAATCAAAAACTTCAGAAATACATTAGCTCAAACGACGAACTTGAGTTTTTCGCCCAAACGGTTTCTCACGATTTGCGCGAACCCCTGAGAACCATGAAAAGCTTCTCCCAACTACTACTCAAAAACCACCAAGAAAAATTCGATGCGGACGAACAGACTTATCTGAATTTTATAGCTTCCAGCGCTACGGAAATGACTAAGTTGATTGAGGATTTGCTGGAATATTCTACTTTCCATGCTGTTCCCCATCAAGGTATCGACACGATTGACCTCAATAACCTGTTAAGCAACATTATTTCCAACTTGAATGAATTGATTCAAGGGACGCAAGCGGAAATCCAGTTAGATCAATACCTGCCTGTTATTAAGGGCAATAAAACCAAGATTTCTCAGCTTTTCCAAAACCTGATTTCCAATGCCATCAAATTTCACAAACCTGACGAAACACCTATTGTCACGATCTCGTATGATGAAACTCCCACGCATTGGCAGTTTTTTATTAGCGATAATGGTATAGGTATCTCCTCGGAATATCACTATAAAATTTTCACCCTTTTCAGCCGCCTACACAGCAAGAAGGTATATCCGGGATCGGGCATTGGTTTGGCCTTATGCAAAAGTGTGGTGGAACAACACGGCGGGACGATTGAGGTAGAATCACAAGAAGGGCAGGGCGCTATTTTTAGCTTTACCTTACCCAAATGATGCCTGATCTGCTAGTTTTAACGCATAAGGGTATCTATTGTCCTCCCGGCGATTTTTATATCGATCCCTGGCGTCCCGTCAAGCGAGCCATTATCACGCATGGCCACGCCGACCACGCCCATCCGGGGCATCGCTATTACCTGTGTACGCCCAGTGCTCGACCCGTACTGCGCTATCGATTAGGGCCTGTTGCCATCGAGACGCTTCCTTATGCCGAAAAAAAATCATTGAATGGGGTCACGGTCGCTTTTCACCCTGCGGGTCATATCATTGGCTCTGCACAGGTAGGTGTTACGTACAAAGGAGAAACCTGGGTGGTTTCCGGCGATTACAAATTGGAAAACGATGGCCTAAGTGAGGTTTTTGAGCCTGTAAAATGCCATACGTTCATTACAGAATCAACCTTTGGATTACCTGCTTTTCAGTGGAAGCCACAACAGGCGATATGGGATGAAATAATCCAGTGGTGGCAGGATTGCCAACAATCAGGTAAAACGGCGCTGTTGATTGCCTATGCATTGGGCAAAGCGCAGCGAATCATCCGCCATTTACCAACTACCCTGGGAAACATATTCACGCATCCAGCCATTGAGAACATCAACGAGGTCATCCGCCAACAGGGTATCTCCCTGCCTCCAACTGTTAAAATCACTCCAAAAATAAAGCCCAAAGACCTATTGGGGCAGCTGGTTTTGGCGCCTCCTATGGTATTGGAATCCTCTTGGGTGCAGAAGCTGGCTCCCGTTTCTATTGCCGTCGCTTCCGGCTGGATGGCTAATAGCACAACGTACAAGAATCATGCTGTCGATCGAGGCTTTGTCCTTTCTGACCACGCCGATTGGTCGGGATTGAACCAGGCCGTATTGGCCACTGGCGCTCAAACAATCATCGCAACGCATGGCTATGCCGAACCCTTTAGCCAATGGCTGCAAGAAAAATACCAGCTCAATGCCAGGGCTGTGGAAACGCCTTTTGATGGAGATAGCTGATTGAAAAATACTATTGGTTAATGACTTCTTCTTCAGAAGCATTGTTTTTTAAATATTGATTTACCACTTTCATAGGGTTCAGAATGGGTATATATAGATCGCCTTGAAACTTGCCGAAAGTACGAGTTGCAATCATACCCCGGATGGTACTGATAGCAATTCCTGTAAGTATGCCTAAAATTTCCTCAGGTAGCTTTATTTCTTTTTGACGAATATCTATGAATTTCACCAGATCAGTAATTTTATACTCAATTTGCCCTGAAAACCGCAGCAATTCTTCTTGCTCGTTATCTAAGACATATAAATACACCACTTCTATAACAACTGAAAACAAATTCTCTTCTAAGTCCCAAACGTAATCGAAACTAAAGCCAAAATCCAATCGATCTCGGTCAAAATGATCCGTTATTTCATCAGGTAAGAAAGGAACATGAATTTCTAATTCCTCTATCCTATTGATCTGGTAATGAATGGTGTTGGATGTTTTTTGAGCCATAGTTGCAGTTTAGCAAAGATCGCTGCTGCGAAATTTGACCATTTCTTTCATTTCCCATTTGCCTTGATGTCCATCAATAATGCCACCTGTTAAGCTTTGCTTGCGATGAGGGGTGCTAAACTTTTGCTCGACCAATTCACCATTTTTAATCTGAACTTGAAAAGGGGCTCGTGGCACGTAACAGGCTTTCGTGCGAATCATGCCTTTAGCCTCTTTGTCCATCACTTCTTCCAGGTTTTCAAATTCAAGGACAGGTGCTTTTTGAATCGCCAAGGCCAATTCCACTAATTTGGACAAACGATGATTAAACTCGCCATTCAATACTTGTGAAATATAGCCTTTGCTCACGCCCAATTGCTCGGCAAATTGGGTACGGGTCATTTTCTGGCTTTTCAGATAGTCCTCTACTGCATTGAACAGGTCGTTCTGAATTTTCGTAACCCAATAGGTATCGGTAGCCAATAGTTCTCGGAAGGTTTTCATAAGAATTTGGATATTTTTTGGTTGAATGAGGTTTATAAAGACTTGGATTTGAAATAGGCCAATTTTAGTGCCCGCATTTTCTTAATGGTTTTGGATTGCGTTTTTCCATCTTTAAGTTCGCCCAATACTAGGATTTTCCCGCTTGCTTCTTCTTCAAATAAGTAAAAACGCAACTGTTTAACTCTGATTTCGAAATCAGGATAAGGATCATTTGCTTACCGATGCTTGAGTTCCTGAAACCAATTAGTCGGTACGCTTACACCTCTGCTCAACTGTACCATAATGGTTTGGAGTTTTTCCAATGCTTTTGCATGATTACCTGCTTTAGACATTTGCTCGCAAAACTCATCAAATTGGCAACGCCCATCTACAATTAGTTTATAAAAAGGCTCAACCGCATTTGGTGGCAAACCTGCTATTCTTTCAACTTCAAAGTTAGGCATATTGTTTAGTTATAGCTAAACTTTAACTTTATTTTTCCACAAAACACCTCATACACAATGATCTACTCTTTCAACCAGCGATCAAAAGCCTCCATTTTATCCTTATTTTCTTTGATCCAGCGCTCAGCGGCGGCGCCTTTAGTTTGGCTGATGTAATAGCAATAGGCTTCCGTATGCCCCGTCTGTTGCAGGTGGCTGTAAAAAGGGACATAAGTTTCCCACCAAAAGCCTTGCTTGCCTTCCAATTGGCTGGCCAGGGTTTCAAAAAAGGCAGTTGTGATTTTTACAAATTTCGCTTCTTCGCTAAGCTGCAAAGTATCCATCTGAAAACTGGCTTGAATCAAAGACAGGGTCAATTCTGCTGCCATAAAGCCTTCATCATCCTGAGGGGATAGGAAGATTTGGGTATTTTTCTCAGTTTCTTTTTTCACCCCCTCTTTTATTTGTTGCTGAATAGCCAGCAAGGCATTTCTGGAGCGATCGGTATCCGGCTCTAGCAACAGAAAGGTATATAGCGCCAGCAAGGCTGGTACTTTCCGCCCCTGTTCCATTTGAATGAACCCCAATAAGTAATGGCTGGAGCGATGGTTGACGTTGTGTTGAATGGCCGCAATGGCATGCTGCTCGGCGGCGGCTTTATCCCCTTTGCTGTACTGGGCTAGTGCTAAGTTGTAGAGCAACAGGTAGTCATCCGGAAAGGTCATTAGCGCTTTTTCATAAACGGCTATGGCATCATTCGATTTGCCCATCACATCCAAAGTGTTGGCTTTCACCATAAAGGCATCTTTCAGGTAATCGCCCCGCTGTTTGATGACCACATCCGCATGTTCGATGGCCTTATCGTGGTTGCCTAGTGCAAAATAGGTATAAGCCATTTCATAATGCACCAAAGGCGCCGATTTATCTATCTTTAGGGCTTTTTCATAGGCCGATAGGGCTGCCTTATAGTTCCCCCGCTCGTGGTACTCAATGCCTTCTTTTACAAATTCCAGAATACTTTCCTCCTGCGCTAGCACCAATGTACTGCCCAGGAGGAAAGAAAAGATACCGACTAAGATAACTCTGCTCATTACACTGAATTTTAGGGTTAAAAATGAGCGAGTCAAGTTACACCGAAGAAATCGTATTCCCAAATTAACTTATTCTACATCCGCTACCCGCTCTGTTACCTGGCGCAGGGCAAAAATACCATGACCGTTTTCGACGTTTTCGTGAACCGTTACTGGCTCAGCAAAAGGGTTGCCATTAGCCTGATAGTACTGATTCAAGGACAGGTCATAATAATACGCATCGCGCGAAAGGCTATAAAGTACTGCCTTGATTTTGCCGTCTCCCTCGGTGGGAAAATACGTAGAATAGGTATAAGCGCTGAGGGTATAACTTTCTCCATCAAAGGCATTGTCGGTTAAAATGATTTGAAACTCATTTCCTATGCGAGCAAACTGATCAAAAGTTTCGAGGTAAATCTCATTTTCATAATAGAACGTATCTATTCCGTCCCAGTATTTCCCTTCATAAAAAGCGCGAATAGCGTAGAAGTTTTCTTCTCCGACAGGGTCTGTGAAGGTTACTTGGATTTCGTCAGCTCGATCTCCATCAGGTGTTATCGCCCCTCGCGGCTCGTAAATAGCTTTGTTTATTTCAACAGGTTTGGGCATTTCCTGTTCTGCTGCAATGGCAGGATAGCCATCTACCTCTGCTTCCAGACGATAAAGCCCTTGGCCGAGCTCCAACACGCCATTTGTAATAAATTTAAGGGAGTTGTCAGCATCAAAACTCAGATTTTCCACTAGTACCCCATCTTTCAGCAAGCGTACTTGTCCATTGGCAAAAACGGAGTACAAAGGGTCGCTTAGAATGCCCTGACTACTGGACAGTAGCACTGAAATAGTCGTATCAGAACTATTGACAAGCGCGTTGAACACCAATTTGGATTCGTGTTCGGGAATGTCCACTTCTACTACTTGCGAAAAACTATCTTCATCGCAGGCACTGAAAGCCAGCAAGCTCAAAATGGCGGATACAAAAAGGATATTATTTTTCATGTCAGTCGCTTTTTTAAAATTTGAACTGATAGGATATAGAAGGAATAATGGGCAGGATACTGATCTCTTTGAACACACGCTCTGTTTTGATCAGGTTCCCATTTTGGTCAAAAGTGGCCTCTTCATCAGCAATGATGTAATACGGATTGCGGTGGTAATAGGCATTATAAGCACCGATCACCCATTTTTCCTCCCATTTAGGTTTGATTTTTCGAATTTCCAGGCTCACATCCAGACGGTGGTAGTCGGTCATGCGAAAAGCATTTTTTGACCCTCCTGACTCTACATCATTGTATCCATAAAGAAAGCCATCTCCAGCATAGACCTCGGTTGGGTACCGAAAAGTATTGAGTGTAACCGCATTGCCTGTGCCATAGACCCAAGCCGCCGAAAATCCTACAGTAGGACTAAAGTCATAATTGGCAACAATTGATATATCGTGGCGGCGGTCATATCGGAAAGGGAAGCGTTGTCCTCCATTGATTTCGTCAAATTGCCGCCAGTTCCAACTCAAGGTGTAGCCGATCCAGCCCGAAAAGCGGCCTTTTTTCTTTTGCACAAAAAACTCCAGTCCATAAGCTTCACCATCGCCCTGCGTGATTTTATCCTGCCAGTCGTTTTCCAAACCAAATAAGAAGCTGGCCCCTTCTCTATAGGATATTACATTTTCCATAGATTTGTAATAGCCCTCCAAACTTACCTCATAGGCTTCGCCAAAGGTTTTGGCCACGCCCAATGCCGTTTGCCAACTCTCCTGCGGCTTGATCTGTTTGGTAGAAGGCACCCATAAATCAGTTGGTAAGCTAAAGGATTCACTGGTCAATAAATTGATGAACTGGGTCATGGTGCTGTACGACGCTTTGATCGATAAGTCGTTGCTGAGCAAATAACGCAAGCCCAACCGGGGCTGAACCGAGGTGTACCAAGTGCCTTCCACGTTAAAGGCGGAGCTATGCACCCCTATGTTGGCCTTCAAGGCACCCAATTGAATATCATCCTCCACGTATAGCGCTAGTTCATTGCTATAGGCGTTTTGCGAACCGACCAAAGTGTCAAAGCGCTCTTCTTCAAACTCTGCTTTGAATGCCAGTGCCCCCGGACTGTATTTATGATTGGTGAGGCTGCCGCCAAATCGGATATAATGGTTGGGATTGGGGATAAAATCAATGTCCACCTTCGCTGCCAAATCTTCAATACCCGAAAAATATTTGGCAGAATAAACTTCCCGTTCATTGCCGTATTCACTATCAAAAGCGGCAAAGATATCTACATCAAACCGGCTGTACGTCAGAGTCGTATTCGCAAAAAGTTTGTTGTTGATCTGATAATTCCAGCGAAAGGCCGAAATCATATTGCCCCAATCTATCCCGCCTTCCACCAAATCACGATAATCCACATCCGTTTCTTCATAGCGATTGGAAAACACGTCCGATCCCAGGTAAGCGCTCAGGTAAAGGCGATGTTTGTCGTTGATTTTGTGTTGCAACTTGGCGTTCAGGTCATAAAAGAAAAGCTTGACGCGCAAATCTGTGCCTTCCTCCTGTGTCGCCCTGATAATAGGCCCGAACAAGAGATCCGCATAGGTGCGTCTTCCAGAAATCAGCAAGGAAGTTTTATCCTTCACCAGCGGGCCTTCCAGGGTCAGTTTGGAGGAGATCAAGCCCAAAGAGCCTTCGCCGTGCCACTCCTGCAGGTTACCTTCTTTCATATTGATTTCCAAAATGGAAGATAGCCGACCGCCGTAGCGGGCAGGAAAACCGCCTTTAGTCAGCGTCACATTTTTGATAGCATCGGCATTAAAAACCGAGAATATGCCCAACAAGTGCGAAACATTATATACCGGCACCCCGTCGAGCAATACAAGGTTTTGGTCGGGGCTGCCCCCTCGAACATACAAGCCGTTTTGGCCTTCACCGCCCGATTGTACGCCGGGTAAAAGCTGTAGGGCCTTCAGCACATCCACCTCTCCCAACAGTGCCGGCACCCGCTTGATCTGTTCTACCGGCACCACCACCTGGCTCATCTGGGTGCGCTCTTCAATGCGAGCACCTTGCGATGCCCCCACCACTTCTACCACCTGCAATTCCACCGCTCCTCCCAAACTGACGTTGATGGTCGTATCTTTACGCAAGTAGAAAGACTGGTATTGACTGCTATAGCCAATGTAAGAAAACGCCAGTGAAACGGAATCTTTGGGGAGTGTGAGGCTGAAAAAACCATAGGTATTGGTCACCGCACCGGAGGCCGATCGTTCATCAAAAATGTTGGCGCTGATGAGTGGTTCGCCGGAGGCTGCATCGCGGATGTAGCCGCTGATGGTAAGTTTTTGGGCATGAAGTTGCGTTAGCACCAAAAGAAGAATAGGCACTAGTAAATAGGGCTTCACGTACATAGAGAGATTGTTTTAAAGTTACAGAAAGAGCATTTAACTACGATCAAACACCCAATCAAAGAAATTATTTTCAAGAAATTTAGCTTTAACGATTTAAAAACACTTTAAAGACCAGATGTTAAAAAAAAGAGTTGGTTGCTGATAAAAATCACCCACTCGATCAATGCAAACCCAACTTCCTTTATGGAATATTGTACCGCATAAACCAATAGCCATGTCAACCATCTGGTCACAGCTCAAGCCATTCCGATTCGCTATCTTACTCATCTTGTTGTTTGTTGTCATCGACGCTTTGCATTTGGCGCAGCATAGCTTACAGCTCACGCGCCCGGAAGAACTAACACTCACCATCCTATTGATCACAGCCGTACTCTGGATTACAGAGGCAGTCCCCCTGTATGTCACCAGCTTGGGCGTACTAGCCATGAGTTTACTCTGGCTGACACCTGTTTTAGAAAAGGCGGGTCAAAATATAGAAGAGGCAATTTTTTTTCAAGCCTTTTTTGGCGACATTACCCTGCTCTTCATGGGGGGCTTCGTCATATCCGCGCTACTAAATAAATACGGACTGGCGCACCGCCTGGCCAACTGGATCATCCACAAAACGGGTTCAGAACCGTCCAGGGTTTTGCTGGGATTGATTGTTGTATCAGCACTGCTATCTATGTGGATCAGTAACACGGCTACGGCTGCTATGATGTTTGCCATCATTACCCCAGTGGTGATGCAATACCCCAATGCGCCGTTTTCCAAAGCTTTGGTACTTTCCATCCCCTTTGCCTGCAATATCGGCGGATTGGGTACACCTATCGGCACACCGCCCAACGCCATCGCCATCGGCTACCTACAACAAGCCGGCTTCAATATCACGTTTGCGGGCTGGATGTTGTTTGCCGTGCCTTTTGTGGTGCTTATGTTGTATTTATTGTGGCGCATGCTGCTTCGATCCTACCCCAGCGAAGGCATCGAAATAAAGTTGGAATTGCAGCAGTACGATCCGGGCTTTTCGCCCAATCAAAAAGCCGTGCTCCTGATATTTTCCATCACCATCTTGGGCTGGCTAAGCTCTGGCTTTACCGGTATTTCAACCGGTGTTGTTGGGTTGTTGGTCATCATCCTTACCTTTGGGACAGGCTTGTTAAAAACGCCCGACTTCCGGAACATATCCTGGGATATTCTTTTCATGCTCGGAGGGGGGCTTTGTCTTGGCGCGGCTTTGACAGCGAGTGGCCTCACCAAAACCATTGCTGAAGCCATTCCTTTAGGCACTGGGTTTTGGCCTATTTTAACCCTGCTGATGGTATTAGGTGCTTTGATGAGTACCTTTATGAGCAATACGGCAACTGCCAACCTACTGGTTCCGATAGCCGTCTCCATTACTGGCAATGAAATGATTTTTGCTATTGTCATCAGTGTGATGTGCTCCAGCGCCATGGCATTACCCATCAGTACGCCGCCCAACGCCATTGCTTTTGGCTCGGGTTTGCTACAAGCCAAAGACATGTTCATACGCGGCATAACGATCACCATCATGGCCTTTGTACTGGCATTTGCAGCTATTTTTATCTATAAAAGCTTGTTGTAAAGCGGCTACAGGCTTACTTTTTTAACTTTTAAAAAGATGGCATATGGAAATCCACACACAGCAATGTCAATTTTGTAGCTCGAAAGAACTTAAAAATATCCTCGTACGCCAGCCCGGCGAAGCCGATAAAGTATATGTTGAATGTAACCATTGCGGGCAATTCGTGGCCAGCTACGTTTTAGCGCCTCTGGGCTATTACCACCACGGCAAGGGGTATGAATCTTTCTTGCGCAGCGTGCACCGCAGCGGCGAGTTCATGAGCGGCCGCAACATCCGCAAAATGTATGAAGACCGGAAAACGGCAGAGATCAACAAATTTGAGGAGGTGCTGAAAAGGTTGAAGTAAGCTTGAAAGCTGGAGGCAGTCGGAGGCCGGGAGTCTGCACGCCTATACCCTCACTTCTCACCCTCACTCAATTTGAGCAACTGAGGGCTTAGCGAAAAGCTATGCTTTTCCCGCCCGGGCTGCACCCAGTCGGACAGGGAGGAATCGAGGTGTGAGTGGGGCTAAGATACGCAGACACACTTTTAATGATAGGCGCTGAAAATTCAGCAATGTCTTCAATGAAATTACTAATACAGTCTCTTTCCGATTTATGATCTTACTTCCTTACACCCTCAGTGTTCTTAGTGTTGCAGCACACCCTCACTCACACCCTCACCCTCACCCTCACCCTCACCCAATTTCTTCTTACACCCTTACTTTCTAAGTGTTCTAAGTGTTGCAGCACACACACTCTCACTCTCACTCTCACTCTCACACTCACTCACCCTCACCCTCACCCTCACCCAATTTCTTCTTACGCCCTTCCCGCCCGGACGATCCGATCGGACGGGACTTTCTTCCCGCCCGGCCTGTCCGAATGGACTACGTCCAGGCGGAACGATCCGGTCGGACGGGAGTGTTCTCAGTGTTGCACACACTCACACTCACCCACCCCCTCACTCACCCTCACCCTCACCCTCACTCTCACCCAATTTCTTCTTACTCCCTTCCCGCCCGGACGATCCGATCGGACGGGAC
>CALMIR010000025.1 GCA_937864265.1 uncultured Saprospirales bacterium | reverse complement strand
GAAAATGCTTGTAAAAAAACCGCAGCATACCTATCTTTAACCCAAGTCCGGGAAAGGACCCAGCCTTTGGCCTAAGCCACCACGACCTAAGCCCGTTGTCGTAGGGGCTTCACCGCGCAACACCTAATACCCAAAGGCGCAGATAAAAAAAGAAGAAACCTTGTCGCGATGTGTGGCTTCTTCATCACTGTTGGTGCGAATCCACACCAACCAGACCTGTCACTTTTTGAAAATCCGCTGAATTGCGAGTAATCAAAGTGAGATTATAGGCAAGTGCAGTAGCGGCTATAATCGCATCAGGCAGCTTGATTTTGTAGTTTTTTCGTAGCTCAATGGTCTTTTGCACCACCTCGTCCGACAGTGGTAATACCAAAGCATCTTCAAAAAAATCGGTGAGGATTTTATAGGCTTCAGGTGTAGTGTTAAAACCCAAGACCTCGATTTTGGTGATAACAGAAACCAAAGGGGTCTTATTGACCACCTCATTCATAAAAGTCATACCCGAAGCAGGCAAGTTGCCACGCAAATAGCCAATTACCGCATTGCTGTCTATTGGATATTTCTTTCCCATTCGCTGCGGCTTTGGGTGATGTGTTGTTGCAATTGATCGCCGATATCAGCAGAGAGTTTCCCTGCATACTTATCGGATAGTTTTTGTTCCGGTTGCACATTTTTTTTCAGTACCCGAATCAGGTGCAACTCCTCCAAATCCAACAGCAGTTTTAAAGCTTTCTGGTGGGTCAGTTGAATGACCAGTGTGTCTATTGTCATATCAGCTTGCATGAAGTAAGGATTGAATTTTAATTTTTGCGATAAGGCTATTTTCCTTGAAAACGACTGATGACCCAGTCAAAACAAGGGACGGTCTTTATTCATCTGACTTAATGGTTACGACAAAAATAAGCAATTTATACTGTTTTTGCAAGCAGCAACAGAATCGGAACCTTTAAGCCGATCTAGGAAAAAGACCCGGCCTTCGGCACCCGGAGTTGGGGCGGTTTTTGTCGGGGGATCCGCAAACGCCCATTCCCTTTAGGGTCTCATTAAACAACCCGCCGACCCTTCCATTCATATTCCTTAATGACCAAGCTAAGCAATCCAATGATAGCGATGTACATTAGGTGAAAAAGAGCCCCTATCCAAAAAAAACGCATCAAATCCTGTCGGCCAAAAAAGCGGGCAGCCTCTTTTAACAAGCGATAGTCGGCCAGCCATTTAGCGACCAACAAAATGGCCGAAAAATAAAGCCCTGCTTTACCCAGCCAAGGCAAGGCCAGCACACTGCCCAGGATAAGCCAGCAGTACAAAAACACAAAACCCAGTATCCAGGAGGAATATCCTACCTGCCGACCTTTGTTCTTGGTGCCCCATCGGAGGCGTTGCTGGACGAAGGAGTGCAGATCGGGTTTGGCCTTGGTCAATACAACGGCATGGGGGCTTTTTAGAAAACGGATTTTTCCAGGCTCGACAGCAGCCACTTTTTGGATCATAAAAACGTCATCGCCTGAGGCATGCTGGATATTGTCCGAATAGGCACCCAGATGAATGAAAACCTCCCTCGGATAAGCCATGTTAGCGCCATTGGCTAAGAAAAACCGACGGCTTTGGATACCAGCTCCGGTGACCAGCATCATGCCCATAAAGTCGAGCGATTGAAAGCGTTCGATCAGGTTTTGCTCCTGATGAAACAGGACGGGAGCCGCTATAAAACAAGTAGCCTGATTTTCGGCGCAAGCTGCAATGTAGCGTAACCAGTTAGCGGGCATTTCACAGTCGGCATCGGTGCAGACAATGAGCTGCCCGCTAGCTTGCTCGACACCTATTGAACTGGCCTTTTTTTTGCTGGCCTGCTTTTTTTCTTCTGGTGATAAGAAATCAGCCAAGGAGATAACCCTTAGCTGTGGCAAATTAGCTTGGACGGCAATAGCGGCGGTATTGTCCGTAGAATGGTCGTCTATGACCAACACTTCAAGCAGATTGGCCGGATAGTTCTGGGCAGCGATAGCGTTGAGGCAGGCAGCAATATTTTCTGCTTCGTTGCGGGCAGGAATGACGATGCTGATGCGTGTTGCAGGGCTAAAGGCTTCAGCAACTTCAGCTACCGGAATTTGCTTCCAAAGCATTAAACAGCGGTCAATCAGCAGGTAATACGTTGCTGCCATCAAAAAAGCAAACAACAGCACAATGCCCATCAGCGATCAACGCTATCTTCCCCAGTATGGCGGTTGAAGCGGCTGGCTTGCTCTTCCAGGCGAGATAAATCCAGCGGCTCACTGTCCAGTTCTTCGTATTCGATGAATTCACCTTCACGGGTTGACCGCACTTCCTCGGCTACTTGGCGGATGCGTTTTTTCAGCAGCGCTTTTATCAATAAATAAGCACTGACTAATGGAAAGCCTACGATGCTTAGTAAGGCGGTGATCATCCCCGTAGCAGGGCTACTTTTGAATAAACCGACAAGCCATTTGATATAGTCCAATACTACTTTGCGGTCGATTACGAGCGCTGCTATCAGCAATAGTGGCGATAAATACAGCAGTATCGTAAATATAAATCGTGCGATGTAATACAACCCCACTAAAAAAAGGATCGTAATCAAAGCTCCTATAATTAGATTGAAAGGGTTGTCGGTTGAACGAAATGTTTTTTTGTAAATCATATCAGTCTGATTCTTAACTGATCTTTCGCTAGCGAAAGACCAGTTATAATACAAAACAATAATTCAGGAAAAGTTCGCAAACATCCGAATGACTTCGATGGAAACAGGTAAAAAACGGATAGAAGCCGGTTTACAGAATAGAATATTGCAAAAACTCCAGTTTTTCCGGATAGTCCGTTGTATAATGCAGCCCCCGGCTTTCCCGCCGCATACTGGCAGACCTACTGATGAGATACGCAATGGTAATGAGGTTGCGCAGCTCGCACAGTTGGGGAGAAAGCACTGTGGTGTGATAGAGTTCCTCTGTTTCTTCATACAACAAGTGCAGGCGATCCATGGCGCGTTTCAAACGCTGGTTGGAACGCACAATGCCCACATAGCTGCTCATGATTTCTTTGAGCTCTTTCAGGCTTTGCGTGATGAGTACCATTTCCTTAGGCTCTGTGGTACCTGCGGCGTTCCAATCCGGTATTTTTTCTTGGAAAGGAACCGTATCAATGAGCGATAAAATATCTTCCGCAATGCGCTTGGCAAAAACCAGCGCTTCCAGCAGCGAATTGGATGCCAAACGATTGGCGCCGTGCAGCCCTGTACAGGTACATTCGCCGCAAGCATACAAACGCAAAATCGAGCTCCGCCCCTGTAAATCCACCTTAATCCCACCACATAAGTAATGACAAGCGGGTACAATCGGTATCATATCATTCAAGGGGTCAATGCCGATGCTCCTACATTTTTCATAAATGGTCGGAAAATGAGCCATGAAACCTTCCTTGTCCAAGTGCCGGCAATCGAGGTACATGCATTCTTCTCCGCTGATTTTCATCTCATTGTCCACGGCACGGGCCACTATATCGCGGGGCGCCAGCGACTCGCGCCGATCGTAATGCTGCATAAAAGGCTCCCCTGCCTTGTTTTTTAGAATACCGCCATAACCCCTCACCGCCTCGGAAATGAGAAAAACGGGGTTCTCGCCTGCCGGATTGTACAAAGCGGTGGGGTGGAATTGTACAAACTCCATGTTTTCAATATGTCCCTTGGCGCGATACACCATAGCAACGCCATCGCCAGAAGCAATAACCGGGTTGGTGGTATTGCGATATACCTGACCGGCGCCTCCTGTTGCCACCACCGTAATTCGGGAAAGAATGGTCTCGATCTCATCCGTTTCTTTATTAAGGGCATAAGCGCCGTAGCATTCTATGCCAGGGGTCAGACGAGTGACATTATGGCCCAGATGGTGTTGGGTAATCAGATCCACTGCAAAGTAGTGCTCCAAAACCTGTAGGTTGGCAAATTGATCGGCCTTTTCCACCAACGTACGTTGTATTTCCCATCCGGTGAGGTCTTTGTAATGCAAAATGCGGTTTTCAGAATGCCCCCCTTCACGACCCAAGTCATAAGTGGCGGCATTTTTATCGAAGCGGGCACCCCATTCGATGATATCGCGCACCCGATCAGGTCCTTCTTTGACCACTGCTTCCACGGCATCCAAGTCACATAAACCATCTCCCGCATCCAAGGTGTCAGCGATGTGCTTTTCGTAGGAATCGACCTGTAAGTCCCATACTGCGGCCACGCCACCTTGTGCATAAGAAGTATTGCTCTCTTTTTCCTGGGTTTTGGTCAAAACCGCAATGCTCAAATCCGGTCTTTGATCCGCCAACTTAATGGCTGTTGTCAGGCCCCCAATGCCCGATCCGATAATGAGTACGTCTGTTTTCATAAAAAAGATAGAATAAAGGCATCAAATATAGAGATAGTTTTAAAATCAAACTAACTCTTAATAAAAAAAACAAACCCTACCTTTGTTCAAAAAAACGAACCACCTTTATGCGTGTAGCCGTCAATACCCGTTTTTTACTATCCGATAAGTTGGAAGGCATTGGTCGCTATACCTACGAAATAGTTCGCCGATTGGTGGAGCGCCATACGGATTGGGAGTTTATTTTCCTGTTCGATCGGCCTTTTGATCCGGGTTTTGTTTTTGGAAAAAATGTGAAAGCCGTAGTAATTGCCCCGCCCGCTAGGCATCCTTTCCTGTGGTATATTTGGTTTGAGCACTCGGTGGCGCGGGCCTTGAATCGCTATCAGCCCCATGTTTTTTTTTCTCCCGATGCGTATTTGTCATTAACCGCCAAAACGCCAACTGTATTGACCATTCACGATCTGGCGCATGAGTACTTGCCCGAACAATTACCCGTTCTTGTTCGCAATTATTACCGATATTTTGTACCCCGATACTGCCGACGTGCCGATCGAATCGTTAGCGTTTCTGATTTCAGTAGGCAGGATATCGAACAAATATACCGCATCCCTGCTGAAAAAATAAGCGTGACGGGAAATGGTTGCCGCGAGGGTTTGAAGCCTTTGACCGCAGCAGAAAAAACAGCGGCAAAAACACAGTTTGCTTCTGGAAAGGACTATTTTTTGTTCATTGGCGCCATCCATCCCCGCAAAAATGTACACCGACTGTTGCAAGCATTCGAGTTGTTCAAACAACGCAGCGGCAGCGAGGTAAAACTGGTATTGTGTGGACGCATGGCTTGGAAAACGGACGAAGTAGCACGGTCTTACCAACAATCCCAATACCGGGATGATATTATTTTCACCGGATTTTTGCCCGATCAGGAATTACCCCGCCTGTTGGGCGGCGCTTTGGCTTTTGTTTATCCGTCCTTATTTGAGGGCTTTGGCATTCCTGTTTTAGAAGCCATGCATTGCGAAGTTCCCGTTTTGAGTTCTAACGCCAGTGCTTTGCCAGAAGTAGTCGGCCAAGCCGGATTGTTGTTGTCGCCGTTTGATGTCAATGGATGGGCAGAGGCCATGCAGCGCATCTGGTTTGATGAAGCCCTGCAGCGGGAGTTGGTGGACGTCGGCAAGCAGCAACGCCGCTTATTCAGTTGGGAGCGAGCCACCGACGTGGTGGAGCAGGCCATCATCGGAATTGCGGGGCAAAATAATAAGTAAATTCTACCTTTGCAGCAAAAAGCAATACTCAAATGGCAAAGCCAGAAGTATATTTTCACGTTGGTTTGGGCAAAGTTGCATCCACCTATTTGCAATATCGTTTTTTCCCCAAGCTGCGGGGCATTCAATACATACAACGCACCCGATACAAAAAATCGCCACAACTCATGGCACAGGGAGGCACTGAAAAATACCTGATTTCCAGGGAATTTGACCAACAATTTGAGGAAGAGATCAAGTGGTTTTCGTCGTATTATCCCGATAGCAAAGTGATTATCCTGTTGCGCCGGCACGATGGCTGGATCGCATCGCAGTACCGCAGGTATGTGAAAAATGGCGGTCACCTGAGTTTTGCCGAATTCTTCGATGTGGAAGGTGATACCGGACTTTGGAAACGGCACCATGTTTATTTTTATCCTTTGCTGCAGTTGATTGAGCAATATTTTACCCAGAAGCCACTGGTGCTGTTTTATGATGACTTCAAAGCAGATCCCTGGGCTTTTTTTGACCAAATGGCCACTTTTATGGGGGCTACTTACGATAAATCGGCGATATCGCTCGACGCCGTGCATCCATCGTATTCCGAAAAGCAGCTGAAAGTGATGCGCCGGGTGGCTGCTCGTATTTTCGGCAAAGAACAGCCACAATTTTCTACCCACCCCATTCGGCATTGGCTCCAGCGCCGGGGGCGTTTGTTGGCTTGTTACCTGATTTTATACCCGGCCAAGTTATGGCCTGCAGCTTGGACTAGGCAGGAAGAACTAACGCCAGAGGTAGATAAGCAAAAAATTCGAGCCTATTTTTCAGCAGACTGGGATCAATGCCGGGCTTACGCAAAAGCACTGGAGTTAGAGCGGCGTTTGGCTTAAAAAATGCCGTTATTCTGCTCTAAGTATCTGTTTACACCGACTTAGAGCGGAATAACGCTGTTTTTTAGAAGATAATGCTTATAAATGCAGTATTAAGCCTTTTTAGCTTTTGCCGGGTCGTAGCGGTAATTGATGTTGAGCCAGATGGAGCGCGCCAATCGGAAAATATAGACAAAAAATACGGCACAAAACAAAATCAGCAGCCCAAAAGAAGCAGCCGTGCTCCAGTCCAACACCCAATGGAAAAACAAAACAAAGCCGATGCAGAACCAGCCCATAAAAATGTAGGAAATAAACATAGCCCCGTAGTAAAATCCCGGCTCAGGGAAAAAATTCTGCTTGCAATTGGGGCATTCCTGTCGCATTTCAAAAGAATTTTTGAAACTCAAAGAACCCGTTTCAAACAAATCCTCTTCATGGCATTTGGGGCATTTCAATGCAAAGATGCTGTACGCCTTGCTGCCTTTTCCCAAGAAACTCATAACCTAGCTCAGTTTAAAGTAAAAGATAAAGACGGGGCAAAAATATGAAAACATTAAGGAATGTTCATGTTTTATTTTTTTTTGCCTTGGGGGCGAAAGCAACAAAAAGCCGGGTTGTTTGCTCCAGGGCAAGCCACCTACATATTGCACTGGCAATTTTCCAGACACTCAATGATAAGCGATACATCCCGCTCTTTGAGAGAATACATCATGCTGCGTCCCTCGCGCTTGACGCTTAAAATGCCTTTGAGCCGCATGTTTTGCAGGTGGTGAGAAGTCAGCGATTGTTCGCTGCCCAGCTTTTCACAAATATCAGAAACCGAGAGCTTGGGGAATTGCTCCAGGAGGTGGATAATACCTAGGCGCATCGGGTGGGCAACCGTTTTCAGGATGAAAGCGATGCGTTCCAGCTTCTCCGCTTCTTTTTCGTTGATAATGCCAGTAGTTGAAAGACTTTCCATAAGGTAAAGATATGAAAATATGTTCATAGAACAACTACTTTACAGAAATAGTTGCAGACTGGCTATTGCGGGAAAGAAGTCAACAGAGGAGTAAGGAGAACGGTTATGAAAACCATTTAAGCACAGGCGTCGATTTTTTCTTGGGCGGCAAAGAAACAGGGATTAGCGTAGATTCATTCTCAAAATCAATCCATACGTTATATTCACCTTTCAAATGAGCGGTGCTAAAAAAAACGTTGTGCTGCCCCTGCTGTAAATCCCATTTCTTGAAAATGGAGGTTCTTCCCAATTGGTCTAACACCTGAATAGTTAACTGTCCGGCATGAAAACATGTGATGTTAAAAATGGCCTTTTCACTACCTTTAAGTTCTAAACGGCCAAAGGAAGCTTTTTTCATACTCGTTTTTTTGGGTGAGGCTGTGCATCGCTTTCCTCACTTCGTTCTGTGCAAATTTATCTCCACAAAAATAGCATCGTTACCTAAAAAATCAAATTTTTTTTCAACTAATATTTCTCCTTTGCCAAATTCAAAATCGGTAATTCACAAAACGTAATACATATATTTTTCACGAATTTATACTGGCCGACTATTGAATAATTTAAAAAATACCCTAAAAAGGTTAACAAAATATCGATTGCGCCGTAAAACAAAATTAGAAATAGTAGAAGCAGTGATGATGTAGTGTAGCCATAACCAGATTACTAAATCCCAGTTAAATTTATTTACAATGAAATACCCATGGACACCCGTATTAAATATTGCCATTGGGCTATGTTTGACCATTCATCCAGGGCAGGCAGCCGAGCAACTGGATAAAGCAAATGCGATACACTACCGCATATTGAGCATGGAAATGCCCTTTAACGTAGAATATTCATCAAGAGTCAAACAATACATCAATAGTTATGTATTCAGCGGCAAAAGAGAAACGGAGCGCATGTTGGGACGCAGCCAAATGTTTTTTCCCATGTTTGAACATTATTTGAAAGTATATGGGCTGCCCGATGAGCTAAAATACATTCCTTTGTTAGAATCCCGACTCAAACCGGAGGCAGAGTCAGAAGCGGGAGCCGCGGGTTTGTGGCAGTTCATTCCCGAAACGGCACGTCAATACCGCCTTACGGTGAACGAATACCTGGACGAACGAAAAGATCCTTATAAATCGACAGAAGCAGCTATGCTCATGCTGTCGGCCTTATACACCGAGTTTCAAGACTGGTCCTTGGTTTTAGCGGCCTATAACTGTGGGCCGGGTCGGGTTAAAAGGGCGATCCGCTTGACAGGCTGTGACGATAGCTTTTGGGACATTCAGCATTTGCTGCCCCAACAAACTCAAAGCTACGTTCCTGCTATGATTGCTACCATATACGTGGCTAAGGATTACACCTGGCACGAACTAAAGCCCAAAGCCTATTCTTTTTATCAGAAACCCTACCGCGTATTTAAAATATACCGATCCATCGATTTGGAAGCGATCGCCCATCATTGTGGTATGCCATCCGCGGAGCTTAACGTACTCAATCCGGGGTATTTGCAGTCGTTCATTCCAGCATCAAAAAAAGGGCATTATTTGATTTTGCCCGAGGATGCTTTACCGGAATTCCAACAGTACGTCATCAAAAAAAGCAGGGCGCAAACCCATCGATATGCTGTGGCCGTACTGGATTCCCACAGCCGCCCCTTACCCCTTCAAGGGCTGGAAAACTACTTACTCGAGCAAGATAAATCCAAGATATAAAAGAGCAGCAATTTTCTGACATAGACGCATTATAACCTAGAAACTGTAGAGGAGGAGTAGCTGACAGGCACGTAGCTACTCTTCTTTTTTTAAAAAAACTCCTGCCATGCGCTGGTTTTCCGGGAAAGTATGCCAATCTTCGCACAAGCGGAAAAAATGCTTATGGAAAACATCCTTCTTTACATTACCTGGAAAGCTACTCCTGAAATTATAGAATTCGGCTCTTTTGCCCTTCGCTGGTACGGATTGCTTTTTGCCTCTGGATTTTTAATTGGGCTATACATCGTAAAAGCGATGTTCAAAGCAGAAAATGCACCGGAAGCATGGCTGGACACTATCTTTTTATACATGGTACTAGGGGCGGTAATCGGCGCACGACTGGGGCATGTGTTTTTCTACGATTGGGACTACTACAGCCAACACCTGGCGGAAATCCCTGCCGTATGGAAAGGCGGTCTGGCCAGTCATGGCGGCGCCATCGGCATCATACTGGCTTTGTGGATATTTTCCCTGCGCACGTCAAAAAAATCGGTACTTTGGATATTGGATAAAGTCGTCGTTCCCACCGCGTTGGCTGGCTGCTTCATTCGCCTGGGCAACCTGATGAATTCCGAAATCGTCGGCCTGCCTTCCGATGCCCCCTGGGCTTTCTTGTTCGTCAATGCATTCCCGCCTTACAACGATGTTCCCCGCCATCCCGTACAGTTGTATGAATCCATCTGCTATTTGATCAGCTTCATTATCTTATACCGCACCTATTGGAAAACATCTGCCAAAGAAAAACAAGGAATGGTTTTTGGCTTATTTTTGATACTCATTTGGGGTGCCCGTTTTGTGATGGAATATTTTAAAACCAGCCAGGGCGGCTTTGAAACGGCTCTGGGCAATGTACTTTCAACGGGGCAATGGTTGAGTATCCCTTTTATTCTGATTGGTTTGTACTATGTGCTGCGGCCTAATCCGGCGTTAAAGACAGGATAATCTACTGTTCTTCTAGCATTTTTAATGTTACAAACTTCAGCTTGGATGATCCGCTCATCGTTCTAGCCGCTGACATCTATCCTAAAAATAACAACAAGGAGAAATTTTAATAAAAAGATCAATGGTTTAAAGTATTGATAATCAGTTTTTTGCGAGCGATAAAAAATATTTTTTAAAAAACATCAATTCCTCTGGGGTCATCTCTTTACTGCCAAACACCCTCTATCGACAACAACATTATTTCATTTCTTTTTTCAGATCAAATTTTTTAAAACCATTAAGCATCATGAAGACCTTCAAAATGATTTTTTCTTTGGCAGTATTAGTTTTTGCAAGCGCTTTATTCACTTCCAACGCAGTTCAGGCTCAGACAGCAGGCGGTAACGCTTCCTTGCTTGAGTTCGATGCAGAAGATATGGAAAACTGGGATGTGGCGGAGCTTCCAGCAGATACCCGCGATGGCCGTCACGTTGTAGCTACTTACAAAAAGAACCGCGCTCAATTGATGGCAACCATTAAAGGTGGAAAAATTGCAGAAATAGGTGTTATGCCTGTGGGTGGTCGCTACAAAGTATTGACGCCGAGTGCCGGCGGCCCTTGCAGCCAAGTTATTTGCCCTACTTTCCAAATCAAGCATTGCTTTAACACGCCTTGGGGTACTTGTGTTTGTATCTGCGGCGCATGGATTACCACAGCTGGTGGAGGCAATTAAGCCGATGGAATGAAATTCCCATGAATATCCCAACAAGAAAAGCATCGGCTAACATTCCGGTGCTTTTTCTTTTTTACTACCCGATCAAGTAACGCAGAAAAATTAAGTTCCCGATTTTGTCCTTACCCTAGCGGGCTAAACGGTTCATTTTAAGTGTGTTCGCTAGGGTAAGGACTTTGATAAATCGGGAAGTAATTTTTTGCACACTACCAAATATCACTGTGATGAAAAACCTCATTTATTTACCATGGGCACTCTTGATAGGAGTTGTATTACCAGCGCAAGGACTGGTGCTAGAAGACGAAATATACGATGCCCTGCCCCAACTGGCGCCGCTAGAAGGGCAAAAAGACAGCGATTTTCCCGCTCAAGTAGATCTTTCTGCTTATTGCCCTTCGGTGCGCAATCAGGGGGATGTTTTTTCCTGTGTCGGTTGGGCGGTAGGCTATGGCGCTTTGACCATTAAGCGCGCCATAAAAAATCAAACAAAAGATAAAGCTTCCATCACTGAGCAAGCTTACTCCGCGATGTTTATTTATAACCAAATCAAAGGAGAGACATGTACGGATGGCGCCCGAATTTCAGACGCTTTGAAATTACTCCGCCATCAAGGCGACTGCTTGGCCAGCCAATTTGATAGCGATATCGAAGATTGTTACCGCCAGCCTTCCCGCGATATACTGTCCTCTTTGCACCTGGATACGATTGCGGGTTACCTGGCGCTTTTTGATTCGAAAACGAGTCCTTCAGAAAAAATAAAACGAGTAGTTCGAGCCTTAGCCAACCAAGAGCCCGTGATCGTAGGTATGAATGTACGCAAGAATTTCTATCAATTGCACAAGGCAAAATATTGGTGGCCCGATTTGGGCAATACCAGTCCGGCTGGCGGCCATGCCATGGTCGTTGTGGGCTACGATAATGCTTCCGCTTCTTTCCTGTTGTTCAATAGTTGGGGCAAGCAGTGGGGCGATGAGGGGTACATTCGCATCAAATACGAAGACTTTGCCAACTTTTGTAAATATGCATTTATCATACAATTGCCGGAGCAATTAAAGGATAATAACTCCAACCTGACATCTTATGCGCCCAGTCCACTACGTACGCTATCGGGCAATGCAGCGTTCCATTATTTGGATGCTACAGCGCAGGAAGCGCCCTTATTTCGACATGCCAAGGTAAGCCACCAAGGCAGCGGGGTTTACACTTGCGATGCCGGAGCATGGCCTGTTGGTCAACTTTTTCAGTTGGCGGCCTGGGCCAGGCAATCAGGGCTTTATCTGTATGTGTTTTCTGTAAGTCCCGACCGCTCAAGCGCCATCCATTGGCCGCGGGCTGAAAATTTGAACACTACATTTGCAGGACTAAACGAGTCGGCTTTATTACTGGATTCTGACGTTAAAGCCATCATACCCGGTGCTGATAAAGCCTTGCGCCTGCATCAGGCGGGGACAGATGTTTTGTATGTTTTGTTTGCTACTCAACCCATCCTGCATCCTGATTTTATAGCGGCTAAAATGGAAGAGGCAAATGGGCAATTTCGCCAAAAATTGGAGGCCTTATTGGGGCGACATTTGGTTCCTCTGCCTGATATTAGTTTTTCCGACACGGAACTATCTTTTGAGGCATCTACCCGGCATTCGGGCTATATCGTTCCCTTGATACTGGAACTCCAGGCCCGCTGATAAGGCAATTCCAGGCATTATTAACAACACTTTCAATTACTTATCCCTAAATTTGTTATCCAGAAAACTACCTGACCTATGCAACCCATATTGTATGCTTTATATAGCTTGTTACTGACCTTGCCTGTCATTTTGGTGGCCCAACCCGATAAGCCTGATTGGGAACACCGTTTTGGCGGCGGAGCCGAGGACGCTTTTTTCCAGGTGATGGAAGCCTCTAATGGCTATATTGTAGCCGTTGGCGAAACCCAATCTGATGCATTCGGCAAATCCGATGGGCTTTTAGTCATTTTAGACCACAGCACAGGCCGCAAAATAGTTGAAAAAAAGCTCGGCGGTGCTAAAGCTGATGGGCTACGCGCCGCAGTGCAGTTGCCGGATGGACATTTTATGTTGGCTGGTTTTACCGAGTCCATCGGAAATGGCAAAAGCGATGCTTGGCTCGTAAAAATAGATGAAAACGGCAATCTGGTATGGGAAAGCGCTTTTGGCGGCAGCGATTACGATAGCTTTTCACACCTGATCCTGTTGCCAAACGGCATCCTGGCAGGAATAGGCAAACGGGATAACGGTGCTAAAGGGGATATTTGGCTAACCCAGATTCAAGAACAAACCTTGATTCAGGAACATCAAATTGGCAAAGGCCAATACGATGGGGTCAAGGGGGTTGTGCGGAGTGCAGACGGCCAAATTGTTGTTGCCGGAAATACAGGGGGCAGCAGCAAATCGGGTAAAGGCGATGCTTTCCTGATTAAAGTAGAGCCGGGCGGCCGCCTGATTTGGGAAAAGAGCTTTGGCGACAAGGAATGGGAAGAAGCCACGCACTTGATCGCTGCTCCTGATGGTGGATATGCCTTGGCGGGCTTGACCCGATCCAACACAGCGGGGGCGATGGACTTTTGGTTGATAAAAACCAATAGTGCTGGGTTTCAGCAATGGCAAAAAACGTATGGCGGCAAAGACGACGATGTCGCCCACACCCTGGGTTGCACCACTGATGGGGGATTCCTGATGGGGGGATATTCCAAATCCTACCATTCTGGAGCGCGCTCTTTCAAAGGTTTTTTTGTAAAAACCGATGCAGGCGGTGCTTTGCAATGGGAGTGGCCTTATGGCGGATCCAAGGACGACGCTGTTAATCATTTGGCGGTACTGCACGACGGCAGAGCAGTTGCCGTTGGCCAAACTGCTTCCGATGCCAAAGGCGCCAACGATGCTTGGATCATGTGCTTAACCGACCAAAGCCAGACACCTCTTCAACAATTGGCGGGCATCAAAGAGGATCTATTAGAACGTTCCAGCATATCCTTGAAAACAGCAGACGGCAAGCTGCGCCCGGGAGAGCGTTCCTATTTGTCATTTAGTCTGTCCAATCAGACCCAGGTCAATATCCGAAATTTGCAGATTAAAGTGGAACAAAACAGCGGCTCATCAGGCCTCCGATTTTGGCCAGAGAATTACCTGGGCAGCCTTTCGGCAAATGCTACGCAGGAGATCAATATTCCGGTTTACGGAGCGGCAGATTTGGCAACAGCCGACAATCAATTAAAAATAACCGTGACAAGTGGCAATCAGGAACTCAGCGTTTTTGAAACCAACTTTAGGAGTCTTCAGCCGCAGGATGCTGGTGTTGAAGTCGAAGATTTTAGTTTTGAAGATAGCCGCAGTTCCGATGAAGAAAAATTGAAATTGGTCTTGCACAATCCGGGCGATTTCACGGCCAAATCGGTTGTTGTTCGCTTTGAGCCGCCGTTGGGCATACAAGCCATCAGCGCCACAGAACTGAAGCTCGCACAAATAGGGCCACACGCCAGCCAAGCGGTCGAATTTATATACAAAAGAACAGCAACGTATCGCTCCAGCCAACTGGCCATCCCCTGTACCGTGGACTTTAATGGCCAAAAAATCCGGAAAACACTAGAACGCGGCGCAGCCATGGGCAATGAAGTTTTTATGGTGCTGACCCAGCCCAACGAAACCAAAACAGACATTCAAAACATGGTTTCTGATAAAGGCGTATTTGATGTACAAGTAGCTGTGGGGTCTAATACCGCTCTGCAGCAAAAAAACTTCAAAGTTTTGAACAACAACATGGTGGTAGATGGCTCAAAAATGGACGAAGTCAGCCTGTCCAATAGCAGCAGCGCTACGAACAAACATGCCTATGTTTACAACAACAGCATCCATCTGCAGCCAGGTGAAAACCGCTTGGAAATAGAAGTAGAAACCCCGGAAGGCCAATTTCGCACCAAAACGATCATCGTTCGCTACGAGCCGAAACAACCCAATTTACACATTCTAACCATAGGGCCATCTCATAAAGACTTGCAATATACATCCAAAGACGCCGCCGATTTTGCCGCTGCTTTTGAAAACCAGGGGGGATCAGATAAACTCTATGGCAAAGTCTTTATCAGAAGCCTGGTATTGCCGGATGAAACAGAAGCGGATGACATACGCGAAGCGGTAGCAGATTTGGTGTACCAGTATGAAAATGCCACTGCCGCCCAGCGCATACTCGACCAGGATGTTCTGCTGATTTTTATTTCCAGTCATGGTAAAAACAGCCGGGAGGGTTTTCAACTCTTACCATCCAACTACGATGCCCGTTACGAACGCATTCGCTCTATTGATTTTCAGCGGGATATCGTACAAGAATTGGAGCGTATCCGTTGCAAAAAAGCAGTATTTATAGATGCCTGCCACAGCGGCGCTGCCGACAGCAAGGCTATGACGGATATGGAGCGAGCCGATGCCCTCAATCGCTTGGCCGCCCTCCATCCGGGACTAAATACAATGGCGTCTTGTGGCGCCAATGAAATGTCTTACGAAGATGCTTTCTGGCAAAACGGTGCTTTTACGGAGGCCATCCTGGAAGCCTTTTCTAATACTTCCGTCGAAGGCCCTAATGGAAGCTATCAAGCTGACGCGGATGCCAATAGCATCATTACCCTGGCCGAATTGTACGATTATTTGCGACAGCGAGTGCCCGATTTAGTCAAATTGCAAAAGCCTACTGCCCCCACCCATCAGATTCCCTTTATGCCCGGCAATGAAACAGAAGCCCGGCAACTGCCGATTTATGTGGTGGACTAAGGCGGTACCATAATCCCAATACGATGAAAAAGAAACTAAACTTTATTGCACAGGTCAATTGGGGCAGAAGCCATAGCAGCGCGGTTTGCTTGTTTTTGATGACGGCCTTGCTGGCACTGGGTTTTGTAAAAACAACTCAGGCTCAATGTGGGCTAGTAGTTGGCGACACCGTTTATGTGACCAGTTCGGCGAATGTGGCTGGCTCCCTTCGCTTTGCCATCAACTGCGTCAATGATCCTTTCAATTCGATTCGCTTCATACATTTTGACATCAGCAGCCCGGGTACAATAGTAATAACCCCCACCGGAGCAGCACCACTGCCGCCGATCACCAAAGATAATGTGGTGATAGATGCCCGCACACAGCCTGGCTGGTTTTTGGGTAAGGTGGTTATAGATGGCTCAATAGCGGGTAACAGCCACGGCATACAGGTGTCTGCAAATAACGTAGCCATACACGGGCTACACATCACCAATTTTACCAATGTAGCTACAGGGGGGGGGATTTTGCTAAATGCCAGTGGTGCCGTGATAAGTGAAAATGCGCTGAGTGGCAACCGATATGGCATTCAAAGTACCAGTCCTATGAGTTTCTCTGTTTTTGATAATTGGATTGGTATAGACCCCAGCAGCGGCGCTGCCGACGGCAATATCAACGCAGGTATTAACATTTTGACCTCTGCGCTGGGCAATTTTCAGATTTCCAATAATACCATCGCTCATAACGGCACAGGTATTTTTGCCGCCTCAAATTTGGTCAATGTACTGGCTAGCAGCAATAGCATCTATTGCAATAGCACAAAAGGAATTGAACGATCGGGCTTTTCTGTTTCCGGTTTTGCCATCACCAGCCCCAGTGCAACCCTGGTAGAAGGCACGGCCCCTAATGGTGCCTTGATCGAAATTTTTAGCCACGACCCTACAGGATGTGATCCCGTAAATCCGCCTTGTCAGGGGAAAACCCTCCTCGGCACAACTGCCGCAAGTGGTGGTGCCTGGTCATTGAGCTTGCCCAATGGCGTACTGAATAATGGCGATCCAATAACGGCAACAGCAACGATAGCTGGTAACAACACATCAGAATTTTTACCCTGTTCTACAGTGATCTGCGGAGGGTTGAGCATTGCTTTTTCCGATATACAGGATGCCTGCGGGATTACGCCCACAGGCGAAGCTACCGCCACAGCTTCCGGGGGAGGGCCTTTTTCTTATTCATGGAACAGCGGCCAAAATACGGCCACCGCTTCTAATTTGACACCCGGAACCTACACAGTAGTAGCCAGCGATCTGGCAGGATGTTCCATCACAGGCGTAGTCACTATTGATGCTGCGCCAATGCCTACTTTGGCGCCGAGCTCCAATGCCCCGCTTTGCGAAGGCGAAACGCTGTCGCTAAATGCTAACCCTTCAGGCGGGACGCCGGGATACCTATTTAACTGGACAGGGCCAGATGGCTTTAACAGCACTGCCAGCAGTCCATCGCTTACTAGCGTAACCCTTTCCAATGGGGGGGCTTATCAAATAACCGCCACAGATAGCAATGGGTGTACGGCAGCAGGGAGCATCAACATTAGCGTAAATGTGCCTCCCATTTTTGATTTAAGCGGACAAAATATCACTTGCAATGGCGAAGCGACGGGGGGGATTGTTCTAACACCTTTGATGGTCAACCCACCGCTGAGCTACAACTGGAGCAATGGCGCTACCACGCAGAATATTTCTAATGTGATGGCTGGAAGCTATACCGTTCAGGTAAGCGATGCCAATGGCTGCCAGATCAATGATGCCTTGACCCTGACCGAGCCCTCGGCTATTGAGGTGATGGCTAGTGCAAATGACGCTAGTTGTGGCCTAGCAAATGGAACGGCTATGGCTTCCGCCAATGGGGGCGTCGGCAGTTTTAGTTTTTCTTGGAGCAATGGTCAAAACGGTGCTTCGAGCAGCAACCTGATGCCAGGCACCTATACGGTAAGCGCTACAGATCAGAACAATTGCGTGGAAACAGAGAGTGTAACTATTCTGGATCAACCAGGCCCATCCTTGAACGCAAACATCGAAGTGGTAAGCTGCGCTTCAGGAGCAGATGGCGCCATTCAGGTGGACATCGACAGTGGAACAGCACCATTTTCGTTCAACTGGAATACGGGCGCAACGACTCAAAACCTTTCCGGGCTTGCCGCAGGCCTCTATTCCTTGACCGTTACCGATGTCAACAATTGCACTGATGTCATTAGTCTGATGGTCGATGAGCCGAATGAGATGGCAATTGTTTTTACCACCCAAAACAGTAGTTGCGGGCTTTCCAATGGGCAGGCAGAGGCGGTCGTAATGGGAGGAACCGGGACTTATACCTACAACTGGAGCAACGGAGCATCCGGGGCGCTCATTGCCAACTTGCAGGCGGGGACTTACCAACTTGCGGTGAGTGATTCGAACAATTGCTCCACGACAGGAACAGTCGCCATCAGTAACGACGACGGGCCAATGATAAATGCTACTGCTCAGCCAGTAAGTTGTGCAGGAGCATCCACAGGTAGTATTGATCTTGACGTATTGGGAGGAGCAGCCCCTTTTGACTTCGACTGGAGCAATGGTGCCAGCAGCCAGGATATTTCAAATGTGCCAGCAGGCGTGTATTCGGTTACCGTAACGGACGCCAATAATTGTGCCGCCGTACTGACAGCAGCTATTTTGGAACCACAGCCTTTGTCGCTCAGTATTGAGGTGACCAACAGCAATTGCGGCTTGGCCGATGGCAGTGCTTCCGCTTCGGTCAGCGGCGGACAAATGCCCTACCTGTACTCCTGGAGCAACGGCGGAACCAATGCAAGCATTGATAACTTGTCAGCAGGGGTTTATTTACTTACCGTGACCGATGGGAATGGATGCATGGCATTTGAGCAGAGCATATTGGTTGACGAGGAAGGGCCTGTGCTTTCTGCTTTGCCTATCGATGTGCTGTGCCATGGGGCATCAACGGGCGCTATCGATCTGCTTGTTCAGGGCGGGAGTCTTCCTTACACGTTTAGTTGGAGCAATGGATTTACTTCCGAAGACATGGCCAATTTGCCGGCAGGGGCATACACCGTGACGGTGACAGATGGCAGCAATTGCCAAGTTATTCTGACAACTGTTATCGACCAGCCGCTGGCGATGAACCTATCCAACATACAAAGCCTGCCGCCATCGGGAGTAGGAGCAAGTGATGGCCAGTTTTCGGCCCAACTCAATGGAGGAACTTCGCCCTACAGCTACACCTGGTCGGGGTCGGCAAGTGGCAGTGACAACCAGAATAGCCCTGGCTTATTCATTATAGGCGGTTTGCCTGCCGGAAATTATAGCCTGACCATCGAAGATGCCAACGGATGCGTTTTTAATCAAAATTTTCTCATCAACGAAGTAGATTGCATCTTCACGGTTATTGTTGCACAAGTGAACGACGAGAGTTGTGCAGGTGCGATGGATGGCAGCATCGAATTGATGACTGAAAATGGGGATGCCCCCTTCGGTTACCAATGGGATAATACCGTGACTACTGGTGCAGGTCTGGGCACCAGCATTACAGCCCTGGTGTCGGGTACATACAACATTACGCTTACCGCTGCCGATAATTGCAGCGCCGCTGTTAGCGCTACGGTCAACACTACAGTTATTCCAATTCCTGCAACAGCCACACAACAAGCTTGTGATATAGGTAACGGACAGGCTCTTTTCAATCTTACAGCATTGGAGGCCACCATCAATCCAAATCCCGGCTATACCGTCGTTTGGTACGAGGACGCCCTCGGGCAAAATGAAATTGCTGATCCAGGCGCCTTTCAATCTCCCGGCACTCAAGTGTATGCAGCACTTGCGCAAAACGCTTGTCAGTCCGAATTAAGTGTCATAACCCTGGTCGTTTTGGCGCCCGGAAGCCCGGCTTGTCAGGGCTGTATCACCTTTGCGGGTACCATGAATCTACAAGAAGTATTGGTATTTTGTACGAGCGACCCGGCTGCCGCTGTTCACCTAAATGATGCCATCCTCGAACCCGATGATACCTTGGTTTTTGTTTTGCATACATTGGCTGGAGAGGTGTTGGGCGATATTTTGGCCATGAATGCCTCTGCTGACATAGCTTTTGAGGCAACAGCCATGGAAACGGGAATAACATATTATTTGTCAGCGGTAGCAGGCAATTCTTTGCCTTCAGGGGGCATCGATCTGGATGATGTGTGCCTTTCAGTTTCAGCCGGACAAGCGGTCGTATTTAGCGAAAGCAGTAGCGGGGTATTGAATTTTATACAAGGCGAAGACCTGCTTTGCCAAGGAGAAACCCTTATTCTTTCTACCAATGAATTGGAAAATGGCATTTATCACTGGATTACGCCTTGGGGCGATACCTTAATGACAAATGAGGCGACCCTAGTCATTGAATCGGTAGAAATAGCAGACGCAGGCGACTATTATGTGTTTGTTCAGGATGAAAACTGCCTTTTTGACCAAACCGGGCCATTTACATTGAGCGTACTTGGACTACCCCCAGAAGAAGTAATTTTTGCGGGCAATGATACGACCATTTGCAGTACCAGTTTCCAACTGAATGCTAGCCCGGTCAGCATGGGAATCGGGCAATGGACAGGCAGTCAAATTCAAAACCCCAATCAGGCGAGCACCCTGGTGAGTAATCTGCAACCTGGCGAAAATTCTTTTTTCTGGACAGTCAGTACAGCGGTGTGTGGTACGGTTGGCACGGATACTTTAACCATCACGGTAGCAACAGGCATAGATGTAAGCGACGATTTTTTTACCCTAGAGCAGGCCAATAGCGAGATTTTCATGGATGTGTTGAAAAATGACGGCCTGCCAGCGATGGCTTCTTATGAACTCCAAGCGCTTTCTCTGCCTCAGTTTGGAAACTTAAATAGTTTGGAAAACGGATTCCAGTATTATGAAAATGAAGGCTTGCGCGGACAGGTGTATTTTGATTACCAGGTTTGTTACAGCGAAGCCGTTTGCCCGGAAGCCTGCGATACGGCACGGGTCTATATTGAAGTATTGAATCTGCCATTTTTACCGGAAGGCTTTAGTCCAAATGGCGATGAGGTCAATGATGTTTTAAACGTATTGGGTTACCGAGGGGGCGATGATGTGACTATGGCGCTGACGATAACCAACCGATGGGGAGATGTCGTTTACCAAACGGACGACTACCTGCTGGAAAACCCCTGGGATGGCCGCTCCGGCAGCAGCGGGGAAACCTTGCCAGAAGGAACTTATTATGCCTGGCTGGTCATTGAGGTGGAAGGACAAACTTACCATCAAACCCAGGCGATTTATCTGATCAAATAAACCAATATGAAAGCGCTATTGAATATAACATCTGTTTTTTTGCTGCTTGTTACAGGAATGACATTACTGCCCGCGCAACAGCTTCCTTTGTTCAGCGTACACCGCGACCAGTGGAAAGTGCTTAACCCAGCCGCTATTTCCAACAATTATTTGCTCAATGAGATGAACCTCACGGTAGGCGCTTCCTATCGGCGGCAGTGGTTTGGCTTGGAGGATGGCCCCAATACACAACTTATTCATTTTGAATACCTGCCAGAGGCTTATGATCGCATCATAACGGGTGGGCATATTGTACGCGATCAAGCGGGCAAAATAGGGCAAATGGGGCTTTATGGCAATTTTGCTTATCGATTGGAGTTTGGCCGCCGCGTAGAGCATGCTTTGGCCATTGGCTTGGGAGCGGGCTTGGTGCAATACCGGGCACGTATAGCAGATATAGCTTTTGAAGCACCAGAAGTGGCCGGCTTCGACAATAGCAATGTGATTTTCCCAGACTTTAGCTTGGGTTTGTTTTATTACCACAGCGATCAGTACTATGCGGGCTTATCCGTTCCTCAGTTGTTTGGTTTAAAAACGATATTCCGAGACTCTTTGAATGAAAGAGCCTTTGATATTAAGCGCGTACAGCACATCTATGCGCTGGCCGGAGCCTATATTGATGTGGGCTGGTTTGGTTCCAATACCTCTTTTATAGAGCCTTCTTTTTGGCTGCGCTATGTGCCAAATAGCCCGCTTAGCGCCGACTTACAACTGCGCTATCAGATCAGTGATTTTTTTTGGCTGGGGCTGGGCGGAGGCATTGGACTTGGACAACAACCTACCAGTGTTATTCACACGGAGTTCGGCTTTAAACTGGGTGAATCGGTTAATATTTATAACGGGCAATGGAAAATAGGCTTTGCTTACGACATCCCTTTGAGCCGATACCAGACTTTTTTTGGTAATATGCTGGAAATTAATGCTGCATATTCCTGGTTTAGATAAAAAAAACAACGCGTCATTCGGCTTGGTCTAGCGGAATGTTATATCGGAAATATCCCGATAAAACCCATTTCGGCGGAATTTTTTTTGCCTGAATACAAGTATATAAGCTTTATATTTTCCCGTTTGTAGCTAGCACCATTAGTCTTTACCTTACTCAGTTCAAAATCAACCCCATAAATGAAAAAATAAACGCGAGAACAACAGCATTTTCTTTTTGATTATCCTGTTAAAACTCTAAATTTGTGCCGTTTTTTAGAGAACCATATTTTTAGCGAAGCAAAAAGTGGCAGTCTTAGCTAGTTTGCTTTACTTAACGATTCAAATACCTATTTCAAATGGCAAATATCGGTCATGTCAAACAGGTGATCGGCCCTGTAGTGGACGTTAGCTTTTCCGGTGAAGGCGCCAAGTTGCCTGAAATCCACAATGCATTAGAAATCCAGCGCGCCAATGGTGAAGTTCTGGTGTTGGAAGTTCAGCAACACTTGGGCGAAGACAGCGTGCGTACCGTTGCGATGGATTCAACAGATGGTCTTACCCGTGGTACAGAAGTAACAGACACAGGCGACTCCATTTCCATGCCGATTGGTACCGCCATCAAAGGGCGTTTGTTCAATGTGGTAGGAGAAGCGATTGACGGAATTGGAGCAGTTTCCAGAGAAAACGGCTCGTATCCGATTCACCGCAAGCCCCCCGCCTATGAAGACCTTTCTGTGGAGAAGGAGGTGTTGTACACCGGTATTAAAGTAATCGATTTGATTGAGCCTTATTTGAAGGGTGGAAAAATCGGACTTTTTGGTGGTGCCGGGGTTGGTAAAACGGTTTTGATCCAGGAGCTGATCAACAATATTGCCAAGGGATACGATGGTATTTCGGTGTTTGCAGGCGTTGGTGAGCGTACCCGTGAAGGAAATGACCTGATGCGAGAAATGCTAGAAGCAGGGATCATCCGTTATGGCGAAGAATTCATGCATTCCATGGAAGCTGGCGGCTGGGATTTGAGCAAAGTAGATATGAAAGAATTGGAAAATTCCAAGGCTACTTTCGTATTTGGCCAGATGAATGAGCCTCCAGGAGCACGCGCCCGTGTGGCACTCTCTGGATTGACGATCGCGGAATACTACCGGGATGGCGATTTGAGCGACCCTACTGGCGGTCGTGACATCCTATTCTTCATCGATAACATCTTCCGTTTCACCCAGGCAGGTTCTGAAGTATCGGCTTTGTTGGGGCGTATGCCTTCTGCGGTGGGTTATCAGCCTACTTTGGCCACTGAGATGGGTATCATGCAGGAGCGCATCACTTCTACCAAGCGCGGTTCTATTACTTCTGTACAAGCGGTGTATGTACCTGCGGATGACTTGACTGACCCGGCTCCGGCAACGACGTTTGCCCACTTGGATGCTACTACGGTTTTGAGCCGTAAAATTGCTTCTCTGGGTATCTATCCTGCTGTGGATCCACTGGATTCAACTTCTCGTATCCTCGACCCTCATATCATTGGAGAAGAACACTACCGCTGTGCGCAGCGTGTGATCAACATCCTGCAGCGTTACAACGAATTGTTAGACATCATCGCGATCCTGGGTATGGAAGAATTATCCGACGAGGATAAAATGGTTGTACACCGCGCTCGTCGGGTACAGCGTTTCTTGTCGCAGCCCTTCCACGTGGCAGAACAATTCACCGGTATTCCAGGTGTATTGGTACCCATTGAAGAAACCATCCGCGGCTTCAATATGATCATCGATGGTGAAGTGGATCAGTACCCAGAAGCGGCCTTCAACCTAAAAGGCAACATTGACGAGGCCATCGAGGCAGGTAAGAAAATGCTGGCAGAAGCCAACGCATAATGCTATATATTACAGACAATAGATGATAGACCTTAGACTTTAGCATCTAACACCTAAGGTCTAGCATCTAATATCCAACATCTATCAAGATGAATATCAACGTTTTAACGCCAGATCGAAAAATATTTCAAGGCGAAATAACTTCCGTGAAAGTGCCGGGCACTTTGGGCGAATTCCAGGTGTTGAACAACCACGCACCCATCGTTTCGTCCCTGGAAGCCGGGAAAGTAACCCTGGTAACAGGCACAGGCGGTTTTCAGATCATGGATCCGGATTCAAAAGGTTTTAAAGAAAGTACGGAATCGGGTCGGAAAATTACATTCAAAATCAAAGCAGGGTTCATAGAAGTACTGAATAATGAAATTTCATTATTGGTGAGAGGCGTTTCTGATTTGGTGTAGGTATTTTCCTGCCATTCGAATAAAAAAACAGAACAGGCTGTATCAGATCAAACTGGTACAGCCTGTTTTTTTCGCTTTCTGTAAGAGGAAGGAGATTGTTGGAATGTTTTGCGAAAAGCCTTAGTGAAGGCCCTGCGGTCAGAAAACCCCAACTGAAAAGCTATTTCCTCCAAACTATAATCCGCTTGCAGCAATTGCCTGGATCGTTCCAAGCGTAAGTCCAATACCTGCCGATAAGGCGTCGTTCCGAAAGTTTCGCGGTAAGTGCGTAATAAATGAAATTTAGAAATCGTCGCTTTTTGAGCGAGGGTATCCAGGTCAATTTCTGACTCGTAATTGTCTAAAATAAATTGATGAGCAATGCACAGGCGGCGAAATAATTCTTCCCGGGTAGCTCGGCGGGCTGAGGTGATTTTTTCAATCATCGATTCCGTTTGAAATTGAGTCAATAATAAGTTCTCTGCCAGATTTTGATAAAAACAAGGCCAGTCTATCGTACTTGATAGATGTTGGTTCAGAAGGATGGTTTTTTGTTGTTCCAAAAAACGTCCCAGCCGGTTTTCAGAAACGTGGTATATCTTTTCAAGAAAGGCCTGAGCGGGTTTTGTATCTGGTAAAAAGTTGCCCAATTGCTGGTCTAAGGTATTGAAAAGAGCATGCTGTGCCTGGTTCAGTGCCTCTTGACTTAAATAAATGCAAAGTGCCTCAACTGGCTCCCGGGCATGAAGCTCGCAATCAAAAGTCTGGTGTCGGTTCACGATCAAAAATCGGCCTTCGCCAATAGTTAGCCTATCCCTATTGATGATGAAGTGTTCTTCTCCCTGCACCCCGAGTTTAATAGATAGCCCGGAGTCTTCCACTCTTTTTTCAAAATGTTTTAATCGGGAATGAATGACTACATCGTCGAAATTAAGTTCGACATGATTCAAGTAGTCACCCATACGGCGGATAGGATTGGCCAGCATCATAGTCATACTTCAGTAATGCTTGATATAATAGTGATGATGATGGCCTGATTATAGGATGGCAAAAATGCGTATTCACTTTTTCAAAAAACAAAAAATTCTATGGAAAGCGCCTTTTTATCGATGAAAATCGTTTAAAATGGCGGTAAAATCTTTCCACGCGCCGTTCCAAATCCGATGCGTAGCCCGGGCTGCTCGCACCAGGCCCGCATGATTACCGCGTCACCGTCCTGCAAAAAGGTACGCTCACTGCCATCACTCATCGCGATAGGCTGGCTACCTCGCCAGCTCAGCTCCAACATAGATCCAAAAGAATCAGGCTCAGGCCCGCTGATGGTGCCGGAGGCCATGACATCTCCGATGCGAATGTTACATCCATTGACGGTATGGTGGGCCAGTTGCTGCGCCATATTCCAATACAGGTATTTAAAATTGGAGCGGCAAACCGTGGTTGCAACGCTATGCTCAGGCTGGATACTCACCTCCAATTGAATGTCGAAACTTTTTGCACCAGCAAACTGAAGATAGGGGAGTGGCTGAGTATCTTGAATGGGGCCTGCCGTGCGAAAAGCCTCCAATGCATCCATCGTTACGACCCAGGGAGATATGGTCGAAGCAAAATTTTTACCGAGGAATGGCCCCAATGGCACATACTCCCAGCTTTGAATGTCTCTGGCCGACCAATCATTGAAAATAACCATGCCAAAAATGTAGTCCTCTGCATCCTGGGTAGAAACACTTTCGCCCATTTTGGTTTCCTTGCCTACAACAAAAGCCATCTCTAGTTCAAAATCGAGTAAGCGGGAGGGGCCGTATTCCGGTTGTTCAGCACCCTGTGGCAGGAATTGACCTTTGGGGCGACGAATGGGGGTATCGGATACAACGATCGAGGAAGCCCGGCCATGATATCCAACGGGCAAATGCAGCCAATTAGGCATGAGGGCATTGTCTTTTCCCCGAAACATAGTACCTACGTTGGTGGCATGTTCTCTACTGGAATAAAAATCGGTATAGTCACCCACCTGAACAGGAAGCAGCATCTCCACGTCTTTCTGGAGGTGCAGGAAAAAAGGCGCCAACTCACTGGCATCCCAATTGTCGAGGTCATTATCCAAAATATCTACTAAGCGCATGCGAACGGCGTGCGTTTTGGCTTGGCCCAATGCGATAAAAGCATTGAGGTGGGGTTGTGCAAAAACCGAAAGATCGACTCCCAGGTCATCAAAAAAACCGTGTTCAGCCAGTACCTTTAAATCAGCCAGGTGTTCGCCGATAGCAACACATAAGCGGGGGTCTATTGTTTCGGTTTGGAATACGCCAAAGGGAATATTCTGGATAGGGAAGTCACTATTTTCCGGGATATTCACCCAGGATTTGAGTTTTGGATCGATCATGTGTATCAGTTTTGGGCAAATGTATAAAAAAAACAAAAGCCGCTTGCCCATCAGGACAAGCGGCTTTTGGCCAAGCGATCTGTTTTTACTTCAAAAATTAATAGCCAGAGTTGTTGATGGTGCTATTGTCATTGCCGTTATTAACCCGGCTGTTGATTTCACCACCGATGGTAGAATCGTTTCCTTCAAAACGGCAGCCAGTCATTGTAGCTTCGCTGGTTCCTTTGGCTGATGGGGTGCGGTAGTTGTAAACGCCGCTGCCGCGAGAGTAGGCGATGTTTTTGATGAAAGAGCAATTTTTTACCATTGGAGCAGCTTGACCTATGCCGTCAATCTTGTTCATGATGCCTGCACCATAAGTAGCTTCATTGGCTTCAAACTGGCAATTAACCACGATCGGATCAGCACTGCCGTCCATGCCAACATTCAGGATAGCGCCACCGTCAACGTTGGAAATATTGCGGATGAATTTGCAATCTTTTACCAAAGGCTTGCAAATTCCACCTTGATTAGCTCTGTTATACAAACCAGCGCCTTCCAAGGCAACGTTATCGATGAATACGCAGTTTTTGATGCTTGGGCTGGAAGTGCCATTTTCTGCTTCGTTAAACCAGCCTGCACCTCCCATTTTGATGGGTTCTGTTGAAGTTGATCCTTTTGCAGCGCCTTTAGTGATGACAAAACCGTCCACTACGGTTGCTTTGGAAACATTTTTAGTATAGATAACAGTATAAGAGTTGTCAGCGATAGAAGAAAGATCGCCAATTTCACCGCTGAGCACCGTTGGATTCAGCTCAGGATTGCGGCTTTCGATGCTGTTTTCGTTGCCATAAAATCCACCCAGAAGAACAACTCCGTCCTTTACAATAAAAGACTTGTTGCGATCGCCATTTTCAGTAGGTAAGTAATGTCCGGCAGCTACCAGGATGGTATCACCAGCAATTGCTACTTCTAATGCAGCTTGCAAATTTCCGAAAGCTTTGATCCAGGAAGATCCATCTCCGTTACTGCCTTGCTTCACGTACAGGGTCTTTGCTTCCAACTGGCAAAGAACCAATACTAATGCTGTTAATAATAATGCTCTTTTCACGCTTGTACACTTTTGAAGTTGGTAAAACAGATCGCCAAAACCTTTAGACGATACGACCGATGGTGGCCATGCCAAACTTAATGTGTAGTTTAAAAGCATTTAGGGACACCAAACAGTCAAAAAGTTGGTGTCAAACGAAGATCACAAAATGTAGGACAAGTTGAATAAGATTGAACTTATACCACTTGTTAAAAAATGGGATGGGTTGTCAAATGCGATGCCAAAATAGCATCAAAAATGGTTAGAACAAAAAAAAATGGGATTTTTTTTTTGCGCTAGGGTTTCTTTTGGATTTTTTGGAGCATTAATGGGATAAAAACAAAATAAAAAAAAACTTGGGACTTGCAATTCTTTAACGACGACTCTGTGAATTATGTTTCAAAAAAACAAATAAAAATTTTTCAAAGATGTCGATCGTCATAAAGACCCTGCAATATTAAAAAAAAACTAAACTATTGACAAAGCTTTTTTAAAAAAAATTTGCAAAATCTTTTTTTTACCTTAACTATGTAACCAGAAACGCGCATCTTCGTATATAGAAGGTACGAATAGCACTTCCTTAATCTCCCCATATAGTGAGGCTACCTAATACTACTAATATTTAACGTGCCTTGATTAGAAAATGAATAACAAATTTCGTTAATTTGTCTCTAATTATCTGACAAGTTGCGTACAATCAATTATTTACGATATAAGTAATTGTTTTATGCGACTGTTGGTTTGGCTTTTACATATTTCATCAAAATCAAATTGATGGTGAAAAAGTTAGTTTACATTTATCTGGCTATACTGAGTAGTGCTACTTTTTTGAATGGGCAGGACGTCCATTTCTCTCAGTTTAGCAACGCTCCCACCAATATTAATCCTGCTTTGACAGGGATTTTTAGGGGGAATCTACGGGCTTCTGCCAATTTCCGCAGCCAATGGAATAGTGTTCCTGTGGACTACCTCACCTTTAGCGGGCAGGTCGATGGCAAATTGTCGAGCAACCGCAAGCAAAATAGCTTTCTGGCTCTGGGTGCTGGTTTTAATTACGACCAGGCGGGCTATGGCAATCTCAGCTGGGCCAATATAAATATCAGCGGCTCTTATACCCAGCGCTTGAGCAGCCAGGCATTTCTCACTGGCGGCTTGCAGGTCGGTTATAGCGGGCGCTCTTACGATATCAACAGTTTGCGTTTTTTAGCGCAATATGACCGCAGCTTGAGTGATTACAACCCCCTATTAGATAACGAAGAAGATTTATTTGTAGAGAGCATTGGTTTTTTTGACATCGGTGCTGGACTCAACTTTAGGCTACAGAATAATGCCAATTGTGAGATACTGGATCGATTGGAAAAGCGGAATTTTCTCGATCTGGGCATCGGTGTATTTCATCTGGCACGCCCCGATCAGCGTTTCTTAGACGCTACCCCTGAAGCAAAGGCATTGAGAAGGTACAGCCCCTATTTGTTTACCAATTGGCGCATGCACGAGGCAGCCGACCTGTTGTTGAACCTATCTGCCCAGTTTCAAGGAAAGTATCAGGAACTCCTGTTGATGGGTGGCGGACGCATTTACTTGGATAGAAGCCCTGAAAACCAGATGTCTATTGCTTTTTTAGCGGGCTATCGCTTCAATAATGAGTTGGGCGATGTGGTTTATCCCGGTTTGGAGCTTAGAATCAATAGGATGCGTCTTGGGTTTACCTACGATGTAAACGTATCTGATTTCAATGTGGCCACTCGTCGTCGTGGTGGCCCCGAATTTTCATTGAGCTATATCATTCAACCCGTTTGCGTAAGCGGACATTTTTGTCCTTTACTCTAAAATGGTATAATATGGCAGTTGATTCTGCCACAATATATTGACACATAAGTTCCTATCTACTGAACGACCTGAATTGCATGTGTGCAATCCAGGTTTGTATCATTCAGGCCCATTTCATGCAAGTGGCTGTTAGATAGGAATAAAAAAGGAGAAAAAGCTTGTGCTTAATGCAGGGCACTTCAGTAGGATTAACTGGATAATGTTTTTATGATGAAAAAATATTGTTTAGCCATATTTATTGGGTTGTTTGCTATGCCTACTCTTCAGGCACAGCGACAAATTCAAAAGGTATTTCGAACCTGTGACGAGGCCTATGAAAACAAAGAGTATTTTAAGGCTTATAAATGCTATAAAGAAGCCTGGGAATTCCGGGAGTATTACAAGGGCGAGCCTGTAGAGTTGCTATATCGATATGCGACTGCCGCTAAAATGTTCAATTACTTTACCCAGGCAGATACCTTGTTTAAGTTGCTATCGAATATCGACCCTACTATTTATCCAGATATTTATGCCCGTTCTATCCTATCGCTAGCGCAAACTAAGCATACCCTGGCGCAAGACAGCTCGTATTCTTATAGTGAAGCTTTGGCTTTTTACGATCGCTTTTTGAATGAGCAATTGGTCAATAAGATAGATGGAGGAGCGGAAGAAAAAAATCAACTTTTGAGGCAAGCAGAATCGGGGCGGGTAAGTTGTTTATTTGCCTTGAATTTAGGTGTTGAAATACTGGCCGACACAGCCATCCATTTACCAGCAGGAATCAATACGGTTTTTGGCGATATGGGTATGGCGGTGCTGCGCGACACGTTTTACTACTCCTCGCTCAAATTCATATTTAGAAAAGATAAAAACGAAAGGGAATACGCCAAAATATTGTATGTTGAGCAATCGAACCCTTTCATGACTTCGGATACGCTACCATTGGTCATGCCTGTAAACGGTATTTTCAATAAAGATGGCGTACACACTGCTAACCCTACCTTTTCGATGGATGGGAATACCATGTATTTCTCTAGTTGTCAGTATAAGAACAAATACTCGGATGAAATTACCTGTTCCCTGTACAAGCGCAAGCGTTTGGCTACAGGGGATTGGGGGAGCCCTATTTACTTAAATATTAATGTGGACAGCACTTTGTATTCCAGCACACATCCCAGTATCGCACTTAATTTAGAGAACAATACGGAGTGGTTGCTATTCAGTTCTGATCGAAACGGCACAAAAGGAGGAATGGATTTATGGGCCAGTGCCATAGAGGGCGACCAAATGGGTACTCCGGTCAATATGAGTGCCATCAACACCAACTGGAATGAAATTACACCGCATTATCATGCCCCTTCTGGCCGACTATTTTTTAGCTCCAACCGCGATACTTCCTATGCCTTATATGACATCTTTGTCGCTTCTCAAGCAGTAGGCCAATCTGGATGGGATAGCTGGTGCGATGCCCAAAACATGGGGCAAACCTACAACAGTGGTTATAATGACTATTTCTTTTACCTGATTCCGGAGGGCGACATGGCCTATTTCGCTTCCGACCGTCCGCGTTCTTTGAAATACTTGGATGAAATTGAAGCCTGTTGCCCGGATATCTATGCAGTACCACAAGACGTATATGTTACTTTACTGGTTACAGCCTCTTGCTCGCCCGACCAAATAGGTGAACCCTTGGATGGTGTATCTATTCAGGTGACGGAGTTGAAGCCCGACGGTGCTGAGGACAACATCATAGAATTAAGCCCCGGCAGCTACAAACTCAAATCCTATCGTAGCTATCGGATCGAAGCGAGCCATCCCGATTTTCCTGGCTTACAAGTTGACTCTGTCGTTTATGCTAATGTCGTAGCATCTTGTGATAGGCCCGCAAAGGATACACTCCTCTTCCAGCTAACACCGAATTACATAGAAGTTAGTATTCCTGTGAGTGCAGCAGAAGATGGCAGAATTTTAAGTAACGCCATTTTGGAGGTATTGGATGAGGAGTTTGAAACAGTTGAGCCGATCAATGGGGTTTACCGTTTTCAATTGGGCAAGGAATATTCGATACAAGCTAGGGCAGAGTGCTATCAAACGGGGGCTTTCAGCCAAAGATACGATGAGCCTTCCTGCGACCCCAAAGTCTTTCCTGTTAGATTGGCTTTGACGCCACCTTCGGCTAATATAGAAGTTTATTTTGACAATGATATGCCTTACAGGCTAAACGATAAAAGGGTGACGAAGCTGGCTCAAAATGGGCCTGCTGACAGAGCGGGTGAATCCTATAAATCATCTTGGGATAGATACAGTGTTCGTTTTTTAGATTACCTCAAGTATGTAAAGCGGGCTTCCAGTCCGGATAAGTACATTGAAGATTCCATCGCTATTGCAGCATTTTTCGATCGAGAGGTACAGCAGGGAATGGATAACCTGGAACAGTTGGGGCGTGATCTGGAACGATTTTTCGACAATTGCGGTGCGGATATACAGTTGACTATTGAAATTGAAAGTCATTGTAGCCCACTCGGATCAAATGAGTACAATGAGTTGCTCAGTAAGCGCCGCATTGAATGTATCAAAAAATATTTGGCAGAAGATTATAAAAATGGAGCATTGGGCGCACTCCTGGATACCCGCATATTTATATGCAGCGATCCTCGAGGCGAATTTGATGCCCCTGCGGGGAAAATACCGACAAGTGCTTCTGGTTCGATATACGATCTAAATGCCGCACTAGAACGAAGGGTGTCTATTACAGGCATCACCATTGGCAAAAAACTGGATAAAAACAGCAAAGGCAATCAATGCCAATAAAACCGATTATGGCGTGAAGAATTACAGCAAATACTATAAAAAGAGCCGTAAAATGAGAAAGCTACCGCTCAATACTGGCCAGCCCATGAAAATATTAGCGCTGCTATTAGCGTCGTGCCTGGTTTGGAATGCAGCCTATCCTGCAGGGGATAGTGACAAAAAAACAGGGCTACCCGCCAAGGAAAACTTCCCAAGCGCAGAGCATCAAGTGTTGTCTGATACCATTTATCCGGTATTTGGAGCACACAATTGCGATCTGGTTTGCCCGGATTTTAATGTCAACACCGTTGTCGTTGATGCCGTTTGTGGACAGAATAATGGCTATGCCGAGGTACAAGTAGTAGGCTTACCCCCTGAATCGTCTTTTGTATATGCTTGGCCCAATAACATCAGTTCGACCAATAATGCATCGGGTTTATCTCCAGGCATCTATACCGTTACCATTACCGTACTCAACTTATTTGAAAGCACCAATCAGCGTTGTTCCAATGAGGTTACCTTTGCGGTCAACGAAATTGGCGGCCCGGACTTCAGCTTAATGCTTCAACAACCTTCTAATTGTGTGACGGAAGATGGGGTGGTCAGGTTAAATATTCAAAGCGGTATCCCTCCTTTTATCCTTTCCTGGTCAGAAGGAAATTTGACATTAAACGGGCCAGGATTGGTCAATATAAATAGCTTACCAGCAGGACAACAGTTCTTTACATTGACTGATGCGAATGGCTGCAGCACAACCCAGTTTATAGAAGTTACGGAGGATAATACGGCTTTCTTTTCCGTTACAACTGTGGGGAGCAATCCATCTGCCTGTGGCTTGATGGACGGCACTATTACCTTCTATTTCAATGGCGGTGAACCGCCTTATACCATCCGCGCTGGAGCGGAAGATGTTATAGCTATTACATCGGAAAATCCTTTCACCCTGAGTGGCTTTAGTTCGGGTATCCATCAATTGTTTGTCCAAGATGCAGCTTATTGCAATTCCGAGGAACTCATTGTCAGCTTAAATGACCCTGGATGTGGGAATTTGGGATGGACAACGAGCAATCTGGCTTGCCCGGAAGACCTCGGTACTTTAATCTATAATGGCGGTGGCAGCAGTAACGAATACTTCGAAATCAGACAATTGGGTTCAAGTTTTGTTGTAGCCACTGTTCCCGCCAATCAAGCCGTAGTAGTAGCTGTTCCAATAGGTGGATACAAAATAAAAAAGATCACCTTAAACAGCTTGTGTACCTGTGAGCAATTGCTGACTGTCAGCGGCCCAGATCCCATACAAGCCAATCTTCAATATGCTGATGCTCAGTGTAATCCGCCTGCGCTAGGTGCTATTTGGCTAGACCAGATAGCAGGGGGTACGGCCCCTTTTCAAATTGAGATCAGGGATGAAAACGGGAATTTGGTAGCCAATCCCAATGAGCTTCCCGGAGGTACATATACTATTGCCATTAGCGATGCCAATAACTGTACCGTACCCGTTCAAACCCTGACCATTGGCGGTGTATCAGCAGACCTAGGTATAGCAGAAGAGAGCATCACCGTTTGTAAAAACGAGCCGGTTCAAATTAATGCCAACGGTTCTACGGCTTACCAATATCAATGGTCGCCAACTGTCGGGCTGAGCGACCCTCAGTCGGCTTCCCCTACTGCAACAGTTCAAAACACAACGACCTATTTTGTTACCATCACTGACCCCGTATCTTTATGCTCTTCAACTGATTCTATTGTCGTAGTTGTTGAAGCAGATATAAACCTGATGGCTACAGGCGGGGGCATTATTTGTGACCCTACTGAAATCGTACTTTCTGCTAGTGCCGACATTCCGGTTGATTTCTTTTGGTACAATCCTGCCGGAAGCTTGCTGGGTACAGGCGCAACCCTCACTTTGTTGAACCAGACAGAAAGTCAAACAATAACAGTGGCCGCAGTTAGCGAAAACCAATGCACGGATACGGCATTTGCAGTAATCTCATTAATTGAATCGGGAGAGATTATTGAAATATTACCACCTGAAGAGATTCCTTGCGCTAACCAGGATTTTACCTTAATGGCAAGCAGCACTCTGCAGGATTCCATCAATTGGTTGAATGAAAATGGCCAAATTTTGGGTGTCGGCAGCGTGTTGCAACTCAACTTGCCAGAGGGCGACTATGAAATTATAGCGGTTATACCTGGGTTGCTTTGTATTCTACCGGATACCCTGAATTTTAGGGTTGAAAGCAACGAAATTCTTGTCAGCATCAGCCCCGACCCGGCCAAACTCTGCGTAGGCGACACGATCGTCCTAACGGCGAATGCCAACCCAAGCGCAGGCGCGACCTACACCTGGTACGATGAAGCAGGCAATGAAATCGGCAACAGCCAAACCCTGGAAGTGACGGCCCAAGCGGCAGGCATCCTGAGTTTCTCCGTTACGGTAAACAGCGCCTGCGGCCCAGCCTCCGACACAATAGCAGTGAGCGTTTACGAAAGTGGCCAAATCACGATTAGCCCAAGCGACACAACGATCTACTGCGTCGCCGATCCGGTGACCCTGACCGCCAGCGGCCCAGCCAGCGAATGCGTGGTGTGGACAGATGGCAGCGGCAACGAAATCGGCACGGGTGCCCAAATCACAGTGACCCCACAAGCAGGCGAGAATATCTACATCGCGCAAGTCCCCGGCTTGGACTGCATCATCGGCGAC
>CALMIR010000024.1 GCA_937864265.1 uncultured Saprospirales bacterium | reverse complement strand
TCCGCTTACTACCTTACTATCTTCCCGCCCGGATGCCCGGTCGGACGGGAGTGTTGAACCACACCCACACCCACACTCAATTTCTCCATAAAAAATGCCAGCACAAATACGAAAACGGTCTATCTTTGCGCCCTGAAATTAAAAAACGTCAATAAAAACAGCCCATGGGACTCAAATGCGGGATCGTTGGTTTGCCCAATGTTGGAAAGTCAACCCTATTTAACGCGCTTACATCGGCCAAAGCACTGGCTGCCAATTACCCCTTTGCAACCAAAGACCCCAATCTTGGCGTCATTACCGTGCCAGATCCGCGTTTGGACAAGCTAGCAGAGCTAGTCAATCCACAAAAAGTACAGCCCACCACCATTGATATTTTGGATATAGCCGGTTTGATCAAAGGCGCCAGCAAGGGCGAGGGACTGGGTAATCAGTTTTTGGCCAACATCCGAGAAGTAGATGCCATTGTGCATGTGGTGCGGTGTTTCGATGATGGCAATGTCGTTCACGTGGACGGAAGTGTCGATCCGGTGCGGGATAAAGAAGTGATTGACATGGAGTTGCTGTTTAAAGACATTGAAACGGTTGAAAAACGCATTGACCGCTTGCGCAAACAAGCCAAGAGTGGCAAAAAAGAGGATCAGCGCCAATTGCAAATTGCAGAACAAATCAAGGATGCACTGGATAATGGCACGCTGGCACGAAAACTGGAACTGGAAGAAGATGGCCAGGAATTATTGAAAGATATGTTTTTGCTGACCGCAAAACCCATACTATACGTCTGCAATGTGGACGAAGAGTCTATCCACGAGGGCAACGCTTATACCCAAGCTTTTAAAGCAGCGATTGAAGGAGAAAATGCGGAAGTCATCCTCATCAGTGCGGGCATTGAGGCCGATATAGCCCAATTGGAATCAAAAGAAGAAAGGCTGGAATTTTTGGAAGCGATGGGACTTGCAGAACCCGGGGTGAATAAATTAATCCAGTCCAGTTATAAATTGCTCAACCTGATTACCTATTTTACAGCGGGTGTGAAAGAAGTGCGTGCCTGGACCATTCGCAGGGGTTGGAAAGCCCCCCAAGCGGCAGGCGTGATTCACACCGATTTTGAAAAAGGATTTATTCGCGCGGAAGTCATCAAATACCAGGATTTTGTCGCCTTAGGTTCCGAACAAGCCGTTAAAGAAGCTGGCAAAATGTCGGTCGAGGGTAAGGAATATGTGGTAGGCGACGGCGACGTGATGCACTTCCGTTTTAATGTATAGTATAGCATCATGCTCTATTATTTTGTTTTGCACAAGCCCTACGATCACTTGAGCCAGTTTACTCGGGAAAATCCCGATCAATTGACTTTGAGCGATCTGCACGAATTTCCTTCCGATGTCTATCCCGTTGGCCGATTGGATCAGGATAGCGAAGGGCTGTTGTTGCTGACGAATGATAAAAAGCTCAACCAACTCTTGCTAGATCCCGAACACCGGCACAAGCGTACCTATTGGACCCAGGTGGAAGGCATCCCCACAGATGCAGCCTTGAAAGCTCTGCGCGGAGGCCTTGACATTCGCATCAATAAAAAAACGCACCGCACGTTGCCGGCCAAAGTGCAGTTGCTCCATCAAGACCCTCCGGTTGGTGAGCGCATCCCGCCCATCCGCTTTCGCCAAAATATACCCACTTCCTGGCTCAAGATAGAATTGGTGGAAGGCAAAAACCGGCAAGTCAGGCGCATGTGTGCTAAGGTCGGCTTTCCGGTATTGCGCCTCATTCGTATCAGCATCGAGAAATTAGAATTGGGCACTATGCCCATTGGAGCGGTGAAAGAATACAACGGAAAAGAAATGTATCGCTTATTGAATATAAAGAAGTAAGCTATGAAAAAACTATTGTTTTTGCTATTGGTGTTGAGCAGTTTTTCCACCACTCAAGCGCAAAAAGGCCTGGAAGGCAATTGGGAAGGCAAAATTACCTTTGGTGGATTGGATGGGCAGGAGCAGTACCGTTTTGAGTTAGTTTTGGAAGTAAAAGACAGGAGCATCAAAGGGCGTTCCTACATTTACATCAGCGAAGACAGCATCATTTACCGCGAACTGAGTGGCAAAATATACGAAGACAATTCTGTGTCTTTGAAAGAAGTTTTTTTAGAAGACCCAAATGGGGAAAAGCGGGTAAACAGCGATTCGGTCGGCAACTATGGCCGAAAATACCAGTTTGTTTACGAAAGGAGCATCTGGGAATCCACTTTAAACGGCTACTGGCAGGAGGTCATTGTATTGCCATTCCATGCACGACGCGAAATGGGCAGGATTTACCTGGAAAAGAAAAAGCCCGGTAAAGCATAAGAAGGATTGACGGTTTCCCAAAAGGCTTAGAATTAAGTCGTTTCAAAAACAATCGAAAAAAATGCTAGAATTTTTAATTTTTTTTATATCTTGTGGCAATAAAGCAATTTTTAGTGCCGTTTATAGCATGTTCGTTGATTAAAACAGCCCGATAAAAAAGGCTCAAGATATATAACTGGGGTTTAGTTTTTAGGAGTGTAGTAGTATTTGACTGCTACACTTTCTTTTTTTGGAATTTTTGCTAATTTCCGCGCTGAAAACAACCGGTAAAACCAATGCACATCCATCCGTTTAAAGCCAACTATCCCAATCTCAATATTGACCCATTTCCGAACAATTTTTTTGAAAAAGCAAAAAGCGCTTACCTGACTTATTTCAAGCAGGGATACTTTAGTAAAACCGAAGATCCAGCCTTGTATATTTATCAAATTGAAAAGGGGAGTCAGCAAAGAATTGGTATTGTTTCCAGCGTGGCCGTTCAAGACCTACTTGAAGGCCGCTTGAAACCTCACGAATCTACGATCGAATCGGAGGAGGAAAAGCAAATTCGGCTTTTATTGCACCGGAAAGCTGCCGTCAAACCAGTTTTGGCCATTTATCCTCAGGTGGAGCAACTGAATCACTGGCTAAGCTTGTATATCCAGCAGCACGAGGCTTTTTTCCGCGCGACCCTGGGTACTGCTGCTCATACCATTTGGCAAATTACAAACCCGGATGAAATAGCCGAATTGCAATGGCTTTTTCGCGAAAAAGTACCTTACAGCTATATCGCCGACGGACACCACCGAGCTTTTTCCGCTTCGCGCATGCTGATCAGGTCGCAACAAGGCATTTACCGCAAAACGTACGATCAGTTGTTTTGTGCCTTCTTTTCATCCGATAGTGTCGAGATTTTGGAGTTCAATCGGGTGGTCACAGGGCTAAACGGGCTTACACCATTAGGATTGATGGCCAAATTAGGGGCGTTGTTTGAAATTACTATCCTAAATCAGGCAGAAAAGCCGGCTGAAAAGTTTGAAATCACAGCTTGCCTGAGAGGAGAATGGTTTCGCTTGCGTTGGAAAGAACATATTTTGTTGGAGTATCCAGAAGAAACGGTGTTGTTGGATGCCAAATTGCTCGATGAAAAAGTCATCGCCCCCATATTGGGTATTTCGGATGTGCGTAGTGATCAACGCATGGAATACTATGAAGGCCCCAAAGGGCTTGAAATTTTGGAAAAACGCTGCCGCTCCAAAAAACTGAGAATTGCCTTTTGTTTATACCCGGTCTTGTTTGAAGAACTCGCTAAAGTAACAGATGCTGGCGAGATCATGCCCCCCAAATCCACCTGGTTTGAACCGAGAATGTTGAATGGGCTGTTGGTGCGGCCAATAGAATAAAAAGGCGGCACAATTGCTATCTGCGCTGTTTATACCTGAATGAAACCAAGTGGCTTGACCTCTAGGAAAAGCCTCGACTGAGAATTGACCTGGTAAGCCAAGTGCATGGCTGTTGGCCACTTTTGCGATTCTTTCAGTTGAACGAATCGGTCTTGACCTAATTGACTGTTTTCCTACCCCGACAGGCTTACGACACAAGTTGTACTATCTGGAAATACAGCCATTAAAGCTTCCATTGATTCATTAGTGGCTCTGTCGGAAATGAAAAGGCTGGCATTGTTTAGTTGTTCTAAATACTACGCTATACTGCATGTTGGGCTTGGTGATTTCATAGATACTACGAATATTTCCATGCCCCTATTTCCCTCAAAGCAATTATGGGTATAAAGAGGTATGAGCGGTACTGCCGAGGTAGTAGGGCTGGAGGAATGGGGGGGAGGCGTGGCACAGGCGCTCAGAAAAAGCAGCGCGAACAGGAAAAAGTTTGCTTTCATTGTGATTATTATGTTTGTTTTTAGCGGGTCACTTCAGAGTGCCCCGCTAAATTATTTTGTTACTTCAGAGTGCCCCGCTAAATTATGTTTTACTTCGAGTGCCCTGCTAAATGGTGTGTTTTTATTTTACTGTGCTGTTAAAGCCAGGCTGTCAAAACGCTCCCGGCTCATTTTCCAAAGTTTAACGCTTTGCTCTAAATTAATGCTGCCAGGTACAGTGATGTATTCTTTCAAGAACTCAAATCCGGCCTTTGCCAGTGTTTTATTGGGCGCAGGGTTTAGGGCATAAGGCTGGCAATACAATACTTCGAGTTGTAGTTTGCTGAAAAAGTGAGGTAGGGACAGTTGTACCAATTCGGTGCCAAGTCCTTTTTTACGATGCACAGCACCCCATAAGTGCAAGTGCATAAAGGCGTGATCGCCAAAATAAGTCGGATTGGTATTAGAATGGCCTATTGCTCGTCCTTCCAGTTCCCATATGAGGCCGTAAGACCTTTTGGCTTCAAGGGGTAGTTCGATTTGTTCTTGCAACATAGCTGCTAGGTCATCACGCGAAGGAACTTTTGCCAAATCGACCCCCATTGCCAGCAAATGCGTGGCATCCGAACCTAACCAATACTGGATGATGGACGCCACATCTGAAAGCTGCATTTCTCGGACGGATAGCATAGACGGGTTTTTACTTGGTAAAAATAAACCATTCCAGCAGATAGCCCAATTTTTAATCCTGCTTTAGAGCATCTTTAGACAAGCGTATACTCCATATACCCCGCCATTCGCCATCCACATATCCGGTGGCCTGATCTTGGGGGTATAATTGTGCGATGAGTTCGGCATCCACCGTTTTGATATCGCTGCCTACTTTGCCGTGGCATTGAAGGCATAGGGCATTTATTTGGATAGGCGCATAATAGGCCACTTCTTTGCCTTCCAACAATTGGGCGTAAGGTTGGAGGGATTCTCCATTTTGTATGGCTTTTTCAAAATGGGCTAGGGCTTCCTTTTCCTCCGAGGTAGGGGCATTGGCCGGATTGCGCAAGCGCAAAGAGGTGCGCTTAATACCGGCGCTATGAACCTTAGACAAACTGTCCACCAGCGGATGAGCGGCTAGATGGCAATAGGAAAGTGCTTCGGGTACACCGCCCCTTTGGAGGGCTTGTTGCAATTGGGCAGACAGGGCGGCAAAGCTCGCGGCTACGATTTGTTGCCCTTTTTCTTCAAAAGCCGCTTTCCTTTCCTCGGCTTTGGCCTTATCTGCTTGCTGGGAGCAGGAACTGCCTAAGAGAGCCAAAACTAGCGTAACTAAAGCGAATCGTTTAGGGTTTGCCATAACAGAACTTTTTTATCAGATAAAATCCTTTTTTGATAAATGTTGCTTCAACTGCACAATTTGTCAATGCTCCATAAAAATATAGAAAAAGCGCCAGATTAAAACCGACGCTTTTCAAAATCACCCAACTGTTATCTTGATTTTGCCAAATCAGATACTTTTTTTCGCGAGATAGAAGTCTATTTTTTCGTAATTGGTATTGGCGATGCGTTCTTCCATTTCATCTAGTGTTTTGGGAGGCGGTACGATGGCCTTGTCACCTTGACGCCAGTTGACGGGCAATGCGACCTTATTAGCGTCGGAAGTTTGCAGCGCTACCAGCGCCCGCTGTATTTCATCCATATTGCGGCCTATATTGAGCGGGTAGTACATAATCAAACGGATAGTACCCTCGGGGTCAATAAAGAAAACTGCCCGAACAGCCGCAGTTTCACTTTCTCCAGGATGTAGCATGCCATATAGCTTGGCCACTTTCATATCCAAATCGGCGATGATCGGGAAGTCCATGTAAACGCCTGTTTTTTCTTTTACATTGTTCACCCAAGCCAGGTGGGAGTGGATACTATCGATACTCAGCCCCAGAAGCTTGGTGTTGTGTTGGGCGTAAAAATCCTTATCCACCGCAAAAGCAGACATTTCAGTGGTGCAAACTGGCGTAAAATCGGCCGGATGCGAAAATAGAACCACCCAACTTCCTTTATTGTACTCCGAAAGGGTAAGCATGCCGGCAGTTGTTTTGGTGGTAAAATCTGGTGCCTTATCCCCAATACGGGGCATGGCAGATATATGGTTATTTTCCATGTTTGAATAATTGATGGTTTGGTGATTAATGCGAAACTTGTTGAAATAACTGCAAGGCTTCTTCCAAGCCACCGGCATTATACACTTCTTTGATCCCTTTGCTTTTCAGAAAAGCGGTTGCCTGGCCACTGCGTCCTCCACTGCGGCAATACATAAACAAAGGTTTGTTCATTTTCTGAAGCTCTTCAAAGCGCAGTGGAATAAGTCCCAAAGGAATGTTGATGGCGCCGTCCACGTGTCCCATACTGAATTCAAACGTCTCTCTTACATCCACGATGACTGGTTCTTGCTGACTGATTATTTTTTTAAAATCCATGTGTTGTTTTTTTTCTGCAAAATTAGATGCCATATCCAGCACAAACAGTGATGTGGGTCACAAGAGGCACTACAAAGTCAGATAATGAACCATCCAAATAAAGACCAACTCTTTTTTTGACCGACTAACTACCTTGATTTTCAATAATTATTATCTTTGCCGCTCGAAATTAGGGCGACTAAAAAAGAATTACTACAGTCAAAATCGTTGCATGTCAATCATCACTCCTAAGTCCGAATCATTCTTAAGATCGTATTTGAACAATGCCTCCCCAACCGGTTTTGAGGCAGCAGGTCAAAAGCTTTGGCTGGAATACCTGAAACCTTATGTACACGATTGGAAATTAGATAATTACGGAACAGCTTACGGCATTATCAATCCAGATAAGGACTTTCGGGTAGTCATTGAAGGACATGCGGATGAAATTTCCTGGTTTGTTCACTATATTTCTGAAGACGGTTTCATCAATGTGGTGCGCAATGGAGGCTCCGATCATGTGATTGCGCCCTCCAAGCGGGTAAATATTCACACCAAAAAAGGCATCGTAAAAGGCGTTTTTGGCTGGCCTGCCATCCATACCCGCCGCGATGAGGACGCCAACCTGACGCCTAAGTTAGATAATATTTTCATAGACGTTGGGGCAAAGGACAAGGAAGAAGTGACGAACATGGGCATACATGTGGGTTGTGTGATTACATACGAGGATGAAATGACCATACTAAACGACCGCTACTACGTCGGTCGGGCATTAGACAATCGAATGGGCGGTTTCTGTATCGCCGAAGTAGCCCGGTTGCTCCATGAATCTAAGATCGAACTGCCCTACAGCTTGTATATTGTCAATTCGGTACAAGAAGAAGTAGGTTTGTGTGGTGCCGAAATGGTGGCAGATACCATAAAACCCCACGTGGCCATCGTGACTGATGTCACCCACGATACGCACACTCCTTTGGTGAGCGTTAAGAAAATAGGGGATGTGAAGAGTGGGGAAGGGCCGTCCATCACGTATGCGCCTGCTGTGCACCAGAAATTGTTGCAACTCATACTGGATACGGCGGAGGAAAAGTCTATCGCTATTCAACGCGAAGTGGCTTCCCGCAGAACCGGCACCGATACCGATGCCTTTGCTTATTCCAATGGTGGCGTGCCTTCGGCGCTGATCTCTTTGCCCCTACGCTACATGCATACAACGGTAGAAATGGCGCACAAAAGCGATGTGGAAAGCGTGATCAAATTAATTTTCGAGGTACTTCAAAAAATTGAGTACGGGCATAACTTCAAATATTTTTAGGTTTTTTCAACCCTTTATCAATCTGGTATTGTATAGCAACCTCTGGATTGCCTTAGGTGCTTTGTGTTTGACTGGTCAAACCCTGTTCCTACTGGAAGGAACGGTTGATGCGCAGCCCCTGTTGCCCTTCGTTTTCTCTGCTACTTTATTTCTTTATGCTGCACACCGCCTGATTGGCCTTTTTACCTTCCGTTTTAAAGTAAATAATTCCCGGATTCAGGTTATAAAGGCCTTTAAGCACCACATTTTGATCTATGCTTTGTTTTCCGGACTGGCCGCTTTTGTGAGTTTTTTGTTTTTAAAAAGGGAAACCCAATGGGCCGTTTTGATACCAGCTTTGGTTTCATTGGCTTATATCATGCCGATTTTTGGCGATGGTAAGCGGCTGAGAGATTTTAGCTTTATTAAAATATTTTTGATAGCCATAGCCTGGCCCTGGATCACCGTGGTATTGCCGGCTTTAGAAGTCGGGGAGGAGAATTACTTGGTATTAGGGCTGATGTTTGCTGAGCGAAGCCTATTCATTTTTGCCATTACCCTGCCTTTTGATATTCGGGATATAGCAACTGACCAATTCAACGCAGTGAAAACCATCCCGCAGCAAATTGGGATTCATGCCACCAAGCACATGGCTTTTCTGTTACTTGTTGGTGCCGCTATTTTTGTCGCCATCAACTGTTACCTGGGTACCTACTCGGCAGCAAATGGGATAGCACTATACTTGTCTTACCTATTGACGGCACGCCTGATTCATCAGGCCGATGATAAAAAAAACGACTATTATTATTCTGGTTTGATGGATGGCACCATTCTATTACAATCCCTATTTTTAGCAGTAGGAGAGCGCGTAGTGGGCTGGTTCTAGTCTTCCGAATCGGTTGCGGCTGCTTGACGTTCTGTATCGAAAAACAATTGCACGGCAGCGATGCGCCATTTGCCACCTTGTTTTTCCATGATTCTGGATTCTTTGGTAATAACCCCTTTGTTGTTTTGCTTGAAGTAAACCCAGGCGCCATTGCCATAAATTCGGATTTCGTAGTTCATCTTAGTGACATCGCCATCGTAAGGAATGGGTTTAGGATCTTCTTGGAATAATTGCAGAACGGCCTGATCCCAGGCTTCCCAGCCCTCGTACTGGTTGACACCATTATCTGAGGCGGCTGTCCATACGATGTACTTTTCATGTACCCATTGTTTTTTCCAATTCTTGTAATCGCGTGCCCAGAAGTAGCGCGATTCGTTTTCGATCGTTTCAATTATTGCCTTTTCGTCAGCCGTATTTTGGTTTTGTGCAAAACCCATGCCTTGTAAAGATGCCAGGATGAGGATGAATAGGAATTTTTTCATGTGGCAGGAATTTTTATTTGGTTAAGTGATTTTGCCCATCAATTTACAGGAAAAAAACCAAAAAAGCAAGTATTAGGCCAGGCATATCGCAGGTCTAAGACAACCATTCAACACTTTTTCTAACATCCATCCCAAGCATACCGGAAAATTCAAAGATACAACCTATTTTTGAACCATGTTTTCAACAAAAATGCCTATTGGATATATTGCAGCCATGCTCATTGGCATAGGCGTGGGTCTGGTTTGGGGACTGCGTATTTATTTGATGTTCCTCATGTTTGATGAACTGGAATATTTTCGCTGGGAGCGGCATCTGGTTTTGCACATTATCAACTATTTTACCTGGGGTTTATTGTTGCCATTGGTTTACCGGGCGGTTAGCCAGTTTTTTCGCAGTCAATACAACAACAGCCGCACTTGGCTCATTTTGATTGTAGCGGGCTTTCTCCTGTCCATCATCCACGAAAGTTTATCCAACCTACTTTTTTTTCCCATTCTGATTGTTTTTGACAAAATGGAAGCGGGCTACGACATTACCGATCATATCTTTAGGTTTTTGCCCTCTGCCCTGATCAGCCGCCTCGTCGAATTTGCCATCCTGTTTGCCATTATAGCTGCCTTGGATTACCGCAAACAGTTTCTTTCCAAACAAGTGGAATTGGCTCAACTGGAAAGCCGCTTTTCCAGCGCTCAACTCAATGCCCTGCGCCTGCAACTACACCCCCATTTTTTATTCAATACCCTCAATACCATCTCTTCCTTGATGGAATTTGACAAAAAGAAGGCGCAGAAAATTGTCTCTCAGTTGGGAAGTATGTTACGTAATGTACTGGATCAAAACAAACAGAGCCGCATTCCTTTGCGCGAAGAACTGGATTTTATCAAGAACTACCTCAATATTGAGCAGGTCAGGTTTCAGGATCGGCTGAGCATCCACTATCAAATCGATGAAGAAACCCTCGATGCCCTTGTTCCTAGTTTGATTCTCCAACCGCTGGTAGAAAATGCGGTCAAACATGGCTTCGCCAAAAACGCTGAGCCTGGTCAGATAGAAGTCAGTACCCGCAAAATGAACGACAATAGGCTTGAACTTCGCGTATCAGACGACGGTATGGGCAGCTCAAAAAGTGAAACAGAATTACTCACCTCGGGTATAGGATTGAAGAATATACACGAAAGGTTAACGCTGTTGTATAAGAAAGAATTCAAGCTCACCATTGACGCAGGCAACAGACGAGGCTTTGACGTATCCATCACTATGCCTTTGGAGAAAAGCTGAAGCCATGAAAAAGATCAGAACATTGGTGGTCGATGATGAGCCGCTGGCCAGGGCCAGAATTGTAAAACTCCTAGAAGAAAATGAGCAAATATGGCTGTTGGGAGAATGTAAAAATGGCCGGGAAGCGCTCAAGTCCATCACGACCTATAAACCGGATCTTGTTTTCTTGGATATACAAATGCCCGACTTGAATGGCTTTGATGTGCTGTCTCAGCCAGAAATCAAGCAACTGCCTTTTATCATTTTTGTCACCGCCTACGACCAATACGCACTCAAAGCATTTGATGTACATGCCGTGGACTACCTGCTCAAACCCTACGACGACGACCGCTTTTTCCAAGCTTTGGATCACGCCTGTCGGCAAATTAACCTCAATAAGCAGGCAAGCTTACACGAAAAAATGGTTCAGTTGCTGGACGAACACCAAGCAGAAGAGCCCATAAATTTATACAGCTTGGAGCTCAAAGAGAAAGGCCGTCAGGTGAGGCTCAAAATAGATGATGTGCTGTACTTTGAAGCGGATGGCAACTACCTACGCCTGCATACTTTTGAAAAATGCCACCTGATTCGCCAAACAATGCAAGCTATTGAAGAACAGGTCGATCCGCAGCAATTCTTGCGAATACACCGTTCTTTACTGGTCAACACACATTTTATCGAGAACATCCTGTATGAGGGCAACAATCAATTCTTAATTTGCTTGAAAAACGGGATACGCCTATCTTCGGGCAGAAGCTATCGAGAACCTATTCAGCAGTACCTTCAGGAAATAAAATAAATAATGGCTGTTTGGGCAACGCATCCCATTTTTATGTACTTCAAAATTTGTCAAAGAACTAATTCCGGTTTTATCCGGTAAAAGGTGTGCCCTTTCTAAAAAGATTACCCTTTCCGTATTTCGCCTAACCATTCATCCCATTTTTACCCGTCGGCCACATAATATTTGCCATTGGTTCAATTCAACCCTACCTTTGTTTCCATCAAGAAATCATCCGAACCTTTTTAAACCCGACTCTAATGAAAAAATGGTACACCTTTGGGCTGTTCCTGCTTTGCTCTGCGCTATGCCAGCAAATCAGCAGCCAATCTCAGCTTACCGACACGCCCAATGCCAGCCAACAGGCTTTTGTTGGCCAAACCATTGGGCTTACCGATGTAAAAGTTGTCTATCACCGACCTGCTGCCAATGACAGAAAAATATGGGGGGAACTGATTCCTTACGGGGGGGTATGGCGCGCCGGAGCCAATGACAATACTGTATTCAAAACCTCTGGAGCGTTATCCTTTGACGGCCAAAAACTACCTGCTGGTGTGTATGGATTGCACATTATCCCCGAAGAAAAATCGGCAACCATTATATTTTCCAACAATTCTACAGCTTGGGGAAGCTTTAGCTACAATGAAGCAGAAGACGCGCTTCGGGTAAACGGAAAAATAGAAGCATCTCCCGCTTTTTATGAACATTTGACAGTCGAATTCGATCAAATAAAATCGGATGGGGCGCGCTGTTCCTTCCGTTGGGCAGATAAGATGGTTAGCTTTGAATTTAAAGCGAATGTTCACGAGGCTGTATTAGCGAGCTTGCGCCAGGAGCTGCAAAATAAGGCAGGTTTTACCTGGCAGGGCTGGAATGAGGCAGCCAACTACTGCCTGAACAATCAAGTCAATCTGGAAGAGGGCTTTCAATGGGCTACCCGCTCGGTTTTTATGAATCCCAACCCACAGAATATGGTCACCAAAGCTCGGTTGGCAGGTCTGGTAAAGGGTGAGGGCAAGGCGGATAAAGGCTTGGAAATATCTCTGGCATCGCTGGAAAATGACTTATCGAGCAATGCTTGCACTTGGAAAGAATACAACGCAGCCGCACTTTTTGCCAATAACAACAAACAGAGCGATAGGGCCTTGCAATGGGCAGACAAAGCGGTATCCATGAGTGCAAATATGACGACCATGATGACCAAAGCCCAGGTTTTGGAAAGCAAAGGCGATACCAAAAAGGCGGAAGCCGTAAAAAAAGAAGCCATTGTCCAGGGTTCTAATGCAGAATTGAATAATTATGGCTACACCCTGCTGTTCAATGGCAAAGCCGATGAGGCGATCGCCATATTTAAAGCCAATACAGAGAAACACCCCGAAGACCCCAACGTGTGGGATAGCTTAGGCGAAGGTTATTACAACATGGGGAAAAAGGAAGAAGCAATCAAAGCACTCAAAAAGTCTTTGTCGCTCAATCCACCGGATAATGTCAAGGCAAATTCTATGCGCCTGCTGCAATTGATGGGCGTAGAATACCAGCCCAACCGATCTTAAGAAACAGCTCTGAGAAGCATAAAAGAAATGATGATGTGGCACGTAGCGGCTCGTTCTCTTCGGAGTTCGAGTCGCTTTTTTATATTGCGAAATAAAACGACATTTTATATGCTGAGCCATTTTCAAATAGCAGACCAATTGCAGCGCAATGCCCTGGTTTTCCAAAACTTGTTGTCAGGACACGACGATTCGGCTTACCTTTGGAAACCTGCTCCGGAAAAATGGAGCTTATTGGAAATCATTGGACATTTGTGCGATGAGGAGGTGGAAGATTTTCGGGCTAGGGTACAACATGTGTTGGAACAACCCAATCAGCCCATGCCACCCATCAATCCAACTGGATGGGTAGAAGAACGGCATTATGCGCAGCAAGATGTTCATTTACAGCTCAATCGCTTTTTGTTGGAGCGAAAAAAATCAGTCGATTGGCTCAATAGCCTGGACAAACCAAAATGGGAAAACACCTATGAACATGCTCAGTTGGGCGCCATTTCTGCGCGCAGGTTTTTACACAACTGGCTGGCACATGATTATTTGCACATCCGACAGATTAATCGCTACCTATACACTTATTTTTACACCCTTTCGGGCGAAGATTGGAGCTATGCAGGCGATTGGTAAATAGCTACATCGCCATCCATATCAATTTCCCGGCTCAGCGCTGTCGTCAATGTCTCCCGATTTGATTCCTATAAAATCCAAGCCAATCAAGTCGGTATCCAGATTGATGAGGAGCGGCGTTTCCAGGTAGCCTACAGCAAATGGGTTGCTCGGGTTGGGAAAAACGACCTCCTCCTCAAAGAAAATCCAATCAGGCCGATTGCTGAAAGCCGTATCTATGCCCAGTACCACTTTTTGGATGGAAATCTGATCCAGAGTGCTTAGTCCGCTGCTGTCGTTCACATCGGCACTGATCATTTTAATGGGACTGGTGAGCGCTTCAATCCCCAATACCTGCCGGGAAATACGAATCAAATCGAGGTTGGAAAGGCCATTCTGTGCGTCGTCATCTTTGCTCAAGGACAGTTCATAAACCATGCCAAGTGGAACTTCCTCAAATTGGTAGTTGCCGTTAATATCGCTTTGGGTGCTGGCGCTGAAATTGCCATCACTTAGCGTCAGTTGTACGTTAGCGATGGGCATCCCGGCTTCATTGTGTATCCAACCGGAAATACTGCCATTACCTGCGGATGGCTGGCTCATGCCGTGCAGGGTATCGCCCGCAATACCATTGGGATCGAGCCAGTCTTTTAATCGGGTAGCTGGATCGCTGCCCGCGTCCCAAGACAAGCGAAAACGACCGAAATAAACCGTATTATCCGATTCACAATCGCCAAAGCCGCCGTGCAATTGCCCAACGATCAGGTCATTGTGATCAAACAGGCCACTACCAGATGAGCCAGGCTCAAAACTGCCATCGTCATAATTCACCCTAAAGTGGTGATTGGCTGGTGTAGTCACGTTGTTGTTCCAATCAATGGAGGTTGCCTGTATGGCTGTTCCTCCTTCGTAAGAGGCAATTTTTTTGATGTCCCCACTTGGATGGTGCAATATGGCGCCACTGAGGGGCAGGCCATTGCCTTTATTCCATCCATTGAAATACAAATCCCAGCTTGCAGGGATGCTTTCCGTTATTTCATACAACTGAAAATCGCTTTCCAGGCGAGCGGCGCGAAGGGTACAGCCTAGAAGGCTATTGAAGTCGGGTTCTTCGCTTGGATTGTCGCAATCTGGCGATTCGTAATGGAAATCAAAACGCCACAAATCGTGGATGGGCGTGTAGCCGTCATCGCAATGAAAAGCACCTAAAATATAGGGTTTGCCGTCTCTTTCTGTGTTGTTTACCAGGCTGCCCGAGCAGTAACCAGTGCCTTCTTCCAGCACCATAATGATCCGGCAACTGCCATTTTTTTGATTTTCCCAATCATCTCCTTCGGGGCAATTCACGTTTTTGTGGCAGGCCATGGCTGTTCCAAACCCAAAGCTGTTGGCTACCTGTGGCAAGGGCCGGTAAGCGCCGTCAATTCGGCTAATGTGCAAACTGCCCTGCCCTAAAACTTCAGCAGGCTCATGGTATTCGATGATAGCCCGCTGGCCAGCGATGAATCCGGTGAAAAACTGTCTGGATGGCCTGTTGTTTTGGAACGTATAAGCGCCCAAAACCTGTTTCCCATCTTCGCTATAGACAAAGAGGCTGGATCCGACAGGCAGAAAAAAATCGTCATACAAGATACCGATACCTTGAACTTCTGGCACGTACAAGCGCAAACGCCAGAGTCGGCTACCATCTGGCAGCGTTTCCCATTCACCTGTGTTGCTCATATCCATGTTGGCCGAAATGGGCGCTGCAAAGCGATTATTCACGCCCCTTTCGGTGTCTTCTAGTAGGGCCTTTTCGGTTTTATAGGCTTTAAACTGCTGCACTTGCAGTTGTACAACTGCTTTTACTTTTTCGGAAGCAGTGAATGCTACGGGACTACCATCTGCCCGCTTTTGGCTATAAATGTTGCAACTCAAACCCAGAATGAAGGTGAGCAATACCCATTTTTTGTTCAACATAGTCATCAGTTTGAACGAGTTTTAAAAAACAGGTTGGTAAAGGTAGGACGGTGCGAAGATAAGGCAAAAGCTGATAAAAAAAAAGGCCATCAAAAGATGACCTTGGCAGCCCGTACGGGAATCCCCGCCTTCTCCCGCGTTTCTCGCGGGATCATTCGGGCAGGAAACCCGTGTTACAGGAATGAAAATCCTGCGTCCTAACCGCTAGACGAACGGGCCAGTTAAGTGATACCAGCTTTACAAGTGGGAGGAAGTGTAAAAAGAAAAATGGCAGCCCGTACGGGAATCCCCGCCTTCTCCCGCGTTTCTCGCGGGATCATTCGGGCAGGAAACCCGTGTTACAGGAATGAAAATCCTGCGTCCTAACCCCTAGACGAACGGGCCAGTTAAGTGATACCAGCTTTACAAGTGGGAGGAAGTGTAA
>CALMIR010000023.1 GCA_937864265.1 uncultured Saprospirales bacterium | reverse complement strand
AGGCAGCCCTGCTCGTCCACCTTGAGCAGCCAAGCTTGCTGGAAGGTAGCCTTTATTGCTAATACTTACCGGGGCCCCGTGCCACGTCTCATAAGTTTTACTAGTACTTTCAATGGTATTGACCAGTTGGGGTTGTCCGTCCAGCGAAAAGCGGCAGAAAAGGCTGCCAGTATTGTAGGGCGGTATCGAATCGGCAATGATGCCTGTGGCGTAGTAGCAGCTATCGGTGGCAATGATGCCAGTAAGCACGGCAGCGGGAAAGCCAAAATCAAAGCGCCGGTTAAAGGTGTTTTGGCTGTAAAGCAGGCCGGGTAGGAGTAGGACAAGAAAGTGTATAGGGTGCTTTTTTTTCATGGTCGAAGTTGATTGGCTGGCAGGCACTTCGGCAGTGCCTGCCAGCTTTGGAAGAGGAAAAAGATTATAATACCAACAAAGTGCCGTAAGCCGCCGTCTGACCTTGGATCATCAGGCGGTAGCTGTACAAGCCGGGGGCATGGCCATTGGTGAGCCATTCCACTGCCCCTTCGGAGGCTGTCAAAAAATCGCACCCCGTACAACATCACATCCCACCTTTTACGAAAGGCGTGCTGCCCATTTGCCCCGCTTCGTCCCGATAGCGCAGCACATACTGCCCGGCGGGCAGTTCCGCCACATCGAGCGCTAGGCTCACTTGTGGTAGCCCGGAGGAGCAACGCCGCCACATCCGCCCCTGCATGTCCCATATTTCCAATTGCAATTCGCTCTGTGCCTGGCAATACACAGACAGCACCTCCTGCACCGGATTGGGCCAGAGCAATACCTGTGGCATAGCTGCTGTGGCAGGCGCTTCTTCGGCCTTGCTGAGTTGCAGGCAGCCCGGCACGAGGCAGCCCTGCTCGTCCACCTTGAGCAGCCAAGCTTGCTGGAAGGTAGCCTTTACCGGATCGCCCCGGTCATTAACCTGCCCAGCCAGAATGAAACCGCCGTCGGGCGTCTCGGCGATGTCGTAGAGGTAGTGCGCTTCTGCCCGGTCGTAGCCCCAGCGCAGGTAGTGTTTCCACAAGAGTGCCCCTTCTGGCGATAGTTTGGCAATGACGCCGCTGAGCAAGCCGACCCCTTGGGTCTGGTGCTCGTACATATTGCCCGCAACTACATAGCCGCTGCCATCGGATAGTTCTATATTGGCTTCAAGGTTGTTCAGAAAAGCTTCAGCAGGGAGACTATCTTTTAAACTACGTTCCCAAAGCATCTCCCTATCAGCAGAAAGTTTATACACCTTCGGATGATACTGTACTTCTGACATGCCTGGATTAATGGGTACTTCAATTCCATCTGCCGATATGACCAATATACTGCCTTCTTGGATTACAAGAATATCATCTAACTTAGAAAGCACATTAGCAGGGCTATAATAACTCCACAGCACATTACCTTCATAATCCACCTTAAAAATATAATCCTGTACGATGTAATTTTGATTGGTGATGTTGCCATTGCTTCTGGATGCCCCTATTACTAGTCCATCTCCGGTATCTGCGATGGAATAGGGGTATTCATTCCTATTAGAAGCACCATAGGTTTTGCTCCATTGTGTATGACCCTCCAGGTCTGTTTTTACCAGGTAGATTTGGGTATTGGTGCCTGAGCCGATATGGTGGAGAAGATAGAAACCAGATGTAGTTTCAACCAGACTTTTTAGTGAAAGCGGACCGTCCGGATGATAAATGGATTTAGTCCAAAGGCTATCGCCTAGATCATTAAATATGACAAGCAATGATTTGTAAATATTATCGGTTGTGTAGCCCATTGCTGCAAAGCTATTATTAATGTATTTCAGCCCTCCAAACCACGTCTCATAAGTTTTACTAGTACTTTCAATGGTATTGACCAGTTGGGGTTGTCCGTCCAGCGAAAAGCGGCAGAAAAGGCTGCCAGTATTGTAGGGCGGTATCGAATCGGCAATGATGCCTGTGGCGTAGTAGCAGCTATCGGTGGCAATGATGCCAGTAAGCACGGCAGCGGGAAAGCCAAAATCAAAGCGCCGGTTAAAGGTGTTTTGGCTGTAAAGCAGGCCGGGTAGGAGTAGGACAAGAAAGTGTATAGGGTGCTTTTTTTTCATGGTCGAAGTTGATTGGCTGGCAGGCACTTCGGCAGTGCCTGCCAGCTTTAAGAATCAGTTCAAATCTTAACTACTCTACCGACATAGAAGTAGCCGTCGCTGCCTAAAAGACGCAACTGATACATACCAGTTGGGAAAGCACTGATGTCCAATGTCTTTTCCTCCAGCCTTTTCCCAGAACGGAGTATTCCCCCATACATGGAAACCAACTCCCAATATTTAACTTGCACATCTGAGGGTAACGACACATTAACCTCATAGGTTACCGGGTTTGGAAACAATTCAAGGTTTCTCGATTGTTTGTTCAAATCCGTTTTTTCCGCTGAGCTGACCCAATAGCAGGGGGTATAACTGTATTCACGTTCGACCTTCATACGAAGGCCATAGATGGTTTTTATGCCTTGCCCTTCTACTTCATATTCCTCGAATAATAAAAAATTAGTAAAATACTCCTCTAATAGCGTTTCTTCCGTCAAATCAAAAATTCCACAGCTATCCTCAGCCATACAATAAAACAGGGGTAGAATCTCATCAACGCCAATAGGCCCGGCAACTTCGTCCTGTACATGGTTGATAATAGCTGCACCGGCTCTGCATTCATTCCCGGAAAAAAAAGTCCTGTCCCAACTCACTTTTACAGGCTGATGCAGGGCGTGGATAAAAATCGAAGGGGAAGTATAGCCATTACAGTAACCTAGCCCGGGTATCGGGTTTGACATATTTAGAACGATCCTTTTTGATAATGGAACATTCCATTCAAAGAGTCTTCCAGCCCGTACCTCAAAAACAGAATCAAACGGCGTGGTTAGTCCCACTTCTCCGAATTCCGGATCTATCTGTGAAGTAGCCTCGGTGTCATAAGCGATAACGATGGTATCTTTATTCCCGACGGCATCTTCAAAGTACAGTGTAGTTTCGTAAGCAGGCAACAATTGGGCTGTTAAACCTTGCCCAAACGCCGCGAAAAGTATGCTAAGCCATAAAATTTGTTTCATGTTTTGGCATTTTTATTGTTTGACAACGGTTTCAGCAGCTATTTCCCCATCGAGGGATAATACCAGATAGTAGATGCCATTGGAAATTTGTAAACCACTGAAATTTCTTTGGTACTGTCCTGTCTGGTGCTGATGGATGGTCGCTAGCGTAATCGGGCCACTTGGGTTGACCGCTGGATATAAACTGATTACTAAATTGCCTGCGTCCTCCAATTCATAAGCAAAATGCAATTGTTGCGTAAAAGGATTGGCATAGATATTAGTAATCTTAACCCTTTCGTGTGGTGGTTCTTCAACACAATCCAAATCAGGTAATGTAAACGTTATTTGTTCATTGGCTGTATCGCCACACAGGTTTTCTACAATCAGGTTGACCGTGTAGCTTTGCCCAGGCTGAAAACCGTAAGGATAGGCATTGTGTACCGCTTTACTAAGACAAAAACGATTGGCGGGGCCACTTTTCCAACCTGTGGTATAGTGTAAAGCGCCTGACGCATTGTAAAAATCCAAGCGATAATTCGCCTCGTGCATGCTGGCCGATAACTGAAAACAAAAGGAACAATCGTCTTCCTCAAATTCCCAGGGAAGCAAGTGCAAATTGGCCATTGGCGGCAGGCAGTCTTCTGCTGTAATCTCCTCAATGTATGCGCAATAGGTGTCTGTACTCAGGTTTTCGAGCAATCGGGTGATTTGACCCTCCGTAAAGGCCGCACAACATTCCGTATAGCCTGAGTAGGCCATGATGTTGTTATTGCCATATAACCAACTACAGCAGGGGTATTCCTCCTGACATGGAGGGGGGAGATCACAGGCTTCCGAATATTCCGGAGTTCCGTCGCCCGTATAGTTCAGCGGGCCGTAAGGGGAGGCGATGGTCCAACACTGCCTTTGTTTACTCTCAGAGCCAACCCCGGGAGAAGGATAATTATCCAATAAATCTCCATCGCAATTGTAATCAAATTGATAGCGGATCGGGGGAGTATCGGCTACAAAATCATTGTCTATCCACGAGTGCTTCAAATTCAAAGTATGCCCCATCTCGTGATTAAAAACGGCGGTGCTAAAGTTTTCGGTTGTAAATCCATTAGACGGTGTGAATGAAGCGCCATTCGGGCCTCCAGGGTAATTCACCAAGAAAACATTATATTCTGTGCTAGTATTGACCCCGAAATTATCTAAGAAGAAACTAGAAATACCTCCAGAAGTGTTTTTTGCAACGGTATTGCAGTGAATATACACACCCGATAAAACATACCGATAAGGTACACATTGAGCAGGCTTTGGTGGATCCGTCCATCCCCAAAAAGGGTCTTGCATCCATTGCGGGTAATTGTTCTCCAATGCCAAATTGCTACGGTCAATTAAATCTTCTGCTACGGCATAGGCGTCTTCGGCGTTGATCATTTCTGTTCCTACAGGATCAATGGTGCCGCTGCAATCATCATAGAGAAAGAAATGAATATTCATACGCAGCCATAGCTTAGTACAGCTTTGTTGAATATAAGCTACATCAAAACAATGATTCAGCTGAGAAGGAGCATAAGTTGCAGAACTCCCTTCTGATGCGCCGCAATCTACTACACCCAAGCCTGCTTCCTGAGCTTTAAATAGTGATGCTTGGCAGAAAAAGAGCGTTAACATCAATAGGAATTTGAAATTAACCTTCAAATAGAAGACACGGCGCAATGTTGTAAAAAACATTGCAAGGATGGGTGGGATTTTGACCCGAGAATCCAACTATGGGATTCTGTCTTTGGAAATACGCTTTCATACTATATTGGTTTTAAAGTGACAAAATACTCACTTAGGGTTGTTCTAATCTTGATGAATGAGGGCATGTTGCCAGCCGCAAATGGCGCTATCGTAACTTTCCCTGCTCAATATAGGGATTTTATTTTTAAGAAGAGCCTGCAATCCACAAAAAAATACAGTTTTAACACTTTAATTGAGGTGTATTTCCAACACTATATATATATTTGTCGCTGTGTAGGTTATAACAGTCCCATGAAAGTAGGCACCCCCGGAGCCAAGCAGCTATTTGATCAGAGGATAAACATCCTATTTTCAGATTGTTAAACACAAAAAAGAAACAGTGGATATTACAGAGCGATTAAGGACGTTTTTGAACAAAAACGGAAAATCAAACTTATTGAAATACGGTGTGGCCGGTTTAGCGGCTGCCATTTTAGGAGGAGCTATTTACTACTATAGCTACAGTCAAGGCAAAAAAGCGCAGCTTCAAGCCTCCCTCATTGCAGCAGAATCTATGGAAATAGGGGCCTTCCAGGTTACCGTTCCTACCCTTAAATATGGTTTTGCATTGGACACCTTCCAAGTATTGGAACGCAAGGTGCAAAATGGGCAATCCCTCGGCAGTATTCTTTCCCAACTTCAAATGGATTACCCCACTATTGAGCAGGTCGTCGCTAATTCTAATGGCCAATTCGATGTGCGCCAGCTCCGGGCGGGTAAAAACTATACCATTCTGACCAAAGACAGCACAGGCAGGGCAGATTACCTGATTTACGAACCTTCGGTTTATGAGTACATCGTTTTCCACCTCAAGGATGATTACCAGGTAGAAAAGGTCGTAAAGCCCGTTACCAAAGCCTTGAAAACGGCCAGCGGCCATTTGGAAAGCTCCCTCTGGAACGCTATCGTAGGCCAGGGGCTGAGTTTTGAATTGGCCGATAAAATGGAAGACGCCTTGCAGTGGTGTATTGACTTTCACCATTTGAGCAAGGGCGATGAATTCCAACTGGTGTATGAAGAAGAGTTTGTGGACGGACAGCCCGTTGCCATCAGCATGGTACACGCGGCTACTTACAAAACAGGCGATAAGGAGTTTCAGTCTGTCTATTACGATAAAACCAAAGAAAAAGGCTACTACGACGGCGAAGGCCGCCCCATGAATAAGGGCTTTCTCAAATCGCCGGTCAAGTACTCCCGTATATCTTCTTATTATAACCTCAACCGCTTTCATCCCATTTTAAAGCGGGTGCGCCCCCACTTTGGTACCGACTATGCTGCGCCTTATGGTACGCCCATTCTGGCGGTAGGCAGTGGGGTAGTGCTAGAGGCCTCCTTCACGAAAGGGAACGGCAATTACGTAAAAATCAAGCACAACGATACTTACACCACCCAATACCTGCACATGCAGGGCTTTGCCAAAGGCATTCGTCCGGGTACGCATGTGCAGCAAGGCGAAGTGATTGGCTATGTAGGTTCAACCGGGCTGGCAACTGGCCCCCATGTTTGCTTCCGCTTTTGGAAAAACGGCCAGCAAGTCAATCACTTGAACTTGGATTTCCCTCCGCCGCATCCGCTGCCGGATGATGAGTTGCCGGAATTTATGAAGCTGCGCGACTACTATCTGGGGATGATGAATAAAACAGAAATGCCTGAAGAAGACGAGGCTTGCGTGAATCCCTGATATTGTGTAGCTTTCAGGCCATTTCCTGCGCCTGTTGTAGGATCACTTAAATAAGGGTTATGGCCTTTCTATTCAAACCCGTTCCTATTGCTTCCCTGGTTTTTTTCCGGATTGTCTTTGGCATCCTGGGTTTTTCCGATGTACTCAGTACCTGGATTTATTACCACCTGATGTCGGATGCCTATAATCCCGACAAGTTTAGGTTTAAGTACTATGGTTTTGAATGGGCCGAGCCATTGGGGGGGCAGTGGATCATGTCGGCCTTCTTTTTTGTGTTGTGTGTGTTGGGGCTATTGGTGGCCATCGGGAAGTGGTATCGGCTCAGCGCCACACTTTTTGCTTTTGGCTTTACTTATACCTATCTGTTGGAAAAAGCCCATTACCTCAATCATGGCTACCTCTTTTGCTGGATTTGTTTCCTCATGATTTTTTTACCGGCTCATCGGCAGTTTTCAGCGGACGTTTGGAAAAAGCCAGCCCTCCGGCAGGATCACATCCCTTTTTGGTGCTTATTTTTGCTGCCTTTTTTGATGGGGGTGGTTTATTTTTACGGCGGTATCGCCAAGATCAATCCCGATTGGTTGCAGGCAGTGCCGTTGAAGCAATGGCTCGATCAACGTGCCGGACTGCCGGTGATCGGCAAATTGTTGGTGAAAGACCAAACGGCCTATTTCATGGCCTATGGGGGCTTGCTGCTCGACCTGACAGCCGCCTTCTTACTAAGCTTTCGCAAAACGCGACTTTTTGTGTTTGCAGCCATTATTTTCTTCCACCTTTCCAACCTGTTGGTGTTTTCCATCGGCATTTTTCCGATGCTTTCGCTTTCTTTGTCGGCGCTGTATTTTGCCCCCGATTTCCCGCTTAAAATATGGAACAGGCTAACAATACGCTTCCCCTCTTGGAAAAGGATAAATAGCTGGTGGGAAAAAAAAACCGCTATACCCGAACCTGCCATACCCATGTGGCAAGCCCGCACTAATTGGCAACCCTTTATCGCAGTAGGGGTAGGACTTTTGATGGCTGTACATTTGCTGATACCCCTGAGGCATCATCTCTTTCCCGGCGATGTAACCTGGACGGAAGAAGGACATCGCTATTCCTGGCGGATGATGCTGCGGCATAAGTCGGGACACGGGCATTTCATGGTGGTGGATAAAGCCAGCGGCGAAGCAACCAAGGTGCGCCCCATTAAATACCTCGACTCTTCCAAGCAACTGCGCAAAATATTTACCCATCCCGATATGATTCTGCAATTTGCCCACTACTTGCACGATATTTACCAAGCAGAAGGCAAAGATGTGGCTGTCTATGCAGAGGTGGACGCCCGCTTGAATTACGGGATCGAAAGCCCTTATATTGATCCAGAGGTCGATCTGACACAAGTAAAATGGGCGTTTTTCAAAACATCTCCCTGGATATTGCCGGAAAAAATGGAAGTGGAATGAAAAGCGGGAGACGCCTCAAAAGCGGCGCCCCCTATTGTCGAATACTACCAGTTTTCATTGCTTTTCAACTCTATGGATGCAAAGCTGTTTTCTTTTGGTGCGTAGGCACTGGAAAAATGCTACTTTTGCAAAATTTTTTAGCAAAAAGATTGATCAAGTGATCCAATACGAAAGATTTGAATTAGAGAACGGCTTAAAGGTGATTGTACATCAGGACAACAGTACGCCTTTGGTAGCCGTAAATGTGATATACAATGTGGGAGCTAAGAACGAGTCGCCTGAAAAGACAGGCTTTGCCCATCTTTTTGAACATTTGATGTTTGGTGGATCGGCCAATGTGCCCGATTTTGACATTCCCATTCAAATGGCAGGAGGCGACAACAACGCCTTCACCAATAATGACGTCACCAATTTTTATGTGTATTTGCCCGTCGAAAATGTAGAAACAGCCTTTTGGCTGGAGTCCGATCGCATGTATAGCCTCAACTTTGATGAAAAGGTGCTGGATGTACAGCGCAAAGTAGTGGTAGAAGAGTTTAAAGAAACTTGCCTCAACCAGCCCTACGGCGATGTCTGGCACCACTTGTCAGAAATGGCCTACAAAGTGCATCCCTATCGTTGGCCTACAATAGGAAAAGAGCTTCGGCACATAGAAGAAGCTACGCTTGAAGATGTCAAGACCTTTTTTTATCAATACTATCGGCCCAATAATGCTGTTTTGATCGTTGCTGGCAACATCAGCACAGAGCAGGTGCGGGCTTTGGCCGAAAAATGGTTTGGTGATATTCTACCCGGCCCTGCTATCAATCGCGATTTGCCGCAGGAACCACCACAAACGGAAGGCGTTGTGCGGGTGCTGGAGGCCAATGTGCCGTCAGATGCCTTATACCTGGCCTTTCGCATGAATGCCCGCTTGGATTTTGATTTTTATGTAGCTGATTTGCTTTCGGATGTACTTTCCGATGGCCGCTCCTCCCGGCTTTTTCAACGCCTGCTGAAGGAAAAACAACTCTTTAGCCACATTGATTGCTACGTCAGCGGCAGCTACGATCCCGGGCTTTTTATCATCGAAGGCAAGCCTTCAGAAGGGGTTAGCCTGGAAGAGGCGGAGGCCGGAATATGGGGGGAAATCGAATTGCTCAAAAATGAGTTGTTGTCTGAACGGGAGCTTCAAAAGTTGAAGAATAAAGTGGAGAGCAACCTCATTTTTTCAGAAATGAGCATCCTGAATAAAGCCATCAACCTGGCCTTGTTCGAAGTGCTGGGCGACCTGGACATGATCAACAAAGAAGGCGATTTGTACCAACAGATTACCCCGGCTGAACTACAGCGCGTAGCCAGGGAAATGCTGCGGTTGGAAAATTGTTGCAGGCTATATTATAAGGCGGTGGATAAGGAAGCAGTTGTAGCGTAGTTGTAAGGTTTAAGCATGCCACGACGAGGGCTTTGTTTCAAGTTTACCAAGCCTTGCACGCGGCAAACTTGAAACAAAGCTTTGCTTTAGTCCATCTAGAAACTAGCCCGTCTTCTCCCGCGTTTTTCGCGGGATCAGCCGGGTAAAAAACCACCCGCCTCCCGCTTTCAGCGGAATTCGCCCGCCCGGCCCGCCGGACCGGATCAATCCGGGCGGGACGACTCCGGATCGGACGGGGGCAGGGAAACCACCCGCCTTTCAGTCGGGCAGGGAAACCAGAGACTAGAAACCATACGCCTCACTTTCAACGCATCAAACCCGAAACCACCACGGTTCTAGCATATGGTCTGCCCTCTGCATCATGGAGCAAAAGGGTGTACAAGCCCGCATGTAGCCCCGTCATATCCAGTACCTTACGCTGCTCGGCGCTTTGCAAGGCCTGTTGAACCACCAATTGTCCTTGTGCATTCAATACTTTTAGCGAAAGCGGCGAGAATCCAGCGACTTCGCTCCAGTCGATGGTAACCAGACCACTGCTCGGGTTAGGAAAAATCTGAATGGACTTGGAAATACTGGACTCATGGATACCGGTAACTACCACTTCAATTTCCTGGCAGGCGATATCTTCACCTGCTTCATTAGTCACATTCAGGCATACCATGTAGGTGTCATTTTCAAGATAAGTGTGTACGGGGTTTTGTTCCGTACTTGTTGTGCCATCGCCAAAAGTCCATAGCCATTCCGTGGGTGAATTAGCGGATAAATCCGTAAACTGCAACACACCCATCTCCATTGCTTCATAACCGAAAGCGGCAACTGGTGCGATTGCCAAGCTGCCCAAATCGCTCAAGGCGGTGATGGTGACGCTGCCGTCCTGCCCCATGCGGTAGTTGACTACGCTGGTGATGCCGTTTTTGCCAATAAAATCATATACCGTAGCCGTTGTTTCGGTTTCCTGAATGACCACCCAGAAGCCAAAAATTTTTGCAGCGATAGAGTCCTTGGCGTATTCGTCCGTCCTTTTGCGCAGCACATCGAACGTGCCAATATCCGTTTGTACGGTTCCCCAACCGTCAATTTCTACAGCTTCCTGAACACGGCGCTTGATATAAACCGAATCGGCACCAAATGCCGAGCCGTCTATCAATAATTCAAAACCATAGCTCGTCTCATAGGCATCGCCATACTCGAGCGGAAAGGGAATCACCAATTGAACGGGATCGAAAGGTGCGACCAGCGGCTCCGACAGCCCCGGAAAAGGCAGCACCGTGCCCAACGCTTCCAAAGCACTGCCGCTGACCCTAAAATAATTCAGCACGCCGCCAGATTCAAACACGCCATTCGCCGTTGGAAACTGATCGACATAAGGGGTTATATTGGGGTCTATGATGTTGTTCTGTGCGGTGAGGTGGGCAGCCAGATCGGTAAAAAACCACTCCTGATTCGCACCAGCTGCGCCTGGCCCTATATCAGCGGGCATGGTGTCCGTGATTGAGGTCAGGGTCAAGCCAATAGTAGGCGCATCAGCTACTTCGATAGTGATTTGGGCAGTCAGTAAAGAAAGTGGTGCGCAGATAGTGAGCAAGGCGATGAGTACATTTTTTTTCATAAACAGTTTCGTTAAAGGTTATTGATTCAAGTGGTTTTCAATTATGCTTAATAAAGGTCTTTATTTTGCCTGGAACTTCCAAAAGTTCAGCCGGACTTAACCATTCTTTGCAAACATTTTGGCAAAAAGGATTCCTCCCCGCTATGTGTAATTGTCGTATTTTTGCAGGAAAATAAAAAAATGAGCGCATACGATCTGATCATCATTGGCGGCGGTCCTACCGGGATCAATTGTGCCATTGCGGCGCAAAAGGCCGGCTTAGCGTATGTGGTATTGGAAAAGGGGCTGTTGGTCAATTCGATTTACCACTTCCCGATCAATATGACGTTCTTTTCGACCTCCAAACTGTTGGAAATCGGCAATGTACCCTTCATTTCCCATACTGAAAAACCAACCCGGAGAGAAGCACTGGAATACTACCGACGATTGTGCCAGACCTATGGCTTGAATGTTCATTTGTACGAAGAAGTGCAGGTGATGCAGCGATTGGAGGCAGAAGAGGCTTATGCCGTGAGTACCTCAAAAGGACAATACCGCGCCAAGTCGATCATTATTGCTACGGGATTTTATGATACACCAGTTTGGTTGGATGTACCAGGGGAAGACTTACCCAAGGTCAAGCATTACTACGATGATCCGCATCCTTATATCCGACAGAAAGTACTGGTAGTAGGTGCGGCCAATTCCGCCTGCCAGGTCGCTTTGGAATTGAATGAAAAAGGAGCAGAAGTCAGCATGGTCATTCGTTCGGAAGAACTTTATCCAAAAGTCAAGTACTGGATCAAGCCCAATATTGAAAACCGCATCAAAGAAGGCAGTATCAAAGCCTGGTTCAATACGACCGTAGGCGCTATCCGCGAAACGGAGGTAGATTTGATGACTCCTGAAGGACTTGTTACCATCGAAAACGACTGGGTTTTTGCCATGACAGGCTACCAACCCAATTACAGCCTGTTGCAGCGTTTGGGGTTGGACATAGAATCAGGGGAGGACAAAATCCCTATCCACGACTTTGATCGTTTGGAAACCAACCTGCCGAATGTTTATTTGGCTGGCGTAGTATGCGCTGGTATGCATACCAACAAATTGTTCATCGAAAACACACGCGACCACGCGGCCATTATCATAGACCAGATTTTGGAAAAAACACAGGCCACCGCATAGTGACACTGTTTTGATAACCCTTATTTTTAAAAAAGCACCCTAATTGATGATACCACCTGCTTCTAATGGCCGCCCGATTGTATTGTGGTTTGTACTATTAGCACTAGCCTTGCGCGTGTTCACTTTTTTACCAGCAGTCATTGATCACGACGAGTCCACTTACCTGGTTATTGCCGATAGTTTACTGAAGGGCCATACCTATTTTGTGGATTACATCGATACCAAGCCCATTGGCATTTTTCTCCTCTATGCTGGTTTGATGAGCCTTTTTGGCAAATCCATTGTCATCCTGCGGCTAGTGGTTGCTTTATTGGTTGCGCTGACAGCCTATTTGTTGTATCGCGCCAAGTTTGCCCATGACGGCCATCACCAAAGTGCATTATGGGTCGGGGGGCTATATATTTTCATCACCTCCACCTTTACCTTTTTCGGCGTTTCGCCCAATACGGAGTTGTTTTTCAATGTTTTTACTGCCTTGAGCCTTTGGCTCATATTGGCTCATCCGACTATTTGGGCTTATGGCCTGGCTGGACTGAGTCTGGGTTGTGGCTTTGTTATCAAGTACGTTGTAGCTTTTGATGCGCTCGCCTTTGGTTTGTTCCTGCTTTGGTTGGCTTATCTAAAAAAACGCAATTGGTGGACGACTTTAATCGGCTGCTCGCTGATGGTGATCGGTTTCGCCATTCCTTTCGGGCTGGTGTGGTGGTACTATTGGTCGCAGGGATTGGAAGAGCCATTCCTGTTTTACTCTTTTCAGGTGAGCAGCCGTTACCCAAATACCCGCACCCTGGAGGTATATACGGTGTTTGTACTCGATTTTTTGGTGCATTTCCTGCCGGTGACGCTCTTGTTTTTTTACAGCCTTTTTTCCAAAAAGATTCCGACTCTTACCCGGCAGTTGAGTGGACTGTGGGGCCTATTGACTATGCTCATTGTGTTATTGCCAGGTAAGCGATTCGGGCATTATTTCATCCAGTTTATGCTGCCCTATTGTTGGCTGGCCGGTAGTTTTTTTATGATTCAGCCCAGTCCACTGCCTGCCTGGCTGCAAAAGGCGCTAAGTCCGCCCTGGTCTTTCCGGCTATTGGCCTTTATCACAGCTTTGATATCCTTCTTGCAGTTGGCAGATTACCTCGGAAAACCCGATCACCCCAGAAACATCGCCAATTACCTCCGCGACCGCCTCGAAGTCGAAGATCGTATTTATATGGCCAACGATCAGATCGTGTATCATTTATTGGATCGAGCAAGCCCTATTCCTTATGTACATCCTTCTCTATTTTGGGAACCCAAGCACATCGCCGCCCTGGAAATTGATGTAGCGCAAGAATTGGAAAAAATATACGCTGCCCAACCCCGATATGTAGTACTCCGGAAAAAACCCAAAGACGAACGACTCAGCCCCTGGCTACAGGAGTTTTATACCCGCGATACACTGATAGATGATAAAAGCGTGATTTATAGGCGAAAAGTGAAAGGGAGTTTCTAGTTTCAAAGGCAAGCTAAGTGAAAGGCAGTTTCGGCCACACGCCAATAGATCGGCATCGTTTCAGAGAAATACTTTTTTTGAATAAACCCCATAGCAATTATTGGTAGTTAGTAAGAAATGATGTATTTTTGTTGCCCCAAATGGCACACTCACTCGATTTGAGTATTTGATAGCTTGGCTCAAAGCAAGGCTTTCTGAACATTCGAGGTGTGAGCTTAGCCAAGCCTAGCCACACCCACTCACTCTCACCCTCACTCTCACTCTCACCCTCACTCTCACCCTCACTCTCACCCTCACCCTCACTCTCACTCTCACCCTCACCCTCACCCTCACTCTCACTCTCACCCTCACCCTCACCCTCACCCTCACCCTCACTCTCACTCTCACCCTCACCCTCACCCTCACCCAATTTGGGGCTATAGCTCAGTTGGTAGAGCGCTTGCATGGCATGCAAGAGGCCGTCGGTTCGACCCCGTCTAGCTCCACAATTTTTTGATTCTTTGGCAATTTTTGTATTTCAAATGATAAGAATTGTCAAAGAATGAATTGTTTAAAGCAATTGATTTACAGTAAGTTTAGAAATAGGTATTTTCTTTTATTCATACACCAGTTCCAGACATTTCGTTAGGCAAAACCAAGTTCCCTTCAGTGGATCAGAACAACGATAACTCCATCAGTCTGAACAAATACATCAGCAGTACAGGCATTTGCTCGCGCCGGGAGGCCGATAAAATGATTCTTGAAGGGCGGGTCACCCTCAATGGCCAGGCCGTACAATTGGGCAATCGGGTCGTAGAAGGCGATGTCGTAAAAATCGATGGCAAGCCCTTAAAAAGCAGGCCGCGTCCGCGCTATCTTGCCTATAACAAACCCGTCGGCATTGTCTGCACCACCGACCTGAAAGAGCGCCACAACATCATTCAGGCCATTGGCCAAAAGGAGCGCTTATTTCCGATTGGCCGTTTAGACAAAGCCTCCGAAGGTTTGATCTTTTTAACCAACGATGGCGATATTGTCAATAAAATACTCCGCGCAGGCAATAACCACGAAAAAGAGTACCTGGTGAGTGTGAAGCAAGCCATCACCCCTGATTTTATAAAAAAAATGAGCGGGGGAATCCCCATACTTGGCACCGTAACCAAGGCATGCCAGGTCACGCAAATCAGTCAACATACCTTTAAAATCATCCTTACCCAGGGCTTGAATCGCCAAATTCGCCGCATGTGTGAATTTTTGAATTACGAGGTGACACAACTCAAGCGGACACGCATCATGAATGTACCTTTGGGCAATTTGAAAACGGGCCAATGGCGCGAGCTGAGCGACCAAGAAGTAGCGCATATCAATAAATTGGTCGCCAGTTCTTCCAAAACGCAGGAAGCTTCCATTGATATAAATAGGAAAAAGAAAAAAAAGTAGTTCTGATTTTTTATAAAAAAACATTATTTTACAGCGATTTTTTATTCATTAAAAACCAACATATTAAAGTTATGAAGACAAAAATTTGGCTTACCCCCCCTATTGCAAAATAATATTTTTTGCAATGTTTTCAACCACCCAAGCAGTCGCCCAAATCAACAGTTTTCAGGGCACGGTAATCATCAACGATGGTGTCAACCCGCCCAATGAAGAAAACTACCCTTGGACATTATTCAGTTTTGATCGGGCAGCACTGAATACTTTCTTGAAAACTCAGGGACCTAATGCCCAGTTTGTGTTTCAAGTCGGTCAAAACCACGCTTGGAGTATCAACCTTGAGGAAAATCCCATTCCCGGAAGTTCCCGAAACAATACCTACTTGGGGTATGCCGACGGGCAAGCAGAGCATACGGCGCGTTGGTATGTGGGTAATAAGGTTTTTTCCGGGCGGATTATTGAAGGAAATGTGATGTACGAAATCATTCCAGCATATCAGTTGGTGAACGATCTTTCCAATGACCATTACTTTTTGTTTGAAAAACCTGCTCCAGATTTCGCCGTGAATCAGATTCTTCCGCAAAGCTTGGATGACAACCCTGATGCTGCTATTGAACTTGGTATCATGATTGATTACGATTCCTATTTAATATTTGGGGAGGACGAAGAATTGGCTATTGAACATTATGAAGGTTGCTTTTATGAAGTTTATTCCTTTTTTAATGCCGACTTCGAAATTCTTTTCGTCCAAAGAGGGCCTTTTGTATTTACACAAGATGACAATGTAGGCTATCTAGCCGATGTAGAACGTAAATGGAACAATAACTTCTACTGTGCACCAGCCGATATTGTATGCTTCATCAATGAAGGAAACGATATTGCAGGTCATGGAAGCTCTGATGGCGAATTATGTACATCCTTTGGATCTTTTATTGTTGACCTGTCTGATTTTTTCGGTGATCAATCTTGTGCAGCTGCTTCTCTCTTGTTAGCACATGAGCTTGGACACAACTTGACAGGTGAAGACCACACCGACGACTATGTTGGATGTTCGGATATTAATTGTGATGCCTGTTATGTTCCTGCACCGGTGGCATATGGGAAGTACGAACTAATGTGCGATGGTGGCGGCGATAGTGAAATACTCTTTGATGCTTTTTTATGCAACTGTACCGTTGACCTTATCGCTAACCGCCTAAACTTGTTTTGTCTGGATGATATACGTCCTGCACAAGAACCCCCTTGCCCCGATTGCATCTTTTTTTTAGATGCGGCGGTAGATAAAAAGGAGGTTATAACAGCTTGTGGCGATCAAGACAATTTGGTCAACGCCGTATTTGAATTATCGAATGCGTGCGATACAGGAACCTTTAGAATTGACATTCGACAAACAGACGCCGCTGCATTCCCGGTGGTAAGCCATGATGTCGAATATGCGCCTGAGCCGGACTTGGAATTTGAGATTGAAAACGAATCGCCATCCATTCGACACCTTGTACTCGATGAAGTATTCATGGAATTCGGTGCGAGCATGGCATTAGAGGTATCGAATTTAGCCTATGCATCCGCATCATCTTTCGTTGAAAAGAACACTTCTACCATAACCATCTATCGTGTGATACATCATCATGATGACTTTCAAAACATGTGGATCACCTACTACGACTTTATCACTTCACAAGAATTGTCCACCAATATAATTGAAGCGCAAGATTTTCAACACGTCTCCGGTTCTCTCGAACAAAGCATAGAGGATGGTAACGTATCCTACCCTTTCGGCTGCGATGCTAATGGTGCGCAAAAGCTTCGCATACAGGGCGCGTATGAAATAGACCTCAGCAATTATGATGACGACTGCTATGCCTTTCCCTCCGGTTCGGCGCTGTTGATGGAACCCGGTGCCGAACTGATCATCAAAAACGGTACCACCCTTGTATTAGACGACGTGCCCATTTTGAGTTGCTATGAAATGTGGGAAGGCATCACCGTGGAGGGCGGCGCGGAACTGCAAATGAGCAACAGCCGCATCACCAATGCAGAACAGGCCGTAACCCTACTGACTGGTTCGAGGGCTACCCTACATGGCAATACATTTAACAAAAACTATATCGGTCTGCTCATCAATCCGACTATTTCCAGCAACCCCAATATCAACCTCTATAATTGCTATGGGAATAGCTTCATAGGTGGGCCTTTGCTAACACCCCGTGCCGGGCAAAACTCCTATGCGGGTGTCTGGGTGTATAAGTCATGGATATTTATGGGCGCGTCAGGCGAAGTGCCCAATGTATTCAGTTCCTTGGGCGTAGGCATATTGGGCTACGATGCTTCCATGCTACTGACCAATACCCATTTTGAGAACATCAAGTTCAGCACCACCTCCGTCGGCCCCAACGGCAGGGGCATACTGATGTATGGCAGCCTCAACACCTATCCGCTATTGTATATACCCGGCAATGAAACAGTCAGTTTTGATGCGTGTAACACGGGCATCGAGGCATTGGGTATGGGGGTCGTTGTAGCCAATACGATCATGGATCGCGTGAATGTAGGTATCCATTTGGCCAATTGCCAAAACAAGAGCCTGCGCTTGTGGAACAATTCCATATTCGCCGACCAAATCGGCATCAGCGCTGTGATGAACAACCCCGTTTATGCTTCTTATTCCCAAAATTTTATAAAAATAAACAATGAAGGCATCGCTGGCTTTTCCATACAGGACGATGCGTATGATGCCGACGACGACTTTAACCGATATGTGCTGCGTTTCAACGATATCACCATGATGGGGAGCGGCAACGGCATTCAAATCGGCACTGGCCGAAACATCCAACTGCATCGAAATACCGCCATACTGATGTCGGAAGCTGGGGAAGCCTGCCTGTCTATGGAAGGCAACCAAAAGAGCTGGGTGCGCTGCAACAATTTCGTTGGCGCAAGCACGGGTACGGGTATCGGCCTGTATTCCGTAGGGGCCTACGAAAGCATCCTGAATTGTAATACCAGCTACCAGACCTTCCGGGGCTTCAATTTCGAGGGTATGGGCGATTTGGTACAGCTCAGGGGCAATACCTTCCTCTCGCACAGCATCGGTCTGCGCATCAGCCCCGATGGCATCATCGGCACACAGCGCTACCAGGGCAATAAATGGTGCGGCGAATACCTCAATGGCATGGCTGCCGTGCATGAGGGTGAAGATGAGATTATCAGCCAGTCCCTATTTTATGTTGACCCCAACCTGCCGAGCCTGGATGGCTGCGCCCTGCTGCCTGCGGTTCAGGCAAGTGGGGACTGGTTTTTTCTGCAAGGTCCCGGACAAGGTGAATCCACCTACCTGTGTTTGAGTGAAAACGAAGGAGCCTGCGATCTCGATTTACCTGGCCCACCACCTACGGGAGAAGAAGAAGACGAAGTGGTGCATCCGCTGGTGAACGGCAATCTGGGTACAGGAATATACGAAACGCCGCTGTTGTGGACTGGCCGCCGCCACCTCTACAGCCGTTGGGCAGGACAAAGCGGGCTGGAAAGCTGGAAACAAGATTTCGTTGATGCACAAGCCCTGGGCAGTATTGGTGCTTTTCATGAGGTGGACAATACCACAAAACAAGCCATTAAACCCAGCGGCCTGGAACGCAAGCAACTGATTGAAGGCCTGGAGGTTCAGTTGATTTTGGCAGACAGCCTGTTGCGCCTCGACAGCATGTACAACGCAGGCAGCGGCGAACAAGCCGAAGCCATCCTGTTGCAGCGCAGCCAGATACTCGAACAACTGCGGCAACAGGAACTACTGCTCACGCCCCTGCTCAACAGCCTAGCTTCGGAGCGCCAGCAACTGACCAATCAAGCCTTGCAGGCCAATCAGGCCATCGGCATCAGCCAAATATTTGAACTCAATGAAAAAAGAGTGAATGCATTTTTACTCAAAAAATGGGCCAAAGGCAATGTGTTTTTTAGCCAGGCCGAGGCAAACGGATTGTGGCAAATTGCCTCCCAATGCCCACAGGCGGGGGGCGACGCGGTGTTCAAAGCGCGCAGCCTGTACCGCCTCATTGACCCGCTGGCACAATTCGACAACAACCTGCTATGCGGCGTTAGCCATGCCCTGACCCAACCGAAACAGGATAAGGTCGAAATACCCCAGACGTATCGCCTCTACCCGAACCCCGCCCGCGATGCCGTGGTGCTGGAACGGCTGCAAGCCTTGGAGCAGGAGGTGGCAGTAAGCGTGTATGACCTGTACGGGCGCCTGCGACTGGAAAAACGCTTGGAGGCTGGCAAAAACACACTGGTACTGGAAACCACCTCGCTGGAAAATGGCGTGTTCTTCGTCCATTTGAAGGCAGGGAACGCTGAGGTACAGGTGGAGTTGATTCATGTGTTTAAATGACAGGACGAATGGCAGGAAAGATTAAGAGCGTGTCTAAATTTTCCTGATTAGGGGAAAGCGAGCAAATTTTGTTTTAGACAAGGCGTTTTTTGCAGTCGGATGCGGGCAATCCGGCGAAAAAAACAACGAAGTATCAAATAAAATTTGCCGCTTGTAGCCAATTGAGGGAATTTTAGACAAGCTCTAACCGCTTTCCTGCCGTTTTTACTTTAACATAAAAGAGGGCTATGAAAACAATAAGTTTTTTAATATCCGCATGGGCAATTGTGGGCCTTGTACAGGCACAGCAATACGATTACAACTGGTTTTTGGGGTACGATTATGACTTGAGTATCGAAGGCATTGAGGGCAGTTACATGAATTTTCACGAAACGCCCCCAGTTATAAGTCCTATTGTTCTAGGCGGTATTATGGGGCCTAGCAGTGCTGTTATTTCTGACAGCCTCGGCGTCTTACAGTTCTATACCGATGGCTGCCACATCTACAATCCGGCGCACCAGATTATGGAAAATGGCGATACGATCAACCCGGGTGAGGTATTTGATATTCAATGTGACTCAGATGCACTAGGCTACACCGCTGGCACCCAAAGCTGCCTGATCCTGCCCGATCCGGGGCATGCCCGGCGCTATTACCTCTTTCACAAGCACATTTCGTATGTGTATGACAGCATATTCGATGTGGTAAGCGACACCCTGTTCTATTCGCTGGTGGACATGTCCTTCAACGGCGGGCTGGGGCGGGTAGTGGAAAAAAACGTCCCCCTGCTTTGGACACCTCTGACTTATGGTCAACTGACAGCCGTAAAACACGCCAATGGCCGGGACTGGTGGATTGTCAATGGGGGCGACCAAAACAATACATATTATAAGTTTTTGCTAGACGCCGAAGGCGTTCAGACAATTCCATTTCAGGTTATTGGGAACGAAGCCAGTTTTAACGGGTCAGGCGGCGGCCAAGCCTGTTTTTCCCCCGATGGCCGCTATTATGCCCGGCACAGCGCGCCGGATGGGGTGTTTTTATTCGACTTTGATCGCCAAACCGGGATGTTTAGTAACTTTCAGCACCTCATGGCACCCACTCAAAGCTTCCGGGCAGGCATCGCCTTTTCGCCCAGTTCTCGTTTTCTCTACGCCTGCACCCGCGATACCATTTATCAGTTCGATCTAGAAGCGCCCGATATCGGCCATTCCAGGATGGTGGTGGCGGCTTTTGACGGTTTTCAGGATTTTTTTAACGTCACTTTTTTCAATGCCCAACTGGCGCCAGATTGTAAGATATACATCAACTCTTTTTCCGGCGTTAGTTATCTCCATGTCATCCACCAGCCCGACGACCCCGGACTGGATTGCCAAGTAGAGCAACATGCCGTTCAATTGCCGTATCGCTATGCCCGAGGTATGCCATTTTATCCCAACTACCGCCTCGGCCCCTTGGTATCCGGGCAGGTACCTGATCCGCCCTGCTACGGGCAGGTGGATATGACAAGCACGGAGGAAACCGCACCGGCGCCCCACGCCCCTATGGAAGTGCGCCTCTACCCGAACCCCGCCCGCGATGTCGTGGTGCTGGAATGGCCGCAGCCCCTAGAGCAGGAGGTGGCAGTAAGCGTGTATGACCTGTACGGGCGCCTGCGACTGGAAAAACGCTTGGAGGCTGGCAAAAACACACTGGTACTGGAAACCACCTCGCTGGAAAATGGCGTGTTCTTCGTCCATTTGAAAACGGGGAATGGAGATGTACAAGTGGAGTTGATTCACGTATTAAAATAGCGCAGTTTGGCCCCAACTACCTACCCTCCAACACCCAAACCTTAGCCCCTTTCGCCTCGTAAATATCAACTACGTTTGCTTTTTTTAGTATAACTTCCAACTCCCGATCCATCCGCTGGCGATTTTCTTCCGACAACAAATGCGAGTAGATGAGGCCGAAGGTCTGCTTAGGAGGCAAGGAGGACACCCATTCGACAGGTTGTTCTTCCCATTTTCCCCAGTGTACATTTTCCAATCGGTAAGTGCGCTGTTGGGGATGTACCGTTGAATAATAGCGGTAAACCGTTACGCATTCGTGGTCGAGCCAAATGGGGAGTGCTCGATAGGCTTGTAGGTGTTGCAAGATAGGCTTGAGTTCTTCCACCTGATAAGGTCGGGAAAAATACTTCCCATTTTCTAAGCTAGGAAATACAGCCAGCAGACAAATACCCCAGATTAAAAATGGATAGTACCTTGCTGTTTTTTCCATCAAGACCGAAGCCCCCCGGGCTATCCCCAAAATGAAAAGCGGGGTCATAAACAGGCTGACCCTTGGCAACAGCGAAAAGTAACCCAAGCCAGAAGCCAACAAAGTGGCCAATATAGGCAACCCAAAAAGCAAAGCCTTTGCTGGTTCCTTTTTGATCCAATAGGCAAAAGCAAGTAGCCAAAAGCTCCCCCCTGTGATCAAAGCCAATGCAGTGAACCCCGCAGCGGGTTTGAAAATGCCCAGCAGCAATGCTCCAGCCTGCCGCCAATCAGTCGCATTAGTGGGGAGCAAGGGAAAAAAATACGCTTGATGGTATTGTGCCAGCGGGTCGAAGGCCAGATTGGTTTTCAATACCAACCAATAATACCAAGCAAAGGACAGCATCCAAGCAACGATCAATAGAGCGATTTGCCCTAAAGCCCGCTTTTGCCCATTTTTCCAAAAGGAGTAGGCATAATAGGCACCTACACCCGTCAATACGAACACCAAAGGCATGGAAAACCAGCTACCTGCGCAGCCCAGTAGCAGCCAAAGCGTTATCGTTTTGCGATTCCAGGAGGAGGGCGGCTTTTTGAGGCAGAGCCATATGGCCAACAAGGCCATCAAAGTATCGCTACTATAGGGCTTAAATTCCGTGCTGAATCGAAGGAGCATTTCTGAAAAGCCAAAAAACAGGAGCGGATAGCAAATGATCGTCGTTCGGATGCGCAACAATTGGCAGCAACAAAACAGGAGATACAGCGCGGCCAGTGACGCGATAAAGGGCAAAAAACGAAGCACCATTTCGCCCGCTCCAGCTATCAGGATGCTCCATTTGCTCCACATCATAAATAAAGGAGGAGCATATTGGTAATGATCGAGGGGCTGAAAAAAGTCGCTCAACTTACCTTCAGCTAGGCACAATGCCAAACTGGCCTCGTCCATAAATAAAGAACGGTTTTGCAGCAGCATGGCCAAGCGCAGGCCTCCAGCGGTAAATAGGATTAGCCCATTGATAAGTGTCCAGCTCTTTTTTTGCCAGCGGTTCATCGCGTCGCTTGGGTTTCTACTGACGCAAAGGTAGGCTTCTTCCCCTTTATTTTTTGTTTTGTATCAAGCGGCCTTCTTGTTCAACACAATCATATATTCGTGCGTTTTCCCCTGATTGATCAAGCTCTGGCAATAGCCTTCCAGGTTGATCCAAGTCTGATCGTAAACTTTGCGGTAAGCACGCTTGACAAAAAGCTGGAAAAAAAGGTTTTTGAAAAAATGGCGCTTGGCGTAGGCATTGGCTTCCAAGCGGGTACTGCCGTCTTTTTCGCGGTATAGCGTATAAACCACACTAAAATCACGGGCCTGATTGGTTTCCGTAAAGCTGACCGTATCCTGCTGGTGCTGAAAATCATGTGAAACTGTAACCGGGCCGTTGGCCAGACAAAGATGGGTGCTGCCCTCCTGAAAGATGGAATGATTGAGTTCTTGCACTTCTGGCAAAGCACCAACTATCCATTTGGCCCGCCAGGGCAGGTCGGAAATGATATTGAATACCATTTCGAGGGGTGCCTGTATTTGGGCTTTCGAGCAGAAAAGGTGCGTGGTATGGCCCTTGATGCGATAGTCGGCTGGCTCAAGCGCAGGTATATAGTCTATCAAAGAAGCCAGGGGCAAAAAACAATATTGTACCCGACCCGAGTCGTATTCCTGCTCGCTTTGTTCCACCTCTGCCCAAGCAACGGTATTGACTGTTACCCAATTGCTACACGCACTTACCAGCGGATTGGTAAACAGGGCATACTCATGGTGGGCTATGTCATTTTTCAGCAGACGATGCGACACGATGACCTCTTTGCCAAAAAGCTTTTGGTGTTCTTTAACCTGGTTGGTCGTGATTTCGCCATAATGAGCAACGAATTTGAGGGTAAGCACATTGGCAGCGCTGCATGCTCCGCAATTGCAGATTCGGTGGCTTTCGTATTTTTTCAGGTGTGTATGAAAGCGGACAAACATTTGTTGTACTTGATTGAGCAGTTCAGCAGCCGTAGGTGCTTGTCCAAATCGGTAAAACAAGATAGCGTCGCCTTCGATTTCGGATACATGAAGCCCTAATGTATTGGCTTCTATCAGTATTTCCAGCAACTCCTCGATGATGTGCTTGCTGTGAGCGATCTCGGTGTTGCTTACAAAATGGGTAAAGCCGCTAATGTCTGGTATAAAGATCAATGCAGGCTGGGGTTGATGCTTGTCCGCACCGGATGGATGTTGAATGGATGCCATACGAATAGAATTTTGTATGTTGCAAAATTGTATCGAATACTTGCTCAAAAACAAGCTCAGGCATTAGTCAAAACTTGCTCATTGCGCTGCCAATTTCCTACCTGCCTCAATTACCCTTACAGCTAACAGAATAAGGCATTAATCTGCATCATTTAGCTGCCAATCGTAGTCAATATGGGTAATTTTACCATTTTCTGACAGCTTTTCGGTGGCATAGCGGTTGATGTATTCCCTGATCGAATCGGCATTTTGCTTAAAATCACCGCTGAACCAACTGAAAATTTGCGAAAGCTCGGCTTTGTACGTACTGACCCGGTTGCGCATTGGATCGTTGATGAAGCTGCGCATGGCATCGTCGAGTTGTTCCTCCAAGCGCTCGGCAACATAAGCTTCATTGCGTAAGCGCGGACAAGAGTAAGAAGCGCAATTCACAGCCGCGTGTATGCGGGCATCGTCAAAATCTTTCCTCAAAATACCGTGTTCGATGTTATTCAAATCATAGGTCTGATCCTGAATGTGGATGAACTTGATGTCCCAAACGGTATTCACAAATGGAATCCCTCTTTTGATATCCTTTATACTAGGCACAGGGTAGTGATCCACAATGAGCTTAACGGTGTAGGCATTATAGGCATTGATCCAATAGGCCATCTGCGCTTCCCGCGACCAAGCATCCTGTGGATGGCTGGAAGCCAACAATTGCAGGTACTGATTCAACAAAGTGCTGTCCTGAATGAAGCCTTTGTAGTTGACAAAGCCCGCATCGTTTACGTGTTTGTGCAATAAATCATCCCATACCTTGTGGCTGATAGGATCCTTAGCAATAGTTACTTTTCCTGTGTTAGTGGCGCAGCCAAACGCCAAGCTGAACAGGAATGTAAGCAGGTAGGCCATAGGAAAAAACGGTTTTTTATACATGAAAAATACTTTACTGTCCATAAATATCCGATTGCCGATAAAAAGTCCCCCAGGCAAACCAGTACCCAATGAAGGAAGTAGGTGCAAAAAGCTTGGCACCTATTCTGGGGCCTTGTACCGCTTCTCCAAACAAGTTCCATTCATTGCCCTCTTGATCTTTCACAACAGCATCTGATGCTGCATTATCCAGCCCTTCCAAGTTGAGTAAAGTGCCGTCCGGCAAACGGCGTTCAAAAGCAACGATGAAATTTTGTGTCTGGCTACCTATAATTACGAGTTCTACCCCCTGAATGGTTTCTTGAATGACTTCAATTGGGCCTTGAGCAAAAGAATCAATGGGATAAAACTTCGCTTTATCATTGACCAGAACGCCTAAACCTCGGTCTTTTCGCGGCAGCCTATCGTCGTCGTTAGACACGGGAAAAATCAAAAGTTCATCATTGGTTCGGTAATCGCCATAGGGATAAGAGCCATAATTCCTGGAAAAACCCGTGTTCAAGTTCAGCACCTGTGACTGGGGGTAAAGACGCTTCCAAGTTGACCAAGTCGTTTCTAGCAGCGGATAGGTTTCCACCTCCACACCCGCCTGGCTGCCATTCACACTTTTCAACAACATTTGCGACCATCGGCTATCTGTAACGCGGTCGTAAGGCATCAAATTGGCGTTGTACAAAAGGCCGCTCACGCCAAAATTCGTTTCAGCACCAGCTACTTCACGCCGCCAACCTATGGCTGTTCCGGTCAGCGGGCAATAGGTGATGGCTAAGGGAATGTCAGCTACTTTGTCGTTGACTATTTCGTGCCAGTCGAGAACGGGATGAGGATATACTCGAATGTCGTTCCCGATTTTCACTCCTATAACGAGGTCGTTGTCCTGCAAGAAAGTGATATCCGACACGTCCGAAAACTGGGGGTTGTCAATAGAAGGAATGCCGTCTTTGCCTGGGCCTCCGTCCAGTACTTCCGCAGGCGGAATGAGCCAGTCGTTGACCGCTGGCGGCCCGCCAGTATTGGTGTTGGGTTGAATTTCATCTGACTGATCGGAACAAGCGACCAAAAGCCCCACTAGTAGGAAGATTATGCTGGATCTCTTGTGAACGAATTTTCTCATAACGCATTCATTTTATATGTGTTGTGTTCAAAATAAGGGGAGTAGCTCTTCTTGTTTTTTGAGCGATAGCCGATAAAAAACACCTGCATTGAACCGAAACGAAGGAGCAGTTTGGGTACCTTGTACCTGTCCATAAACAGGCCATTCGGCGTAAGCACTAAGGAAAATATCGGGCCGATACCAATAGCTTAAACCTGGTTGTACAAATAGCCATTTTCCCCCCGTATTGGGCAATATTTGTCCATTGACCTTATCTTCTTGTACCGTGCGGAAGCGCCCGACCAAGACCAAGTCTATATTTTTTGTACCCAAGCGGTGGCGATCGCTCCAACTCAACAACCCCTGCCATTCCTTACCAAAGCGGTATTGCTGAGTGTCCAAGTAATCCTCGTTGACCCCTTTGATGCTCCACACGCTGGTCATACTCAGGTTCATTCCCGGGCGGTCAGCGAATTGGATCACGCCTTGTGCCCACATCACTTTATCCCATGCTCCCGTACCGGGTTGCAAATCGGCGATAATGGCCAAGCCATCGTCGTTGCGCAAATCAGCAGCACCCGTAGGGGCTTTGATACCCAGGCCTGCGCTGAAGGAGGAAGCATTTTTTTTCGCATTCCACAACCGATATTTGAACAGCAGAACGGCATCACCCAGCCCGTTGGTTTGTGTAAAGTCGGTTTGGCCAAACTGTTGGATTACCCTCTCTTGCCGAACCCAGCTAAACAACGCATCTACCGATAGGCGGGAGGTAAAACTATACCCCATTTGGAATAAAACAGAATGGGTTTTGCGGCTGCGCGAATCATCCTCCAGGGTTTTTGCACCTGATTTCAACGTATTTAGTAGGTTGAGGTCATACCGCAAACTGGCTTGAAGCCAGCCGGCATCTTCTGGCGGCAGTCCGAGATTAGAGGAAATAGGCACTCCTCCAGAGCAGCAGGTTTGAGCACCGCTTTTAAAAGAACAAATCAGCAGCGCCAAAACTAAGCTACTCCTCCATATCTTAAATGCTGTTTCCATACTTAGGAAACGAGCGAAAGACTGGTTCCATTAAGACATAGCACGATTAAATCAAAGCCAAGTGTCGCAGCCTCGACAGTACTCATTGCACGGCCAATTTTCCCACCTGCCTCAAGCGCCCTTCCCGATCGCTTAAAGTGAAAAAATACATACCGGAATGGGGCAAACTGAATTCAGCATCCTTTTGCACTGCCTCTTCTAAAACCAAAGCCCCGGTGGGCGACCATATTCGGAGTGTAAAAGTCAAGGGGCTTTGTATGGATATTTTTATCGCAGCATTCGCAAAGGCCGGATTGGGGGCAAGCTGCGCCATATTGGACTCAACCGGTTCGCTGATGGCGGTAATGTGGGAGAAGCAGGGTTGGGTGGGAGACAGATCAAGCAGTAACTCTCCCGAGCGGAAATAGCAACTTAAAAAATCTAAAGCATCAAATATACAGTTATCATCGGGGAACAAAGGATATGATAGGCTACCAATACCCTCTACCATCTTAACCTCATAATCATCGAATACTTTATATTGAATTTGCTTGGCAAAAGATCCGTCTAACAATTGAAGTGAATCCACAACATCAAGAGTGTACCAACAATAATCATCTATTGTAATTGTATCTATTGTTGCACTGAAATCATAAATCAGGAGTTCTTCATCATCTAGACGTTTAGAATAAACACGACCCAAGCTATCTTCTCTATAAACATAAGAAGTTGGACTACAGCTTAATAACAATGAATCACCGCATTCGTAAAGCCTTCTATAAACTTTGTTGTCTATCAACTCTTCTTCTCCAAATATAAAAGCAGAGCTATAATGATACCCCAAAAAGTTAAAATGCTTAATTTGCCACACATTCTCTGTATTCACAAAACTTTGAGCCGAGGCAAGCCCTCCCAACAACAGCAGCGCAGCCATAAAAACAACCCTTTTCATAAGCTATTCTTTTTCATGATCCGTAAAATACACCATCAAAAATCAACAATTTTTTCCATTGTCACAATAGGCCAAATGCCTGCCAGCTTGCAAAAAGGAGAATAAAAGTGGAAGACAAAGTTTTTGTACCTTTGCCCGCTGTACAGAAACAGACTTTAGATGAATCAAAAGCTCTCCATCGTCATTCCGGCTTACAACGAAGCGGCTACCATCCACCATATTTTGGACAAAGTGAAGGCAGTGGCCCTAATCGGCAATCTGGAAAAAGAGATTATTATCGTGAACGATTGTTCCAAAGACGACACCGAAGGCGCCATTGAGCGCTACCGCAGTCAAAACCAAGACTTAAATATTCAGTATTTCAAACACGAGGTAAATAAAGGCAAGGGTGCAGCACTGCATACCGGTATCCGCTGCGCTAGTGGCGATTACCTCATCATACAGGATGCCGACTTGGAGTACGATCCACAGGAGTACAACATTTTACTACAGCCAGTTTTGGATGGCTTTGCCGATGTCGTTTACGGTTCTCGCTTTATGGGGGGCAATCCGCACCGCATCCTGTTTTTCTGGCATTCTCTCGGCAATAAAATGCTCACTTTCCTGTCGAATGCGATGACTAATCTCAACCTGACCGATATGGAAACCTGCTACAAGCTTTTTCGCACGCCCATCATACAAGGTTTGGACTTAAAAGAGCAGCGTTTTGGCTTCGAACCGGAGGTGACGGCCAAAATAGCCAGAGTTCCCAAAATTCGCATCTACGAAGTAGGCATATCCTACTATGGGCGAACCTACGAAGAAGGTAAAAAGATCAATTGGAAGGACGGCTTTCGCGCCATTTATTGCATTTTGAAGTATAATTTAGGACGTTAAGCTCTTTTATCAAGCATCTAAATATTATCGCCTCACCTAGATAAAGGCAATATGCTTAACCAAGACACTATTCTGGAAAAAACCATCTTTTATGTGCAACAAGAGTTGGCGCAGGCAGAAGGCGGCCACGACTGGTGGCACATTTATCGGGTATGGAAAATGGCCAAGCACATCGCGCAACACGAGGAAGTGGACTTATTTGTCGTGGAATTGGGGGCGCTACTACACGATATAGCTGATGCCAAATTTCACGGCGGCGATGAAAGCATAGGTCCGCGCAAAGCTCGCGCTTTTTTGGAATCGCTGACCGTTCCTGAAAACACTATCCAACAGGTGGAAAATATCATCCTCCACATTTCTTTCAAAGGCGGCAATGAGGCCTCCCCTTTTTACTCCCCAGAACTAGCCGTCGTGCAGGATGCCGACCGTTTGGATGCCATCGGTGCTATAGGTATTGCCCGTGCTTTTAACTACGGCGGCTTCAAAAACAGGGCCTTGTACGATCCAGCCATCCCGCCCAAATTGGACATGACCAAAGAAGAATACAAGGCCTCCCAAGCGCCTACTATTAATCATTTTTATGAAAAACTGCTTTTGCTCAAAGACCGTATGAATACCAAAACTGGCAAAGCCATCGCGGAAAAGCGGCATCAGTTTATGGAAGTTTTTTTAGAGGAATTTTACAGGGAGTGGGAAGCGGAATTGTAAGGAGGGTCGAACTTTAGGGCTTTGAAAAATCGGGAAGCAATTTTTTGCACACTACTAGAGCCGCAAAAAACCTCGCAGAACCCAGGAAGTTTTCGTATCTTTGAATAACACCTTTGTTAAATTCCAAAAACGAATACCATGAGACCTATTCCCATTTTCCATTACTGCCTTTTGGCCTTTACCTGCCTTATTTTAGTTGCTTCCTGCAAAAAACAAGAAGATGATTCCACCCCTGAGCCTAACCCCGAAATGCGGGATCCCCTGTACCTACAAGGGCGTTGGGAACGCATCAATAGCACATTTGTGCAATTGGATGGGATGGAAATATTGGCAGACACTACAACTGGCATTGCTGCGATTACCAGTACACCGACCAATCCTTATGGCTTTGTCACAGGCGACCCTAAATGGATCAATATTACCCGTACTTCCGATTCTACTTATACGTTCGATGACCTGGTCAAAGAAACCAATAACACAAATCAGTACTATGTGCCAGGTGTGATCATCGCTCAGGAAGACAACGAAGAACTGAAAATGACCTTCCCGACAACCGGAACTACCCAACAGTGGCGACGTAAAAATTGAAACTCAAAAAATGGAGATTAACATGCAAACCGATGGTAAAAAGGGTGCTTTTTACCTAGAAGAAAACCAGAAACGGCTAGCCGAGATGACTTTTACTATGGCTGGTGAACACAAAATGATCATTGATCATACCGAAGTAGATGAAAGCTTAAAAGGGCAAGGCATTGGCCGCAAATTGTTGGATCAACTGGTGGAATATGTTCGCCAAAACAACATCAAAGTGCTGCCGCTTTGCCCTTATGCAAATTCAGTTTTTCAAAAAGATACCAGCATCAGAGATGTGCTGCTTTAAGAAGGGTTGATATGGCGAATAACAAAATGCTCGTCGAGGAGCGTCAAAGAGATATTGGCAACTTTCTTGTGGGGCGCCTTTTGCCTTTTAGAAAAAAGAGACAAGTAGGCCCTTTTACATTTATAGACCACATGGGGCCTTCCAACATAGAGCCGGGACGCTACATGGATGTTGACCAGCATCCACACATCGGACTTTCCACGCTCACTTACCTGTTGGAGGGTCACATAGAACATCGAGACAGCACAGGCGCAGTTCAATTGATCTCCCCGGGCGATGTCGGCTTTATGACCGCAGGTAAAGGGGTAGCGCATACCGAACGAACACCTGCCCATCTAAGGACAGGGAGTACATTTCCCATGCACGGTTATCAGGTGTGGGTGGCTTTGCCTGCCGAACAAGAAGAAATAGAGCCCAACTTTGCCTTTATCCCAAAATCGGAATTACCTACCTGGACAGAAGATAGCCTTGAAATGACCCTAGTGGCAGGCCAAGGCTATGGTCGGCGGTCTCCCTTGCCTGTATATTCCCCTTTGTTTATGCTGGATGTATGGGCGTCAGAGGCCGCTTTCTTAGAAATAGATGGCCAGTTGGAGGGAGAAATCGCTTTTGTGGTCACTCAAGGCCGGGTACAGGATGGAACAGAGGTAATTGAGCAGGGGCAGATGCTGATTTCAAAAACGGAAAATACGTGCTGCATCACCTTGGAGGCGAATACCCGTTTGTTGATTTTTGGCGGCCAGCCTTTTCCAGAGGAACGGTTTTTGTACTGGAATTTTGTATCTTCTCGATCAGAACGCCTGGAACAGGCCAAAAATGACTGGATGAACAAGCGATTTCCCAAAGTACCCAATGACGCAACCTATATTCCGCTCCCTGATAAGTGAGAAAAGCTTCAATAGCGAATACCAGGACTACTTTTTTTGGAATTTGACCGGAAAGTTGAATAGAGTTCTTTGAGGTATGCCGCCCATTTTTCCAGGTGTCCAGACTATACCCTCTTCATTCATTTGTTGTAGCACGTCTATTACCGCTTCATCACAACCGCCGCCTATGCTGCGTACAATGGTAATAGTTGAAAGAGTACCATCCGGTTCCACAATAAAACTGGCTACCACTATGCCGGATATACCCGCTCTCTGGGCTTCGCCGGGGTAAACGAGATTTTTATAGACGTAAGTCAACATTGCCTTATCCGCGCAGCTTTTTTTATCTTCTTTAGTAGGTAAATCTTCGCAGCCCGGGAAACGGGGCATTTCTTCTACTACCTTGTAAATTTCCTGAGCACCTGGATAATTGGGGATCAGTAAATAGGGATAGGCCATTCCAACGGCATCAGACATTTTTGCATCCCAGTAGGGCAAAGAGGCATCTGGAGCAGCACTTTTGTCCAATAAAGCTTTAAGCTCTTCTTCTGGAAGCGGCTTACAAGGGTTGAGTTTTATTGTTAAGTCGCGATTACCAGTGCTATTGGAAAGTTGCAGCAAATTTTCACGGTAACCTTCAATGCGAAACTCTTGATCCAGATAGCTCAACCTGGAGTCTGTTTGCTGATAAGCAACGAGTAAGTTACCCTTTTCATGCGATAACACCAAACGGCTACTGTCTATAAAGTGTAGGTAACTGCCAACGAAAAGAAAAGGTTTGTCATTGCTACCAGCATTCAAATCCGTTGCAGAAGCAATCCACCAACTGCCGCTTACAGGCTTGGATTGCCCGATTAAAGCTGTACTGATGCTAAATAGAATGAAAATCAGGGAAAGGATAGATTTTTTCATAAGCTTTCATAGGTCTAGGTGGCAAAATTAAGAAACAGTTTTTTTAAAATAGAAAAAAGAAGGCTGTTTTATTAATATATTTTCCTTGTCTGACAAAAGCGTGGGGCGTTTTCAAAAAAGCGACTCAATCCTCCAACAAATCTGGCCTCCGTTGCCGGGTGCGTTCCAGGGATTGTTCATAGCGCCATTCTTCGATGGCAGGCGTATTGCCCGATGTGAGAATTTCTGGCACCTCCATCCCGCGGAAGCTGGCAGGACGGGTATAAACGGGCGGGGAAAGCAAATTATCCTGAAAAGAATCAAAAAGGGCGGATGTTTCGTCATTGAGCACCCCGGGGAGTAGGCGGCCTATACTGTCTATTAGCACTGCAGCCGCCAGTTCGCCGCCTGATAATACATAGTCGCCAATGGATATTTCCAGGGTAACATAATGCTGGCGGATGCGCTCGTCGATGCCCTTATAATGGCCGCAAATCAGGAGCAGGTTTTCTTTTAGCGACAGTTGATTGCTCAATCCTTGCTGAAGTCGTTGTCCATCTGGTGTCAGATAGATCACCTCATCGTAGTGGCGTTGAGCGATCAATTGATCCAGGCAATTGGCCAGGGGTTCGGGCATCATCACCATGCCTGCGCCGCCACCGTATTGGTAGTCGTCCACCTGTTGGTGGCGGCCCAAGCCAAAAGTGCGAAGATCGTGCAGCACTACCTCAAGCAGTCCTTTATCCTGCGCCCGCTTCATGATGGAATGCTGGAGCGGACTATGGAGGAGTTCCGGTAAAACGCTGACGACATCAAAGCGCATGGAGAAAGGATTAATTTACCTTAATCAATTCCACTTCAAAAATCAGGGTGGAGTATGGTCCGATTTGACCACCTGCACCACGAGCACCATAAGCCAGATTTTGAGGAATGTACAAGATCCATTTGGATCCTTCTTGCATCAGTTGCAAGGCCTCTGTCCATCCGGCAATTACCTGGCCGACGCCAAATGTAGCGGGTTGGCCGCGCTTGATAGAACTATCGAAAACTGTTCCATCCAATAAGGTACCTTGGTAGTGTACGGTCACTTTATCAGCAGCAGTTGGTTTAGCGCCGGTACCAGCTTGGATCACTTCGTATTGCAAACCACTGGGTAAAATGGTGACTTCAGGGCGCTGAGCATTTTCCTTCATAAAAGCTTCGCCTTCCGCTATGGTAGCAGCATGCTTTTTTTCTTGTGCTTTTTGTGCTTGCGTTTGCACAATATTCATCGCGGCGTTTGGGTCAATAGCAGGCTTATTGCCTTTCATTATGTCCTCCATAGCCCGGGCGAAAGAGGCCGCATCTATTTGGTCGAAGCCCTGGCTTTTTAAATCTTGGGAAACCAGCACTCCCAGGCTGTAACTCAGTGAATCCATGTTTTGTTGAGCATTTGTAATAAGTGACAAAAAGCAAACCCATATCAAGAGCAAGCATTTCAAAACAAAATTTATTTTCATGTTTTTTGATTTTAGTTCTTCAAAGCCGCGAAGTTCCGCTTTTTTTACTAATTTCCCCTACACTTTCCCGGAAATTAAGGATAATCGGAAGGAATCAAGAGCATGCATATGGATAAAAGAGCCTTTTTAAAAACATTGGGAAAAGCTGGCGCGGCCTATCTAACGGCTCCCTGGCTTCAAGCCTGTAGCAATGATCAACATCAACAGAAAGCACCTGCTAAGCTTGGATTAACTGCCGGCTTGCCCGACAACTGGATGTGGTTGCGCCCCGATTTGGGGTTAACGGATGAGGAATGGAAGGTTCATTTTGATAAAATAAGGGCTGCAGGTATTGAGGCCGTATTGCCCCAGATATTTGACGGCGTATTTGCTTATTTCGACCATCCCAATTATCCGATAAAAGAAATATTGCTGGAGCGTTTGATCCCTTTGGCGCATGCTGCGGGTTTGCAAATTCACGCCTGGATGTGGTGTATGCCTAGTAATCACCCGGAAATTTTGGAAAAACACCCCGATTGGTACGCAGTGAATGGCAAAGGCGAACCCGCCAACCTGAAACCAGCTTATGTGGACTATTACAAATTCCTTTGTCCTTGCCACCCGGAGGTGCGCAACTTTGTTCAAGAGCGGGTATCTGTACTGGCTAATATCGCCGAGTTGGATGGCATCCATTTGGATTACATCCGTGTACCCGATGTCATTTTGGCCGAAGGCTTGCAACCCAAGTACAACATCGTACAAGACAAAGAGTACCCGGAATACGATTACAGCTATTCGACTTATTGCAGGGAGCAATTCAAGGCACAAACAGGTATTGATCCCTTGACCGACCTTAAAGCGCCCGCAGCAAATGAAGCCTGGCGACAATTCCGCTACGATGCCGTCAATGAACTGGTCAATGACTTTCTGGTTCCGGCGGCCAAAAAGGGCAATAAAGTCATTACTGCTGCGGTTTTCCCCAATTGGGAAAGTGTGCGCCAGCAATGGCATCGCTGGAACCTGGATGCTTTTTTACCCATGTTGTACCACGGCTTTTACAATGCTCCAGTAGCTTGGATAGGCGAGCAGGTAGAGGCTGCGCTGAATCGACTAGACCAGGCCAAACCAGTTTATAGCGGCTTGTTTGTACCTCATCTCAGCCCCGAAGAATTGGAACTGGCTATAGATGTATCGCGCGCAGCAGGGGCCAAAGGGGTATCGCTTTTTTCTTATAAAGACATAAGCGAAGCGCATTGGGCTGCGCTGCACAAAAAAGCGAAAGAATAGATCTGCTTTAAATACAACTAAATGTTTTTCTAAAATTTTTTTTAGATCAATCTAAAAACAGTATATTTGTTGCTGTATTCTATAGCAATATTCCAAGCTTATGAGTTGGTTAGAAATCCTTCAGGAAGAATGGGCTATTCGGGCGCTGATAGCCTCTAGCATGGTAGGGCTAATGTGCGGCGCTTTGGGCTGTTTCATCGTGCTGAGAAACATGTCGCTGATTGGTGACGCCCTGGCACATGCTATCCTACCCGGTGTTGTATTTGCGTTTGTCTTCTTTGGGTACAGTACCATTGGTTTTTTCTTCGGCGCTGTTGCAGCAGGTTTGTTGACCGCCATCGGCATCACCTGGATCCAACATCAAGTGGGGACCAAAAACGATGCGGCCATTGGTATTGTATTTACCGCCATGTTCTCCATTGGCGTGATGGGCATTTCTTATATCAGTCGCAATGAGGGTGTTCATTTGGATTTAAAAGACTTCCTATTTGGAAATGTACTGGGTGTTTCAGATCAGGATTTAATACTAACGGCTGTTGTTTGTATCTATGTATTTTTAAGTATAATAGCCTTTTATCGCTATTTATTCGTCTCTACTTTTCAGGCGGTCATTGCTCAAACCATGGGCATTTCCGTGAAAATGATCCATTATTTCCTGATGCTGCTGCTTTCTTTTGCCGTTGTCGCCTCCCTACAAACTGTTGGGGTAATTCTGGTGGTGGCGATGTTGATTACACCAGCCTCAACAGCGCTCTTGCTAACCGACAGGTTGGATTGGGCTGTTTTTTATGCGGCATTAATAGGTCTGTTTTCGGCTCTTTTCGGCTTGGTATTTGCAATAGAACTGGAGACGACGCCAGGGCCGGCTATGGCTGTTGTTGCAACGTTGATTTATTTGGCGGCCGTATTTTTTGCCCCTAAAAAAGGTTTGCTTTTTAAGCAAATTCGCCTCAACAAAGTCAAACGCCGCATATTGTTAGAAGATATTTTAAAACAAGCATACCGCCTTCAGGAAAAGGGGATGCTGAATGTAGATCGCTTGTTGCAACAAATTCCTTTGAGGGACTGGCAACTGAACAGACACCTTCGTATTCTTAGAAGACATGGCTGGGTAGAGCCCACCCGCTTATATTTGACGGCTTCTGGTATTGAGGCTTCTCAGCGATTGGTAAGGGCGCACCGCTTGTGGGAAACCTACCTGGCAGGGAAGGTTGGGCTTAACGCCGAGCAAATACACGATGAAGCAGAGCGCTTGGAACACCACCTAACCGATGATATTTTGGATGAAGTGGATAAAGTACTAGGTTATCCTACTAAAGATCCGCATGGTTCGCCTATTCCTGTCAAAACTGGGTATCCACGGGAGTCCCTAAGCCGTTTGGAAACGCATCAGAAAGCCAGCATTGCACAGCAGCAAATGAATGAAAGCATTTCAGCCAAATTGTGGGAATTGGGGCTTTTACCTGGCACACACATTTACATTATGTCCAAAGACACTCATACCATACACGCTAAAGTGGCACAAGACGAAGAAATAGATATTCCCATCGAATTGGCCAAATTGGTAAGTGTGAACGCTAAATAACTAACGCACTATAGTAGCTACCCCTTTGATGACATAGGGTTGCCCACGCGGCCCAGTATAAGTAACCAATACCATATACACCCCGGCGGGAGCGGGTTGGCCGGTCTTTTGATGATTCCCATCCCAGCCTTTAAGCAGATCGCTGGTTTCAAAAACCTGCTCTCCCCAGCGGTTCCAAATTTGCATGCGGAAATGGGTCGCTCCTATCATCACGCCTGTACCCATATAAAGATCATTCAGCCCATCATAGTTAGGCGTAAAAGCATTGGGTAAATAAAAACGCACCTCTGGTATGACGTCTATCAATTGGATAAGGGTGTCCTTACAACCACTGGGATGGGTCACCACTTGCATGACCTGGTACAACCCCGTGTCCGGGAAAACATACACAGGTTCTTGAAGATTAGAGGTACGCCCTGAACCAAAATCATACAACCAACGAATGGCATCTATCGATTCGTCGGTAATCCTGATTTCTGGCACAATATTGCTAGGTTGGCTGGGCGTATAGGAAAATCCAGCCATTGGTGAAGGCAATACCGTAATTAAATCAAAAAAAGTGGTATCCGTCTGACAACCCAAGGGGGAGACAATATCAATAGAAACCGTATAAGTACCCGTTTCTTCATACACATATATTGGGCTGACCACGGTATCCGTACCGCCATCCCCAAAATTCCATAAAATATCATAGGCTTCGCTGATCGGGTAGGACAAATTATTGAAAAGAATACGCGCTGGAACGCAGGCCACTTCCTCCGTAGGGGCTACTACGAGCAATTCGGGAACTGGAAAATAAAGCAAAGGCTTGATTTCTGTATCCTGGCATCCGTTGATATCCGTAATGGTGAGGCCGACGGGAAATTCATCGGGTATGAGGTATTGATGAATGGGATGTTGTAGCGTGCTGGTATTGCCGTCAGCAAAATCCCAGTCCCAATTGGTGATGAGGCCACTTTCAGCATAAGAAAGATCTGTAAACACCACAGGACCGGCTATGCAAGTATCGTATTCAAACTCAAAATCGGCATCCAAATCGGGATAAATATTTACCTGAATGAAAGCTGTATCACCACAAGCCGTATTGGGGTTGAGGATCAAATTGCCCAGGTAAGTGCCAGTATCTGGAAAACTGACCAGCGGACTCCATACATCAAACGTAGTGGGTACACCCTCTATATCAAACGTCCATTCGTATTGCTCAATAAAATTTTGTTGAAAGCTGGTGTTTTGAAAATTGACATCTAAATCACCACAGGAAATGACCACAAACTCATCGTCCACCAATTCATCGGAAGCGATTTGGGCAATGACAGTAGGATCACAAGAGGCTACATTAAACTGAAAATCGCGGAAAACTTCGTTGATCAGCATCCCGTTGCGAAACTCTTGCACACAAACCCCTACTACAAATTGCCCCTGAATATTGGGCGTACCCGTAATAATTCCTGTGTTGGGGTCAATAGAAATAGCCGGATTGCCCCCCACCGGATTGGTTGGCGAATAAGTGGGGCCAATAAATACAATGGGATCGTAAGGAGGCGGGCAAGCTGGTATGGGTTGAGCACCTGCACAAGTGTTGTACAAAGCAGCGTTATCGGTAATAGGCCCTCCTCCTTGCAGCGGCGCACAAAAGCTATACACCAATTGATCCCCATCGGCATCGGTGGCAGAATGGTCAAAAACTAAAGATGTACCAGCACAAATAATGGTCGGCGGAAATTCATTAAATATGGCGCTATTGTTGCATTGCTGCTGGGCAAGGGGGGTGATTTCAATGGTGTGCGTAGCCCCTATCTGATCCGGGTTAAAGATATTGGAAATAGTGACGTTGCGGCAACAGCGCTGATAGGAAACGTGGTAGCTTTGCGTGCTGGAAACAGGTAAATCCAACTGGAACTGATAGAGCCCTTCCTGGACACATACATCTGGAGGAATCAGACAGGGATAATCAGGCTCTTCAACTCGAGTGACGGAAAGTAATTGGACATCCACTTCCTGAAATGGATTATTCTGATTTTGCCCCCCGCAATTGTCACCTGTACAGCGGTAAATGCCAATAGATGCAAAAGGATCAAATTCAGCACAATCCGTACAGTTGCAGTCGCGGTACAACTTTAGTGTGAATTCATAACGACCGTTTCCCAGACACTCATAAGTCATAACCCCTCCGATGATGTGCTTGGCTTGCGCCAAATGCACTATACCCAGACAGATAATAAGTGCCAACTCTAGTTTTCTTTTCATAGTCTTTTTGTTATTTAACTCAAAACCCTGCTATTGTCCCATGTGCTTTGGTTTCTTGCCTCCGTCAGGCGGGTGGCCAAGCCTAGACATGTCCACCCACACCCACACCCAATTTCTTCTTAGTGCCTTACAATCTTAGTGTTCTCAGTGTTGCAGCACACCCACACCCTCACCCTCACCCTCACCCACACCCAATTTCACCTTACAATCTTACGCTCTTAGTGTTCTCAGTGTTGAAACACACCCACACCCAATTTCTTCTTAGTGCCTTACATTCTTCCCGCCCGGATGCCCGGTCGGACGGGAGTGTTCTCAGTGTTGCAGCACACCCACACCCAATTTCTTCTTAGTGCCTTACAATCTTCCCGCCCGGATGCCCGGTCGGACGGGAGTGCTCTAAGTGTTGCAGCACACCCACACCCAATTTCTTCTTAGTGCCTTACATTCTTCCCGCCCGGATGCCCGGTCGGACGGGAGTGTTCTCAGTGTTGCAGCACACCCACACCCACACCCTCACCCAATTTCACCTTACAATCTTACGCTCTTAGTGTTCTCAGTGTTGAAACACACCCACACCCACACTCTCACTCTCACTCTCACCCTCACCCTCACCCAATTTCACCTAACCAGCGTCGCCCATCCACTCACCTCCACCTGCGTCCCCCTCGGATCTGTATATTTCACGACACAAGGATAAATGCCAGCCGGCAAAGGTTGCCCCTCGTTGTTCTTTTGACCATTCCATCCCGTTTCCGGGTCATTGGTCTGAAAAATCAGTTCCCCCCACCTGCTCCAAATCGACAAATCAAAAGCTTTCAAACCCCTCAAATAACCCTTGCCTTTAAAGACATCATTAACGGAATCATCGTTGGGGCTAAAAGCATTGGGTAAAAAATAAGTCACCAGAGGTACAACGTCTAACACCTGCACTAAGGTATCTTTACACCCATGCTGGTCCGTGACAATCAAGGCCACTTGCTGCAAGCCCGTATCTGGCAAAGTATAGACAGGCTCCTGCAGCGTAGAATAAGCTACGCCCTCAAAGTCCCAATACCAATGCTCCGCACGTTCCGATTGATCCTCGAATTGTACGGTTTTGTTAAAAACATCCAATGCCTGGGGCGTGTAGTTGAACCGTGCTTCAGGTGGCGCATCTATCCGAATCAAATCCCGGAACAAAGTATCTACATGGCAGCCATTGGGCGATACCACATCTAAATAAACCGACCAAAGCCCAGGCTGTTCAAAAATATAGGTGGGGTTAAACGCCTCAGAAGTACCTCCGTCGCCAAAATCCCAGAAAACCTGATACGTTTCGTCCACGGGCTCCGATAAATTGCTAAAAGTAATCGAACCGGGAGCGCAACCCACAAATCGACTGGGAGAAACCAGTAAGACTTCCGGTGCTGGGAAATATTGGATTTGCCGCAAGGTAGAATCCTGACAACCGTTGTCATCTGTAATTTTCAACTTGGTCACTTTGATACCCGGATCGTCGTATTGATAAACCGGATTGATCTCACTGGAACCTCGGCCGCTTTCAAAAGTCCAATTCCAGAACAATATCTCAGATCCTTCTGCCACCGACAAATCGGTAAAATGAACCGGACTTGCCACACAGGAATCGTACTGAAAACTAAAATCGGCCTCAACAGGCGGGAACAGTCGCGCCACTATAAAAGCCGTATCGCTGCACAGGGTATTGGGGTTGACAATCAGCCGCCCGCGGTATTCCCCATAATCGGGAAACACGATGGTCGCATCCCAGGAATAAGCAATGGTGTCTCGATCGCCCAAGTAAAACTGCCAAGCCACCTCATCGATGGAAGCCACCGGATAGCTCTCATTTTCAAATAAAATTTGCTTCTCCCCACATACGGCAAATAAATAATCACTCCCATTGATGACGGCCTGTCCGGGGATTTCAGCCGCTACTACCGGATCGCAAGAACTGACATTGAATTGAAAATCTCGGCTTACTGTGCCGAGGTATTCCCCATTCCGGTATTCGCTTACGCAAACCCCCACTACAAACTGCCCCTGAATCTGTGGCATGCCCGTAATCAAGCCTGTGCTATTGCTGATATTGACATTAGAAGATACGCCCAATGGATCTAATGCGCTGTAATTGGGCGGAATAAAAGTAACCGGGGTGTAAGGAGGTGGCGACTCCGGATTGGGTGCCAGGCCGTCCATCGAGTCTGGATCGTCAAAATTCAGGCCTCCGCCTAAAAACGGCGTGCAAAAGGAGTAAATGAGCTGATCGCCATCTACATCAGTGGCCGAATGGTCAAAACTAAACGGCTCGCCTCCGCAAATCACAGCGGGAGGAAAATAATCGAAAGTGGGGCTGTTATTGCAATAGGCTTGAGCAGCAGCCGTCAATTCAATGGAATAAGTTGCTCCCGAACCGCCCGGGTCGATGATATTGGTAATGGTGTTGTTGCGGCAACAACGCTGATAAGCAATGAAGTAGCTGTGTTCGATAACCGGCAAATCAACAACCGGGAACACATACACTGCTTCCTGTACGCATACATTGGACGGGATGATCAAACAGGGATTGCCCGGATCGGGATCTACAAAGCTGATGCTAGGAGGGCCTAGGGTAATATTCATAATAGCCAAACTGGAATCAGCCCGGTAAATGGATACCGTAGCTAAAAAGGATCCGTTGGGTGCCGAATCAAATCCAGCACCTCCACCCTGGCAATCGCGGTATATTTTCATAACGAATTGATAAGAACGCGAGCCTGAATTGGGGTCGCCCCCTGTCCAGCCCAAACATTCATAAGTAATTTCCCCACCAATGATGTGCGCCGCTTGCAGCGAATAAGATTTTAGGCATACCAATCCAATAATTGTAAGCAAGTAAAATAAAGACTTCACCTTTTGCGTTTTTTAGTGTTGCTTCACAGGACAAACTGCCCAGATGTCAAAAATTAGACAAGTAGGCCATTTTTTTTTGAAGCGATCATTTTCAAGACAGTTAAAAGCAATACGAAAATACTTTTTGAGTTGTAATTTCCGTATGTATTTCAATTCAAGGATTAAGGTAAGTATTGTTTTTTTTATCTTGTATCTTTGGATTTATATTTTGCGCGTTGGCAATTTTAAAGACAATCATACTATTGCCACTGAGAAAACTGGAAGCGTAATGCCCTTAAACTAAATCAGCAGTTATAGCGTGTACTGAAAACCTCATGAATATGATGACATTTACAAATGATGGGGCAACAATGGTTCAAAACTACGATCTTGACAACGCCTTAGCATCGCTCCGCGCCGGAGGTTTGATCCTATTTCCTACAGATACCGTATGGTGCGTGGGCTGTGATGCAAGCAACCAAGTAGCCATCGAACGCCTGCGCCAGCTCCGGCAATTGCCCGCCGATGCCGCGTTGGAAGTCTTGGTCAGTTCGCTGGATATGCTCCGTAGCCATGTGCAACATTTGCATCCGCGCCTGGAAACTTTGCTCATTTACCATGTCCGCCCCCTGACCGTGATTTACGACAAAGGGCGCAATCTGCCCAAAGAGGCACTTTCCAAGGAAGGCCGCATTGCCATCCGATTGGTGCAGGACAACTATTGTCGCGACCTCGTGGATTTATTGGGATCGCCCATCGCAGCAGTAGAAGCGGACAAACGGAATGGTTTTTTTCCACTCAATTTTGGTTCCATCAGCTCTGATGTGATCGAGGAAGTGGATTATGTGTCCAAGTACCGCCGCAGGGAAACCGTAGCCGGGCAGCCCTCCGTAATGGTCAAGCTCAGCCGTAAGGATGAATTGGTCTTTTTACGGGAGTAATTTTGATGATGAAAAATTTTACACGATACACCTTATTATCCTTTTTCTGTTTCAGCCTACTTTTTTCCTGCAAGGAAGAGGATGATAGTCCGATGACGCCCATCGTAGAAGAACCTGCGCCGGAATATGATCCTAGCCCCTATGAACTGGACTGGGGCTACTTTCCCGATCCCAAACTTCCAGAAGACAACCCATTGACGGTTGCAGGCGTAGCACTTGGGCGCATGTTGTTTTATGAAAAAAAACTCAGTGCCGATGGCACCCAATCTTGCGCCGGCTGCCACCAACAGGCTACCGGATTTTCCGATGAACGCCAATTCAGCATCGGGGTAGCTGGCTTGCCCGGCACAAGGCAGGCCATGCCGCTGATCAACCTGTCTTGGCACAGAAATGGCTTTTTTTGGGATGCCAGGGCAGCTTCGCTTCGCGAGCAGGCACTTTTTCCCATCCAGGATCCGCTGGAAATGAATGAAACGCTAGATCGGGTAGTAAGCAAGCTTCAAGCGGATAAAAAATACCGCGACCAGTTTGTTCGAGCTTTTGGCGATGAGGCCATCACCCCTGCGCGCATTGGGCGAGCCATCGAGCAATTTGAATTGACGCTCATCTCTACCCATTCCAAGTACGACCGCTGGTTGATGGGAGAGGTAGAACTGACGGCGAGCGAAGAAAGGGGGCGGGTACTGTTTTTTACAGAATACGACCCGACAGGGCTGGTTGGCGGCGCGGAATGCTTGCATTGTCACTCCGGCTTCAACTTCACCAACGATTTGTACATGAATAATGGCCTCGATGCAGCGGCCAACCAATTGGATAAGGGGCTGATGGCCAGCACCGGAAAGGCAGAGGATAGAGCCAAGTTCAAAACACCTACCCTGCGCAATATTGCTCTTACAGCGCCCTATATGCACGATGGCCGCTTCGCAACGCTGGAAGCAGCCATCGAACATTACAATACGGGTACAATCGATTCCCCAACCATTGATCCGCGCATGCAGAGCAATCTTCAACCCGGCGGGCTGGGCTTAAGCCCCCAAGACATAGCCGATTTGGTGGCTTTTTTGCATACGCTGACCGATGAGGCCTTTTTGAGCAATCCGGCGTTTAGTGCGCCGGAGTAATCTTCTCAAGGCTTGATCCTTTTTTGCTGCGCCTTTTGCATCGGGTTGGGTTTTTCCACAAACTTATGCTTTTTATACACCTGGAAGCGGCTTGGGGCCGGCTCTTCCACGGGCCAGGCGTTATTGTTCTCGTCTATGTCTGCCGTTTCCCGATAAGGGTCAATTTTGATGTTGGTCACCACCTTGTCTTTGACAAAAACTTTGGAAAATTTGGCTTCGTTTTTGCGCCATATTTCTACTGGAATGCGTTGCACTTCCTTGCTGCCGTCCTCAAAAGTCCATTCCAGAATAACAGGCATGACCAGCCCTCCTTTGTTGCTGAAATAGAGGTGGTAGTAGTTTTTGCCACCAAAACGAGCTTCCTTTTCTTTGTCTGTAAAAGTTTCGTCGTACAAATACATGGTATTGGTTACCACAGAATCTTCTGTTTCCCAGGGGCGATAAGAGGAATAAAAGTCTTTTAACTCCGGGTCTTCATCCACCGCAAATTTCACCCCTTCCTCGCGGTTGCGGATTTGAGAGATGTGCTCATAAGGCGGCTCATTTCGCTGCGTCCAGGTATTTTCTTTTCTTTCGGGGTTGTTTTCCATGTCCACCTGATACCAGGACACGCTGTCGAGCGCAATATCCACCGCATCGATGCTATAAAACCAGCCCCGCCAGAACCAGTCCAGATCAACACCGCTGGCATCTTCCATTGTGCGGAAAAAATCGGCAGGCGTTGGGTGTTTGAAAGCCCAGCGGCGGCAATATTCCCGGAAGGCATAGTCGAATAACTCGCGTCCCATGACGGTTTCCCTAAGGATGTTCAGCGCAGCCGCCGGTTTCATATAAGCGTTGGTAAAATAATCAACAATATTTTCGCTGTTGGTCATGATCGGTTCTAACTGATCTTTCGGCAAAGCCATATAGTCCGCAATCATATAAGCTGGGCCACCCCAGGAAGCATAACTGTTATCAAATTCCTGTTCGGACAAAAACTGTACAAAGCTGTTGATCCCTTCGTCAAACCAAGCCCACTGTCGTTCGTCGCTGTTGATGATCATAGGGAAATAATTGTGCCCTACTTCGTGGATGATGACAGAGATAGCTGCTTGTTTGGCGCCTTGTTCATAAGTGCCATCTTCCTCTGCCCGCCCCGGGTTGAAACAGATCATCGGGTACTCCATGCCATTTTGCGCCTCTACGGAAATGGCCACCGGATAAGGATAGGGAATGGAATAGCTGGAATAAGTTTTTAGGGTATGCGCTACAGCTTTGGTAGAATAACGGCTGTAAATGGGGTAGGCTTCCTTAGGGTAATAGCTCATGCACATCACCGGTTTGCCCACCTCGTTTTGATAAGCCATAGCATCCCAGATGAATTTCCGGCTGGCTGTCCAGGCAAAGTCCCGTACATTATCGGCTTTATAAATCCAGGTTTTGGTATCAGTAGCAGCTTTTTTCTTTTCATTTTTTTCTGCTTCTTCCAGGGGCACGATTTCCAGCGGCTCAGCAGCTTTTTGAGCTTCTTTCCAGCGCGCCAGTTGGGTAGGAGTGAGCACCGTGCTGTAATTCAGGCATTCGCCAGTAGAACCGACTACATAATCAGAAGGCACCGTCATTTTGACTACGAAATTGCCAAAGGTAAGGGCAAATTCGCCAGTGCCTGTGAACTGTTTATTCTGCCAGCCTTCAAAATCGCTATACACACAAAGGCGCGGGTACCACTGCGTGATCGTGAACAGGTAGTTGCCGTCTTTTTCGAAATATTCATAGCCACCCCTGCCGCCGTCCGGGCCATTGACGCGGTCAATAATATAATAATGCCATTTGATACGGAAAGAAAACTGCTCCCCCGGTTGCAGGGGCTTGGGCAAGTCCACCCGCATCATGGTTTTATTGATGAGGTATTGGAGTGCCTGGCCGTTTTCATCGGTCACCGATTCGATTTTATGGCCATATTTGTCCAGCTTTTTATAGGCTTCCAAATTATCCAGGGCCTGTTCGCTCATGATGGGTTTGATGGAACTGCCATTGAAATAGTGGTTATCGCTTTCCGGTGAGTGCTCGTTTTCGTCGAGCTGAAGCCACAGGTAGCGCAGTTCCTGGGGCGATTGGTTGTAATAGGTGACCAGTTCTTCCCCGTCCAAGCGCAGTTCTTTGTCGTCTAGTCGGCATTCGATGTCATAATCGCAGCGCTGCTGCCAGTATTCGGGGCCGGGCGAGCCGTCCACACTTCGGTATTGATTGGGGCTGGGTAATAGCGTACCCAATTGCTCGAACTTATTGCCGTGATTGGAGGTGTTTTGCCCCCACAGTAGGCTGCTACTAGCCAAAAAAAGGAGGCCCATCAAGTGATTTCTTCTCATGGTTAAAGTGAAATTTTTATTCAATCGGATTTTTTCAGGCTAAAAATAAGTTTTTTGCGGGACAAGCATGGGGCAAATGCTGCTAAATGATGTTCGATGCCTGATTAACTAAGTAGTGTGTAATTTTTCTGCGTTACTAAAATCAATAAAATTTATCCATTAGTGAATTTTTTCGGTTCTATTGTGGTTGTACCCCTGAACACCAATTCATCCGACCGTGATCAAACGCATACTTAAAGTACTAGCTGAAGCCCTATCGGGGGAAGAAAAGAGCTATACAACAGGCAGCATCAACCGCGCACTCATCTTACTTTCCATACCAATGGTATTGGAAATGGTCATGGAATCCCTTTTCGCTGTAGTGGACGTGTTTTTTGTGTCTCGCATCGGTGTAGATGCTGTGGCTACGGTGGGGCTTACCGAATCGGTATTGACCTTAATTTATTCGGTTGCGATAGGTATGAGTATGGCTGCGACCGCAATGGTGTCGCGACGAATCGGCGAAAAAGATGCTGAAGCTGCTGCCAAATCGGCTGCACAAGCCATTTTGCTGGCCTTTAGCCTATCTGTATTAGTGGCTATTGCCGGGCTCGTTTTTGCAGAAGACATCCTGCGCCTGATGGGGGGAACGCCCGATGTGGTGGCTTCAGGTGCTGGTTATACCCGTATTATGTTAGGCTCTAATGTGGTCATTATGTTCCTGTTTTTGCTCAACGCTATCTTCCGCGGTGCTGGCGATGCAGCCATTGCGATGCGGGTGCTTTGGGTAGCCAATTTGTTGAACATCATCCTCGATCCATTATTGATTTTCGGGATTGGCCCTTTTCCAGAATTGGGTGTAAGTGGCGCTGCCGTCGCTACCACTATAGGCCGGGGCGTAGGTGTAGCCTATCAATTGTGGATATTATTCGGTGGAAAGAGCATCATTCGCTTGAAATTACCCCTTTTTAAAGCCGATTGGAGCATTATCAGAAAGCTGAGTGACGTAGCCGCTACAGGGGCTGGGCAGTTTCTAATCGCCTCTGCCAGTTGGGTGTTTTTGATGCGGATCATTGCCCTGTTTGGTAGCGAATCGGTAGCTGGTTACACCATCGCCATTCGTTTGATCGTATTTACCATTTTGCCTGCATGGGGTTTAGCCAATGCTGCAGCGACACTGGTTGGGCAAAATTTGGGCGCGCAGCAACCCGAAAGGGCTGAAAAATCAGTCTGGCGATCCGCTCATTTTACCATGTTGTTTTTATTGAGTGTTGCCATTATTTATTTTACTTTTGCCTATACACTGCTGAGCTTTTTCACCAACGAACCGGCTGTATTAGAGGCAGGAGTGCTCAGTATCCGCATATTTAGCGTCAGTTACATTTTCTTCGGTTATGGTATGGTCATCAGCAATGCTTTTAATGGTGCAGGAGATACCCGAACACCTACATTGGTCAATCTCCTTTGCTTTTGGGCGGTGGAGATACCTCTTGGTTATTTATTGGCTGTGACCTTGGGCTGGGAATTAGCTGGAGTATGCTGGGCTATTGCTATCAGCGAATCTTTAATGGCCATTATTTGTATTTGGCTGTTTCGGCAGGGGCGCTGGAAAACGGTTCAGATTTAAAATCGAATATTTCCTCTACGGCTTTGATCCGATAATCAAAAATAGCGTTTATCTTATTGTTCACAAATACCCAATCGGCCAGATTGCCGAGCAAGCCATAGGGGACTTTGTAGTGTAAAATGTCTGTCATCAAGACGCCACCCTGAGTTGCTTCAAAATGATGTTGGTGGTGCCAGAGTGCATAGGGCCCAAAGCGCTGCTCATCGATGAAATATTGGCGATCGCGCACATGGGTGATTTCAGTGACCCAATACATTTTAATCCCCGGTACAGGGCTGACTTTGTATTCTACAATCATGCCTTCGTACATCTCTACATCTTGTAGCTGAGTCAGTATTTCAAAAGACATATCCGCTGGCGTCAGGTCATTGAGGTTTTCTGGACGAGAAAAAAAATGCCACACTTCATCTAGTGGACGGGGGATGAATTGCTTCCAAACTTTGTTTTTAACTTGCATAGCGCTTCAAATAAAAGGGTTGATAAAGCTAGGTACTAAAGTCTAAAATCAAAATTTGGTTCATTTTTTCGACTAAAGGATAGTCCTATTTGGGAGAAAAATTGAATATTTTTTTATAAAATCTAAAAAATACCTTAAAAAGGGTATGCATCACATTAATGGAAATAATATCTTTGCTGCAATAAAAAGCTTAATGCTATAAACAAGCGGCTTTTTAGCAAATTATAAATCCCTTAAACTGTGTAATCCCATGACTAACGCAATCCTGTCACCTGTTTCAGGCGAACGAAGCCTTCGCATGTTATTCTTTCCTATTTCTTCTCTCTATTTCAATTGTACCTATTTCTAGTTGCTTACGTCTAAGCAAGCATCTGGTATGTCATTTTCTACTCTTAGTCAGAAGAAAAAAGAAAGAAATGCGGCACTCAACCCTGTACAAATCCCAATTGCTTTTTATTATAGGTTGCTTCTTTGCGATCTCTTCTTTTGCTACCCAAGCAAATTTGCCATTAACCGGCATTCATTATGCCGTGAGTTGCTTTGAACCTACCACTGAAAACGTGGTACCTCCAGTACCTCTAATCCCCGTAAAAGTTATTAAATCCCAGTACAACGATCAGGTATTTAAGCTCGGATGCCAGCATACTGGCTTTCAAGGCTATTTTGCGCCACAGCGTTGGACGCAGACAAAGAATCAAGGTGACGGTGGGGTAGATGTCACCGGAGCTCCCAATTCATTATTAGTTGAAGGGGCTAATAGGGCATCGTTCATTGCTTGGCCAGAAAGTAAGGCGTTATTACAAATGACTGTCCCTACAGAAGGCTTTATCAGCTTTGAATGGATGCACATTGGGGGCTCCAATCTTTTAAATCAACGCTTCAACTTGCAACTGAATGGGCAAAAACAGTTGGAGCTGAGCGAGAAAGAAAAGGCTGGAAGCTTTTTTTCTGATTACCTGCACGCAGGCGATGTACTTAGCCTGGAGTTTGAAGCAGGTCAGACCGGTTTTGAAATCCAGTTCACTGACTTTGAATTTGTTTCCAATGCGACTTCCGTGATTGAAAGGCGCTGGGAACTGACCGGTGAAGATGGAAGCTACGGAGAATTTCAACAGTATATTGCGGTTAAAAAACCGGACATCAATTTAGTCCTTTTTCCACCCAATTTCGATGGCATGTCCTACCCCATGTTAGGCCGCCATGATGATATCAGCCCAGCTTGGACCAGCTATCCAACCTTAGATATGGACGGCGATTGGGCGACAACTACCGATCAATATAATTTGACGGAGGGGGTTTGTGGCTTCGATGTCAAATGGGAAGATGAAGGTTTATACGATGCAGGCATTTGCATCGTATATAGAAAATGGATCGTTTTTGACCGCTGCGGCGACAATACCGTTGAAAAAACGCAAATCATCAAAATGGAAGGGGCTTGCCCGGAATATATGCCCAATGCTGTTCCACCTATTTTTGAAGAATCAAGAGAGCTGTTCGAGCAGTCCTGGGATCAGGGTCAACGAACTTTTAGTTCCATCGATACGCTCCAAAAAACTATACCAACTGGGAATGACTAGGGTTATGCCTAGTTAATTCCCAGAAAGAATTTTAGGTTTGTAAAGGGTTTCTCATACAGGACTTTTCGCAGAGGGTATTCGCCCTCTGCTTTTTTTTTTGCCCGTTTGCCAATGCGATAAATTTGGAAATGCTGGGATTATTGCCGATTTTTCGCTTTGAAAATTCCTTTTCTATGGCTCAGGATCAGCATCTTTTTTCTGAATTTCCCCCGCATACTAAGGCGGAATGGGAAGCCAAAGTGCTTCAAGACCTTAAAGGCCAATCACTGGATAGGCTAAATTGGCCTATAGAAGATGATTTATTCTTGGCGCCATTTTATCATCCCGAAGATTTTAAAAATGCCCTGCCTGCTCTTTCGGCAAATCGCGATTGGGAGATTGGAGCGTATGTGGACGTACAAGAGGTCAAAGCTGGCAATCAAACAGTTTTAGAGGCTTTAGAGGGAGGTGTGGAAGCACCGCTTTTTCAATTGAACCACCAATTGAGCGGGGAAGAACTGACTGTATTGCTGGCAACTATTGAACCGACTTTTATTTCTACCCACTTTGCCTTTAACTATGCCGACAAAATGCCTTGGCAGTTTTTTGAGCTTTTTACAAAATGGCTGGAGCAACAAGATAAATCATTGCAGGATATTAAGGGGTCTATCGATTTTGATCCTTTACTCGATTGGGTGCGACCGCCTGTGGATCACCTGGTCGAATTGATTCGATTTTGCCAAAGGAGTATGCCCGAATTTAGAGTTTTACAAGTCAATGCCCAGCGTTTTCACCACGGTTCGGAAAATATCAGCCATGAACTGGCCTTTACCCTGGCCAAAGGCAATGAATACCTGGCTCAGCTACAAGAAAAAGGCATTGACGCCGCCACGGCCAACCAACACCTTCAATTTTCCCTCTCAACAGGCAAGAGTTATCTCTTAGAAATCGCCAAGATCAGGGCTTTGAAGCTGCTTTGGCGAAATATACTGGAAGCCTATGGCGCTACTGGCGATGCTTTTGTGGTGACGCACCTGGCCAAAGCATCTCAGGACGAGAACATATACACCAATATGATTCGGGCCGCTACTCAGGCTATGTCGGCTGCTAGCGGTGGGGCCAACAGGGTTTACGTACTGCCTGCCGACCATTCAATAGAAGTACCTAGTACCGCCTTTACCCAGCGCATCGCCCGCAATGTACAGCACCTCCTCAAAATGGAAAGCTACTTGCACCGGGTGGCCGATCCGGCAGCAGGCAGTTATTATATCGAACACCTCACCAGAGAATTGGCGACAAAGGCTTGGAATCGGTTTTTAGAGTTGGACGAGAAGCGGGTGTTTTACGCTAAACCTGATAAGTAACTTGTCGGAGCAAACCATCAAAATAGCAGCAAGCATGCCCATCACAATTGATATAGAAAAAGATTATTTATACCGGGTCGGATTGGATCGGGGTATTGAGTTGGAACGCCTTAAGGCAGAAGCTGAAATCGAAGCGGAACGCCGCAGAGCTGAGGAAGCAGAAGCAGAGATTGAAGCGGAACGCCGCAGAGCTGAGGAAGCAGAAGCAGAGATTGAAGTGGAACGCCGCAGAGCTGAGGAAGCAGAAGCAGAGATTGAAGCGGAACGCCGCAGAGCTGAGGAAGCAGAAGCAGAGATTGAAACTGAACGCCGCAGAGCTGAGGAAGAGCGTTTAGAAAGAGAAAAAGCCGAAGCCGAACTCAAACAGGAGCGTCAAAAATCAGAAGCGGAACTGGAGTTGGAACGCCGTAGGGCTGAGGAAGCGGAAGCAGAAAAATTAGACGCCATTATTGCGCTGCATGAAACAGGCTTGTCCATTAGCACCATCAGCCAAGTGTTTCGCATGACGGAGCAAGACATCCAACGCATCATTGCTGCTGGCCGACAGCCGGAAATGGAATAAGCTTATTGCTGCCCCGATTATGCCTTCGCCGCGCTCGATTTAAGTGGCATAGCTTCTGGCTTCCGTTGATCACTGTATCGTGCTATGCCTGGAAAAAGATTACAAAATATTATCTACCAATGCTTGCCCTTTCAAACAACTTTTTGTAATATTGCAAATGCCATCCTATCGATGGTAACAATACCCGACGCAAAGACCGATGCCCCCATTGCACTGACGCCTTCATCCATTTTTAGCTTGTATTGCCCAAACAGATATACCCTCCGCCTGCCCCGCAGGCCTGGTAGCTTATTGTTTAACTCTAAATATTTTACCATGAAAAGCAAACATTTATTTCACCTCTTTTGGGTCTTGCTGGCACTGCCCCTCCTCTGGGCAGGCTGCGACCGGAAGGAAAAAATTACAACCAAATTCGAACCCACCGGGGAACTTCCCCCCATCACCTCGGAAGGAGTCGGCTCTTTCGGCTGCCTGGTCAATGGGGAGGTGTGGCTGCCCTTAGGAGGGCCTTATTTCGGGTTAGGTAGCCAGTTTCGCTACAGCTACCATGAGCCTACTGGTAGTTTAGACATAGGGTGCAGTAGAAGAATCAAAAATGAGAATGGTCTAGACTCAGTTAGACAGTTAATGACCATTAACGGTAAGGTATTCCAGGATTCCATTAATCTTGGTTTATTTCAAGATTCACTGAATTGTAATAGTTTGACAACTGCGTGGACAGGAGAACCTTTTTTACTAATAGGTTCTCTACCTTGGCATTTAGACATCCACCATTTGGATACCGAGAAAAACATCATAGCTGGCACATTCTCTTTTTCCGTCGCAAAAGAAGACTGCCCAGATACGATACACATTACCGAGGGTCGTTTTGACATCCATTATTAAAAAGCTTTGATCACAACCAAAAACAAATCATCATGAAAAAAAACAATGCAACTACCCCCCCCCGTTTTCATTGCGCTTAAATGTCATGTGCTGCTGTGGGCGCTTGCCTTGCCAGGCTTTTTAGCCGGGCAGCAGCTCCAGATCAACAACACCATTCCTGCGGGCTATGTCAGCCCCGATTATGCCTTCGCCGCGCTCGATTTAAGTGGTATTTCTTCTGGCTTCCTAGCCGATAAAGCCATCCCACTGGCCGATTTGGACAAGTACGATGGCACTCTGAACGAAACGGTCAACAAACATTCCCTCGATTTCATTTGTGCCACCCTGGCCGATGCTGCTGTTAGCAGCACCGTGGCAGTGCCCATTGGCTTGGTGGAACATTCGGTGACGAGTGGGGTGATTCCTTTCAACATGCTGTTTTACGAGTACCACCGCATCAAGCCTACTGCGTTGGGTGATGGATTGGTGACGGTATCCAACAACCAGATTCACCCCGTGCCCGGTGCTGCGTCGCCCTACGAAAGCCGACGGCTTTTTGCCGCCGCACCTTCCTTGATCGAAGGACTGCCTTCGGGCAGCTATACCTTCGATGTGGACATCCACAAGAATGTGAGCCAGCCCCTGCTTTCGGCCCGCATCAATTTCGGCAATGGTTGGCAATTGGTACAAGACGGCAGCATGGTGACAGCCCATTTTAATGCACCGGGTACTGTTGAAGTAATAGCAGAAATCAAGTTCTTGGACCGAACGACATTTCTGAGCAAAAGCACCATCACCATCCTCGAAACGGTTAGCCCCATTGTATCGGGGCAAGATATTTATTGTTTTGGGCAAGAATTTGACTTTACCGTAAGCACCGCCGACGGCAACAGCCAAGCTACGGTAACGGCGCTTTCGGCCTGTTGCGACGATCAGCTACGCAAGCCTTTTATTGTCATCAATGGTTTTGAGGCAGACAGGTTTGAGGCATTGGAAGCATTCTTTGGGTTTACTTTTGGAGGGTTGATCAATCAACTTTTCAATATGGACACTCCAACTGGAAATTTAATTATTGACGACTTGGATGATTCCCAATACGATATTGTGTTTATAGACTTCGAAGACGAGACCGATGCGCTGGAGGTGAATGCCGAACTGGTCATGGCGGCCATCCGGGAGATCAATCTGCGCAAGCATCAGGCGGGCAGCTCTGAGAAAAACGTGGTGGTCGGCATCAGTATGGGGGGCGTGGTCGGCAAGCTGGGGTTGCGCGACATGGAACTGGCCGGAGAAGAACACGAGACAGAGGTCTTTGTCTCTTTCGACTCGCCGCTCCGGGGGGCAAATATTCCACTTGGGTTTCAGTATATGGTGGAACACTTGGCCGAGCTTGCGGTGGGCTTTGAAGATGAATTTGAGTTGGAAGAGTTTGTGGAACTTCTGGAAGCGGGCATAGGTTTGGTAGAAAGGCCGTCGCCTACACAGATGCTGATCTACAACAAAGACCACTTTCCAGCTCCTGCTCCGGAATTCGAAGCGTTTTATACCATGTTCAAGAGCAAAGGCGCATTGACGCAGTGTGAGCACATAGCCATCAGCAATGGCTCACAAATAGGCATTGACCAGGGCTATGCGCCCAATGATAAGTATCTGGATGTAGATGGGGATGCATTTGACTTTTTAGCCTTTCAAGAAATCAATCTAAATTTTTTTTTAGAGCTTTTTATCAGACTAGGCTTGAATGCGGAAGTGGATTTTGAAATAAGGGCAGTGCCCGGTATGGACAATGAATTTCATCGGGTTTACAAAGGCCAGGTTAATGCAGAATTATTCGGATTCATTGATGTGAATTTTACGTATAACGAAATTTCGGTCAAAAATACCATCCCCTTGGATAACGCTCCGGGTGGTTTTCTGGAACTCCCAGGTCCCTTGGACTTCGGACTACCAGAAGATATTTTTGACAATCCTCCGATTCAATTGCTGAACAGACGCTTTTGCTTTATTCCTTCGATCAGTGCCATAGAAGTAGGCCCTTTTGTGGCTTCTGGTGCGCCGTTGTTAGACCCCTTTACAGATATTTCAAATAATCAAACCGTGCTAAACTCAGGCAACACAACCGTGAGCAGGTATATTGCTGTGGACGATGACCCTGATCCAAGTACCCATTTGGATAACAATCAATTGCATCCAGAATTCAGTTTTGACAACTCTGGGGTACTTTTATCTGCTATACTGAATACAACTGGGGTTGGCAGTCCGTTAGTCAACCGTACATATAATTTTGGCGATGCCAATACTGCGTATGATTATCAGGCCAATCCACCCACCGCGTTCAGCCTTAGCCGGACACCGGCTGCCATTGATGAAAATTTGGAAATCAACAGCGGAGGCAATTTGTGGATCAATCGAAGCGGACGAATCGCTTATACAGATGTAACCAATAACCCCTCCAATGCCACGGTAAGCCAAATGGACGTTTACATACGCCTGGGCTGTGGTCCTCAAACACTTGTAGAGATACAAGATGGTGGGCAATGCATTATCGGCGAATGGAACGATGCTGCTGGCATCAATAACGCTGCTCGCCTGGTAGTAGAGGATGCTGCTCGATTAGATATTTATCAAGGCGGCAGTTTGTTGGTCAATCACGAGTCGGAACTGGTAGTGGAAGATGGCGGTGTGGTGACGCTCCTTGCAGGAGGCTTGGCAGAAGCCCAATTTGGCGGTAAAATAAGGGTAGAAGCTGGGGGCGAACTGCGTGTACTGGCCGATGCTACTTTGCGTGTTAATCACTATTCCGAATTTATCCTGGAAGCAGGTGGCAGACTGGTCATTGAGCCGGGTGCAAACATAGAAATGTTCGATGGAACAGACCCATTAGGGCGACCTCGTATAAAAGTTATGGGTGAATTGGTCATTGGCGGTGAGTTTGATTTTGAAGGCAATGGTTATTTCGATTTTTACCCCGATCATACCCTTACTCTCGAAAGTGGCTTATTTTCCTTGGAAGGCGGCGGCTATGGTTATCGCTTTATCAAGCTTCAGGCAGGTACAACCCTACAAATTGGAGGCAGTCGAATCCAGCTATATGATGGTCGAGTTGAATATGAATATCAGAGCGAAATCAGGGTAGGCAGTAGCGGCGAAGCCGTTTTTAGTGGTATGGAACTGGTTGACTTGTCGGACGGCGATGCCACTGGTTTGTATCTTCAGGGAGCAGCACTGTTGCGCGTTGTTTCCAGTGGCTTTTACGACTTCAATTACGCCATAGAAGGGTACGAGGTATTTACCTCCAATCTGAGCGTGGATTTTATGGTTTCCCAAACGCAGTTTATTAATAACATCAACAGCATCTGGATAGATGGGGGCAGCACGCTTAGGGTAGAACAGTGTGATTTACTAGCCGGTGCTCAAGGCTCTTTTGCACTCTTTTTAAGAAATCTAGCTGGGGCGCGCTTGTCAGGCAGCTATGTTTCAGGTTATGATGCACCTGCTGGGATGTTAGAAAGCTGGGGCGCTATCCATTTGGCCGATGTACCGGAATTCATCGTTACTGGGGGTGTTATTTTAAACAATGAAGTAGGTATTTATTGCCCGGTACCTCACCGCACCAATGTATTTTTAAGAGGGGGAGTTTCTGTACAAAACAATTACTATGGCATTCACATTGAAGCTGGAGGCATAGGGGCTAATAACGTAGATCATGGATTGGTGATGATGGATTGCGCCAAATTGCTCAATAATCAGGTAGGTATCAAAGGACAAGATATTCTTTTGCAAATAGATGCCATAGAAAATAGTGGCACCAATGATCCAACCTATTTGCGTGCCAACCACTTTCAAAACGGTTCTGCATCATCTGCGGCACAATTGTTCCAAATTTGCTATGTGCAACGAAACGACATCACTACGGTCAGTGCGCAGGGCAATTATTGGGGTACTGACAATGCAAATCCAACACAAGTGGACTACATCTTGCAAAAAGCACAAAATGGCTGTGGCGGTTCTTTTTCCGACATTAGTCTGAACACAGGTAATCAAGTCGCCAATGCGCCAAGCGGATGCCCCGCATTTCCGCCAGATGGTCCGGGTACACCAGTAGTGCCGCTAGAAAAAGAATGTGTATTGCAGCAGGGACAGCTCATTCAAGAAACCCATGAAATATACAAAAGCGGACACCGTGCTTTTTCAGCAAGTATTGACGCAGATGAACTGACCTACACTGCCCGTCAGGAATATCAGCCAGCGGCATCTGTACCCAATTCCAAACGCAATACCTCCACTCAGGTATGCAAACATTACATTGACATTTCACGGGTAATGGTGGAAATGGACAATATGCAGGAAGCCTTGTTAGGTGGCAATAATAGCCAATATTTACAGCTAAACGAAACTAATGGCCTAGTATTGGCACCGCAGCAAGTCATGAAAGTATTACCTAATCCAGCCAAAGAACGTTTTACCATTCTTGCGATGGAGGGAATCAAATACATTCGAGTATTCAATGTATTGGGAGTCGGCGTGTACGAATCCGAATTTGGGGCGGGTGCACATGATGTTTCTGTGAAGGATTGGAGTCCAGGAACTTATGTGGTAGAAGCCCTGATGGAAGATGGCACACTGGTACGTCGTACACTGGTTGTTGCGCAATAAAGGTTGTTACAGACAAGCCAAACAACAAATAATTATTCAACAGGAGCGGTTTGAATAGCTCAAAAGCACTTATTCAAACCGCTCCAATCTCTTTCATTACGCAACCCAGAGAAAATTAATCACCTTATTTGTCTTTATCATAACCGCCAAAACGGTTCACTTTAAGAGCATCCGCTATGGTAAGTAGGCTATTAATTTTTAATTCGCCACTTACCTTTATACCGGGTATTCCCTCCTTCTCACAAAAACATCCAATGCAGTAAACCATTCCTGCGGGCTATGTCAGCCCCGATTATACCTTCGCCACGCTCGATTGCTTGCGGTATTATCATCTAATCTGGGTATCAGGCAAATAACTTATTTTTAGAACAAAATATTTTTTATTCTAAAACAATAAACTTATTTTTGCTTGAAAACACCCCAATATGGCCAAACGAAAACCCAAAAAACCAGGCAACGACTACGACAAGATATTCAAAG